>DAHXNH010000219.1 GCA_027365485.1 Clostridiales bacterium
AAAGCTCAGGGTCTCGCTCGGCTAGTGATATGCAGCAAATTTTCTCCTGGATTCAAAGAACAAACGCATTAACACCCTATTAACAGCTGCATATATCCAAACCCGTAAAACCTCAATGACAAAAAGTGCGTAAGAACCGGAAATGGTCGGGAATGTCCATGGTGAACCAGTAAAAGGAAGTCTACCGTGGTTAGTCAAATAGAGCAATCAGGCCAAATCCAATTGTACAGCTCGGCAGATTCATGTGTACGGTCACTGAAACAGGGACCAGAGGCCCTTCGACATAGCCCGGTTCGTCGAACCCACGCCAGTATCATGGTTCGTTTGCTACGCACTCCCCGACGATGCTCGCCGCTGGCATTTATCACGGGGCCGATCCGAGGGCCGGCCGATTGTGGGGGCTGTGATTACAGGATCTTTCAATTTTTTACGACCTGGTATATAGTTATTTCTCTGGCTACTGGTTGAATAAAAATATGAACTAAAGCATAAGCTTAACATCTTCGACGCGATGGACTATCCTGACAAGAAGTGTCATTCAGGGGGTAGAGAGCGGGATGGCCATGGCCCCCGTACGGTTAAGCCAGCTGTTGCAAGACTTTTTTAGAATGCAGACCATGGAAATGGCCGATCGATTCGGTAGTATCCCTCGACTCATGGAGATGCTAGCGAAGGTTTGGTATGGGCTCTCGATCCCAAGTGACTGGAGATTGATGGAGATGGAACGCGGAGAAAAAGGCTGGTACTTTCACTGGCGGTCGCGGTGGGATCAGGCCACGTGCCCAGTCTGCCACACCGTGAGTCGGCGTTCCGCCAAGCGGTAGACCGACCATACGGGGCAAGATTTTCCGTGGGATGGGAAAGCCGTGTATCCCCGGGTGGTCACCACGCGCTCCATTGGGGATCAGCCGCGAACCGCTGATTCGTCTGCTGAAAACCCAAGCGCGCGACCATGGTCGCACAAAACCTTCACCGTCGGGACGTGAAGGTGCTCGCCATGAATGATGTCAATGGGCGCAAAGGGGATGCATCGACGGCGTGTTCCGTGTTCATCGATGGGGTCGGACCGCCTCGAACGGTAGGGATCCCGCCTCATCATGGAATGCCGTGGCCATTCGGGCCCTGATTCCATGCCCCGGGGCCGGCCCGCTCGTTCCTTTTGTAGGGCCTTATCGCTCTGCGCACTCCGCCGTGACCTTCGTGGCGGATTCTTTGATCGCAAAATACCGCCACCTTGAGGCTGCATCTGGATCAATCTGAAACCAATTTGCGATGCATTCGCTCGCGAACTTTAGGTTATTTCCGTCAAACCTAACGCACCACAGACTTGTGGGTAAAGATTAGACCTTAGGGTCCGATGGGTTTTTGCCTCCAGGCGACGGTTCGATCCAACCCATCGCAGGAGTGCCCCGCAATCGGAGCACCTGCCGCCCTGGACGCTGTCAGAAGCTGATCGCGAACGGCGCATTCGCATCGCGCGGCTAACCGCGCGGCAAGCGCGAAAATATCGAACGACCCTAAAATTGATCGAGCTTGCGGATAGCGGCCTCCGTACGGCGAGCCTGGCCGAGCGACTGGGCATCACGCGAGCGACCTTGCGTCGGTACCGTAAAGAAGCGCCGGCCACCATCGCGAAAGTCGAAACCAAACTCGATGCCTGGACGGAGGCTCTGGATTCGCCGAAGGCTATACGCCCGCTCAAAACTCTGGCCCCCGGGGCCCGACCTGCGTCGGCATCCATAGTCGCCCCCTATCATGAAACCGTCCGACGTTTAGCCGCTGAAGCGGAAGGGCATCAAAGGATTCATGTCGTGATTGTTAAGGAAGGGTTTTCGGGCAGCGCCAACACGGTATACCAGTATTTGCTCAAAGTGCGGCACGAAAACGCCCTAGCTGGGAACGACCGATCCGAAAGTCAGGCCTCAGATCCGACGAAGAGGCTTTGATGCGCGCGCCCCCATTGTGAAGCCCAGCAAGACCGTGAGCGCTGACTGGGATAGGGAGTGGGAAGCCAACCTCTCGATTGTGGCCTCGGCTACGGACATGCCTGTCCACCTTTACCACGATTGTGGATACCGGCGATGAGGCGGGCCGGGACCCATTCATTCGAACGTCTCAGGACGACGACTCGGAGCCGAGTGCGGAGTTCGACTCCGGATTGAAACAGGATATCGAGGCGGCGAAAAACGGCTTCCGCTATCCGGCCATTAGCCATGGCCCCATGGAGGGGACCAACAACAAAATCAAAATGGTCCGTCGCCGGGGGTATGGACGAGCCGAACTGGAACTCCTCAATGCCCTCTTTACCCTCCCTGGTCTGACTGTTCAGAAAAACCCCCTGAAGACTTTTTCATGCGGCGGGGTGCGGCGGAGCAGCATGGGAAACTATGATTTAGATCCTACGCAGGAACCTTATCCCGAGGCTGCCTAGGCAGCCTCCAATCCAATATCCTCTGAACCCCCTTCCTGGATGGACTGCGAACCGGGCGTGGTCCACTACGCTATCTCGGCTTCGAACGGTCGTCCGTTCTATTCCCTGGGAGATCTATTGTCACAGAGAAACCATTTTTGCAATGTTGTCGTCGACAAAGGATCAATGAACACTGAATTCATTTGGACTTGTCGATGTTCCGTCAATTGTCAATAACAGAAAGTGCGGAAGATCCGTACAATTAGTGGGATCGAGCACTAGCGCTCGATCCCACATCGGTTGGCGACATGGACATCGGCGGTCTCCGGTGTTAGCCCTGCGGTGGAGACTGAAAATCTGATGCTCACTGCAAAACTGGCGACCCACTGGCGTCCAGAATAAGGCCATGGGGCGGCGGTCAGCCAGCGAGATGATTAATCTTGCTGGCCAAGACCGCAGCGCCAATGCCGTTTCCAATATTAAATACACCAACGCCCAGGGCGCAACTAGATAGCATGGCCAAGAGAGCGGTCATTCCACCGAATGCCGCCCCGTATCCAACGGGCGAGGGGACGGCTAATACCGGACAGTCGGCCAGCCCACCGATGACGCTCGCGAGCGCACCTTCCATGCCTGCCACGACGATGATGACTCGTGCGGATTCCACGCGGTCCCATACTTCGAAGAGGCGATGAATTCCGGCCACGCCGACGTCAATGATGAGTTCCGTCTGATTGCCCAACGCGTTGGCGACCAAAAAGGATTCTTCAGCCACCGGCAGGTCCGATGTCCCCGCTGCCACGACGGCGATTTTGCCTAGTGCTAGCGAGTTGGGATCTTCTCGCTTGACGATGCTGAGACGCGATCGAGGATGGTAGACCGCCTCGGGTACATCTTTTTCGATGGCCCGAGCGGTTTCGTCGTCGACCCGACTCGCAATCACTAGGGGAGAAGGCCGATGCCACAGACGCTTGACGATGGTTGCGGTCTCCTCCGGCAGTTTACCTTCGGCATAGACGACTTCGGTCAAGCCTTGCCGAATTTGTCGTTGGTGATCGAGACGGGCAAACCCTAGGTCTTCGGTCTCTAGGGTTTTGAGCGCAGCGACACCCTCATCGACACTCAATTGACCCTGGCGGACGGCATCTAACAGAGCACGGATATCCGGATGGCTCATGCTGGATCTTCAGCCTCGAGATGCGCCGCCACATCTTGGTAGATGAGTTTCGCGGGTTTGCCAATGGCTTGGCTTAACCGTGCAACCGTTTCGTATTCCGGGGCGGCTTGGACCACCTTCCCCTCGAAGGAGCCGACTTTGACGTCGACCGTGCCATAGCCGAGGTCTACCGTCACCTTGTGCCGAGCCAGCGATCGTCGTTCAAAGGGGCCCTGGATGCGGACACCCAATGTGCTGGTTTCTCGGAAAAACAAGGCGGCCAAGCTATCCACTAAATCTGGGGAGGCTAGCGCATTGAGCACTACGCCCGGTCGGCCTTTCTTCATAATCACCGGATCCATCCATACGTCTAAAGCTCCAGCCGCCAACAACGCTTGACCGGCGTGGGCCATGAGCTCTGCCGGCAAGTCGTCGAGATTAGCAGAGAGCAGGGCTACTTGATCATGGTGTTCATGCTGATGGTCGTGAGCCAACACCGTGGTTCGCGGCTCGAAAATCATCGACCGGACGACATTAGGATGGTCCGCATAGGTGCGGCTGCCAGCACCGTAGCCGATGGCCAGAATCTTCGCCCCATTGAACGGGCCCACTGAATCCGCTAATGCCTTTAATAGCGCCGCTCCGGTCGGAGTCATGAGTTCTCCTTCGGCGTCAAATGGAGCCAGAGGCACCCCCTCCAGAAGGTAAGCCGTGGCAGGAGCAGGGATGGGATACAGGCCGTGTTGGCAATGAACTGTGCCGTGGCCTAACGCTGGCGGCGAAAAGATGAGCCCCTCAATCTCCAACCATTCGAGCGCGATGGCGGTGCCAATCATGTCGATAATGGAATCGACGGCACCGACCTCATGGAAAGAGACCTCCGCTGGATCGATGCCGTGAACCCGGGCTTCTGCCCTGGCCAAGTGGTCGATGATGGCGAAGCTTCGCGTCTTAATTCGTTCGCTGAGCGCACTAGTTTCCACCATGGTCATCAAGTCCCTGGCATGGCGGTGGGTGTGGCCCTCCTCACAGTCCACGACAAGATGGGTCGCATGGATGCCCCCTTGAACCACCGGGGTGGCCGTCAGTGCGAAGTGGTCAGGGATCAATTGCGCTAATTCAGATGCTAAGCGATTGGAATCAACGCCAAGGGCGATCAAACTGGAGAGCATCATGTCTCCGCTCAAACCAAAGGTGGCATCCACAAACAACCAGGCCATTTAAAGACTCCTTTCGATGGGCGTGGGCAGGTTTAAGGCTCCTTGACGGTAGCCGCCCAGGTCGAGACTTACGTAGCGATAGCCCACACCTTGTAAAAAAGCAAAGATTTCATCGGCTCGTTGCGCCACCTTAACCAGGTCTTCGGGCTCGACTTCGATGCGAGCGCTGGCTTCGTCATGATGACGGACGCGTACTTGACGAAACCCTAAGTCGTGGAGAAAATCTTCCGATCGTTCTACTTTGGAAAGGGTTTTGGCAGTGACTGGCACCCCGTGGGCAACCCGCGAAGCGAGACATGCGCTGGCAGGCTTGTCGGCCACGTCTAGGTGCCAATAGCGAGCCAATTGGCGGACGTCGTCTTTACTGAATTGGGCTTCGGCTAAGGGCCCTCGGATGAGAAGTTCTCGGGCGGCGCGCATGCCAGGACGAACATCGCCCAGATCGTCTAAAATCGCTCCGTAAAGCACATGCTCAATTCCCCGTTCAGCAGCGACTCGCCGACAGTCGCGAAAAAGCGTATTTTTGCAAAAGTAGCAACGGTTGGCATCATTCATCACATAAAGTGGGTTGTCTAGTTCGTCCGTCACAAGTTCGACGAGAGCGACTCCCATTTTTTCCGCCAAGGTTTTGGCCTGCGCGACCTCTCGTCGGGGAACGGCGGCGGCAACCGAGGTCAGAGCCAGCACTTGAGACGATCCAAGAACTTCGACGGCTGCGCGGAGCAAAGTCGTACTGTCCACCCCGCCTGAGAAGGCGATGGCGACCCGCCCCATCGGGCGCAAGATGCTGTTCAAATGTTGATGTTTTCGAGTCAGCGATGGATCCATAACCTACCTCCGTGGGGATTGGTAAATTTCTAGGGGATTTGAAATTCCTCTTTCATTGTAATCTTTCTCGACCGGTTCGAACATTGGGCCACCCGCACGTTGGGGGCATCAAGAACCGGGTAGGGGACTCGGGTGCGCCAATCAGGGGCGTCGGATCGTTATTGGAAGTGATTAAATAAAGCTATGGGGAGATGGATGGACGCCACCCTATACCCCGAAAGAGACCGGAGACAGCACGCCACCACACCGTGGAAAGAAGGAAGCAATGGACGTCGAGGACTTACAGTCCGGGGTGATTGTACCCTATCATGTGCTTTGTGATGCTAAAGCGAGCGACTATCGCGCAATGACCGTGGTCGGGCACCCGAGGTTGCCTGACGGCGAGTACGGGTTGATTGATGCTTACTGTGCGGGCCCCGATTGTGATTGCCGTGTGGCTTACCTTTTTGTGATGCGGGCGTCTCAGCCTACCGCTGAAGCGGCGGCATCGATTAGTTTCGGTTGGGAGCCCCAGGCGTTTTACGATCGCTGGATGGGTGAAGGTGAGAACAGTGCGTCGGCCAAGACGCTAAAGGGGCCATCCTTGATGTTGTGGGGCCATCAGGGCCGCTTTGCAGAGGAGTTGTTGCAGTTGTTTCGACCTCAGTTTCAAGATCCCGTATACGTGGCTAGACTCCGTCGGCGCTATCGGATCTTCAAACGGGCTTTAAGACAACTGCTGGACGCGGCCGACCGATGAGCGTGGGCGCCACCAGGATTGAGTGGGGCGGATGGATTGAGATCGGGGCCGTAAAATCGTGCGGGCTGAAGGGGTTCGGGCTTTTTTCTGCAATAGCGCCTGAGGGATTGGTATCCGGGGTTCGGTCCGAACCAGGCACCGGATGGGTGACGAATTTTGGGCCGGATGTACGGCCCTCGGGGTATGACAGCCAGGGGCTGTAAGACATTCGGGCGACGATGGTGCGGCTAATGACTGACCGATGAAGGGGATGAGTATGCGGGTATTGGTGGCCCCAGATGGATTTAAAGGCGGGCCAAGCGCCATATTAGCGGCCAAGGCAATGGCTCAGGGGATCGTCCGAGCAGGTGGAGATGCCGACGTTATGCCCATGGCCGACGGGGGGGAAGGGACCCAAGATGCGCTTCGTGCGACCTTTCCCCAGATGCTTCAAATCCCGGCCAAGCGGGTGGATGCGTACGGCCGACTCGGCCTAGGCCACTACGTTCGGTTGGGCAGGACGGCGCTGGTGGAAGCTTCCGTGGGGTCCGGCTTTATTGAAGCGGGCAAGCGGCCTCAAGGAGCGCTGGAGACGACGAGTTTGGGCACCGGCCAACTGGTGCAGGCAGCGCTTTCTGATCCCGAGGTGGACGATGTGGTGGTCGCTTTGGGGGGCACCGGTTCGGTGGACGCGGGGTTAGGATTTTTGCGTGGGCTCGGTTGGCAGTTTTATGATGCCCACGGTGTCTTGGTGAAGCCAACGGCCTCGGGACTGTCCTCGGTCGCATTCATCGAGGGAGAAGAGCCGTCCAAGCCGATCGTCGGTTGGTGCGATGTCTTCGTTCCTTTGTTGGGCGAACGGGGCTCGGTCAGACTGTTTGGCCCGCAAAAAGGGGTGGAGCCAAGCGACATGACTGCCTTAGAAGCGGATATGGGGGCCTTTGTTGCGGTGCTCGAGCGGCACCTTGGGCGGTCAGGACTAGCGAAGCGCCGGGGGGCTGGGGCAGCGGGGGGCATGGGCATGGCCATAGCCGTCTTAGGGGGAGCGCTGCTGTCAGGCGCCGAGCAGATAGCCAAATTGGCGGGTCTGGACAATCGCCTGAGAGGAGTGGACCTGTGTTTGACCGGCGAAGGGCGGCTGGATGCACAGACTGAGGAAGGGAAGGTGGTGGCTACGGTTTGCCGCCATGCCCACAGTCACGGTGTGCCGACGGTGGTGCTAGCTGGTAGTGTGGATCTGCAAACCGTGACCTGGCTCGATGCATTAGATGCCTATGCGTTCAGCGTGGTGCCGGGACCGATGGCGCTGGCGTCAGCTATCGCTGAAACCGAGCGCCTATTGGAGGCCAGTGCCTTAAGAGTGGTGAGTTTGGCCCGTCGACTGGGTCTCGGCGAGGAGCCGGCTCATCACAGATGAGAGCTCGGTTTGGAAACGAAGACAAATGGCTTTATCATAGAACTCGAAAGTATTTAAGACAACTAGGGGGAATTGTGGTGAAACCATCGCGTCGACTTTCGGCATTATTGACTGTTTCCGTCTCCTTATTGGCCCTGTCGGGTGCAGCCTATCTTGGCACTGCCACCGTCCGCCAGTGGTCTACGCCTTCATCGGCCTATGCGGCCCCTTTGAGTGATCAGTTGAATCAAGTGATTAGCGGAAACACCGTTCCCAACTTGGTGGCCAAAGCGAACCCGGCGGTTGTTGAAATTACTGATACCGCGCCAGCACCGTCGGCCACAGGGACAGGGACAGGGACGACTTCGGCCCAATACTTAGGCTCTGGATTCATCATTAAATCGAGCGGATATATTGTGACCAACGATCACGTGGTTAATCAAGCCAAGAATATTCAGGTCAAATTGGTGGGCACGCCACTTCCCGTTCCGGCTAAGGTAGTGGGTACGGATTATAACCTTGACTTGGCCATATTAAAAGTTTCGGTCCATCGCTCGCTGCCAACGCTGTCACTGGGATCGTATAATCAAATTCGCGTCGGCCAATACGCGATTGCCATCGGCAATCCAGAAGCTCTTAGCCATTCAGTTACGATGGGCATTATTAGCGCGGAAAATCGACCGATTCAGGCAGGGAACAGCGCTGGCACCCAGGTTCGTCAATATTACAATATGTTGCAAACCGATGCCGCGATTAACCCAGGAAATTCGGGCGGGCCCTTATTGAATTTGGCTGGTCAAGTCGTCGGGGTAAATACGGCAGTGTCTACCCAGGGCCAAGACTTGGGATTTGCTATTCCGGTCTCGACCTTGCGTCACGCTATTCCCTATCTCGAGGCGGGGAAGACCGTGCCTGAACCCTACCTAGGGGTGGCTATTACCGCCACCACTTCGCAGCAGGCCAAGAAGCTTGGGATGACTGTGGTCATGGGCGCGTATGTGGACGCGGTTCAGGCCAAGTCGCCAGCGTCCTTAGCGGGGCTCAAGGTGGGCGAGGTCATTACCAAGTTCAATGGCACCACCATTTACCAAGAGAACGATTTGTTAAACGCGGTGCAGGCCACTGAACCAGGACAGAAAGTTACGATTACAGTGTGGAATAAAGCGGGATCACATGTGCTTCACGCTACGATGAGGCAAATGCCGGCTCAGTTCTCGATCACAGGATAGGATCCGGTAGAGGAGGCCGAATGACTGAACCCTCGGCCTCCTCTTCTGATTGCCGTGAGAGCCATCACGCATAATTTGGCGATTGCGTATTTCGACAGAGCATGGTACCTTACCATTAATTAGGTTCACGTACGGAAGAGGGTGTCCGCACTGCGGATTGCGGTTGACGCACTCATATATTCTCAGCAGTCCGCAGGCATCGGCCACTATGTCGGGGAGTTATTTGCCGCGTACATCAAAGAGTTTGCCCAAGATCAAGTCTTTGCGGTGGCCAATCCGGACGTGAACATCGTGGGTGCGGTGATGTTGCACCCTTCCCGAAAACTGACGAGCAGCCGTGCTCGTCTTAGTTACGAGCAGACTATGCTGCGAAGGCTTCTGAAGCAGACGCGCTACGATGTGATCCATTTTCCAGACTATCAATTGCCTATTTTGGGGACGATTCCGCGAGCGGTGATTACGGTTCATGATCTCACCGCGTTTCGTGTGCCTGAGACTTTTCCGACCCGGATGGGACAGGTGAAGCGCTACTTGATGGCGCGATCGGTGCGTCATGCCGATCACATTGTGGTGCCCAGTCAGGCAACTCGAGACGACTTGACCGAGATTTTGCATGTCGATCCCGATAGGGTTACAGTCATTTACCACGGAGTGGCTCAACGGCAACGCGACCGAGGACCGGCACCTAGGCCGCGTCCTTACTTTTTGGCTGTGGGCACTTTAGAGCCGAGGAAAAATTTGGTTCGTCTGATCCACGCTTATAGTTTGCTCAAGCATGATCGCGGCGATGCCTGTCCCGACCTGGTGATTGCCGGGAAACCGGGCTGGCTGTTTGAACCTATCTACCGTGCGCCTAAGCTCTATGATGTGAGCGAGTCGGTAGAATTTTTGAATTATGTCAATGAAGACCAGTTGCTGCGGTTGTACAGCCACGCGGTCGCTTTGTGTTATCCCAGTTTATACGAAGGATTTGGGCTGCCGATGTTTGAAGCGATGATGGTCGAGACCCCGGTGGTGGCTTCGAATCGGGGGTCGCTGCGCGAAATCGGGCAAGGGGTGGCCTTCGAGGTGGATCCCCTGGACCCGGTATCGATTGCCGACGGGATGGCCTTAGTCTTGGACCAGCCGAACCAAGTGGCCGAACGCCTGTTAGGTGGACTGGAGCGCATTCACGGCTTTACCTGGGAGGCTGCCGCCAAAGCCACGCGAGAGGTGTATGTGCGAGTGGGCCAGGGTAAACGGTGACAGGCTCACGGTCGGCTGGACGGGAAGGATAGGACCTCGGCTAGGCACAGGCGAAAGGGTCGTTCCCTTTAGTCCGTGGGTATGACATTTGGAGTTCCGAGGAGCGAATACGTTGGAAGAGGATTTCCGCTTGTACGGCGACGACTTCGACTCGGAAGCCATTCGGCAATGGTTCTTGGAAGAAGCGCAGTACCATAATCAGTTTGCTGGCGGTCGGTTTGAGGAGCACCCCAAACTCTATCAAGTGTTTGATTGGCATCTCGCTTTTGCCCCTTATTTCCGACCGACCCCCAACATGCGAGTGTTGGACTTTGGCTGTGCCGAAGGGCAGGCGTTAATGCATTTGCCAGCAGACCGGCTAGGATTTCAATATGTCGGCATCGATTCGAGCCAAAGCCTCTTGGACGCTGCAGCCAAACGAAATCCTGAGGGAGAGTATCGGCTCATGCCTGACGACGGCAGGATTCCGGCTCAAGATGGGGAGTTCGATTACGCCCTTGTGCTTGGGGTGTTGCACCATGTGCCCAACGTCAGCCATTATTTGGCAGAGTTGTGTCGGGTTCTTAGCCCAGGTGGGCGATTAATCTTGCGCGAGCCTTGCCATGCGATGGGCCGAGTGGTGGGCAGTCACCGCGCTCTGCCTGGACTCTCGCCCAACGAGCGAGGCATTCCCGGATTTTATCTCAAGCGCCAGTTAGAGCAATTGGGCATGCGTGTTTTGGCGGTCCGCCCCGCCTATCACGGGGCGGTCTTGCAGTTGTTGAGGCGTTGGCAGCCCAGCTCAGAGGGCGGGTGGCAGAAAATTTTGGCGCTAGATGCCCTGCTAAATAGGGCAAGCGGATGGAATGTCCACTATGATCGTCCGCATTTGTGGACGAAGCTAGCGCCCACCGCCAACTACGTGGTGGCGGACAAATGAGTCATTTGGTGGTGGTGGTGCGGGGCACGGTATATCATGGCGTGGGCGGCATGGAACGCCATACGGAGGATTTGTGCCTGGCATTGAAACGCCTTGGCCATCAGGTGTCCGTGGTGACCACAGAGCTTTCCGGTCTTCCCAAAGAGCATCGGGGGATTCGTTTTTTTGCGGTCAAAGGCAGTCACCCAAATCGTTATACTGGGGCTTGGTGGCGTGGCCTGGTGCCTACTTTGGTGCACGTGGAAAAAGTCGCCGGGTCTATCGACGGTCTGATCAGCCAATCGACCGCCGCTCAATCGGCCGTGGGGTGGTTGTTGGACCATCACATTCATTTTGCTTACATCCTCCATGGATCTGCTCGCGATATTATGCGTGAGAATTGGGGAGTGACGTCGACTAAGGCGGTGCTGCGCTATGTTTTGGCGGCATATTACTGGCGTTGGAACTTGAAGGTCTTGCCTAAAGTTCCTTTAATTTTTGTCATCGGTCAAGATTTGGCTATGCGCATGGACCGGGATTTGTTGAAGAGCGGTGCGGGCGTTCGATTGCGTGTGCTTCCTAATGCCGTGGATACCGATCTCTTTAGCCCAGGATCGCGGCTTCAGGCTCGACAGGCCCTGGGATTGCCTGCCGACCCGTTCTTGTTGGGCTATAGCGGGCGTCTCACTCGAGCTAAAGGGGTCGATTGGATCCGACGATGGCTCAAGAGCCAGACGGAACAAGAGGCCAAGGTGCACTGGGCGATTGCTGGTGCGGGACCTTTGGCCTCGGCACTCAGTGGAGAGCAAATCCATAATTTGGGGAGTTTGAATAAGGAGCGATTGAGCCTATTTTATCGCGCACTCGACGTGTTATTGTTGCCGACCCATCATCGCGAAGGGGTGCCTCTTTCGGTCTTAGAAGCGATGGCGAGTGGGATTCCGGTCGTGGCCTTCGATACCGGAGGGCTGCATGAAATCATGGATAGCGAGTCTGGAATATTGATTCAACCGGGCGATTACGAAGGATTTGCCGATGGCATTCTGAAACTTTACCATGATGCCTCCCTACGCGCCGATCTTTCGTTCCGGGCGCGAGCTAGAATTGAAGCTCGTGCCAGTTGGCAGCAGGTCGCGCAAATGGTGGTCCAAGGATTGGATAAAGAGCGAGGCGGCTAGCCACAGAGCACTCTCCACGCGATTGGCAGGTGGAGTGGTCATAACGAGGAGTGAATAACGTGCGGGTGGCTTTGGTCCATGATTGGTTGGTAACCATGGGAGGGGCGGAACGGGTCTTAGAAGAGTTGGCCCGAATGTATCCGGACGCTCCGATATATGCCGGAGTGGTGCGTCCTGAGGCACTCTCTCCCTATCTCCAACAAAAAACCTTGATCCCGTCCTTAGTTCAACGCTGGCCCAAGGCCACGCGCTGGTATAATCGTTATTTGCCCTTGTTGGCTTATGGCGTGGAACAGTGGGACCTATCCGCGTACGATGTGGTCATTTCTTCATCGGCGGCGATAGCTAAGGGAGTAATTACCCGCGCGGAGACGTTTCACTTGTCGTATGTCCATACTCCGATGCGCTATGCCTGGGACATGTACCACGCCTACCGCAGTCAAGAGGCCAAAGGGGTCACTCGACGCATCATGGGGCCGGTGTTTCATTATATGCGGATGTGGGACCGACTCTCGGCGGATCGCGTGGATCAATTGGTAGCTAACTCCCGGGCGGTGGCTCAGCGCATTGCCAAACATTATCGGCGACCCAGCGTGGTGGTGCCTCCGCCGGTCGATGTGGATCGTTTGCAGGTACAATACCGTCCCGGAGAACACTATCTCGTCCTGTCTCGGTTGGTACGCTATAAGCGCTTTGACTTGGCTGTGGAAGCCGCCAACCGGTTGCAACTGCCCTTAGTGGTGGCGGGCGACGGACCTGACCGGGGAAGACTAGAAGCGATGGCGGGGCCGACCGTAAAGTTTGTCGGTCGAGTGGACGAGGCCACTCGCATCAGGTTGATGGAAGATGCCAAGGCGCTCTTGTTTCCCGGCGAGGAAGATTTTGGCATCGTGCCTGTCGAGATTCAAGCCGCGGGTCGGCCTGTCATCGCATTTGGTCGGGGCGGCGTCTTAGATACCGTCGTTGCCGGAGAGACTGGCATCCTCTTTGCGGAACAGACCATCGACGATTTGGTCGAGGCGATTTTAGGTGCCGATACGATCGAGTGGGATCCCGAACATATCCGCCGCCAAAGCGAACACTTTCGGCCCGAATATTTTCGGCAGGCGATATTCAATTTGGTCAGCGAGGGACGAGGCGGCCAGATTCAGTCACAAAAGCCGTCGGTACAGCCGAGGAGCACATAAGATTGCCGCCTCGATCAACCCGAGACCTACCGCGAGCTGGAGCAAAGACACAGTTTGCCATGAAGGCGCACCAGATACCGGCCAGCGGAAGGCAAAGCAGTCGATCCATTGCAAACTGGGGAAGCTCGCGAAGGCACCCATCACCTTTAAAATCAGATCAGCGACAAGGACCCCAATGGCTAGCAAATAGCCCACGGCGGTTCTGCCACTGAGGCTGGCGCCCCATGTTGCCAGGCCTGCCAAAAAGGCACTCGGGGCCAATCCCGCTAAGACCCCTTGTGGCCAGGGAACTCTTCCGAAAAACAGCGTCATCACGATTAAGACGAGCCCGGCGAAGAGCAGAAAAGGGCCCCAAATCGCTAGCCAGCGGAGATGGAGCACGGGTCGGCTGGGAATTCTGGCCGTAACCTCGACCATGTTCTGGTCGACGTCCAGGGTTAACAGGGGGGCTGTCGATAGCGCTAGGGCCAGCGGGAAAAAGGCCTCTAGATTTTCGACAAAGTGGTGTTGCCACTGCGAAGCCTGCTCTAAGACGCCGTGGGTCAGGCCCATTAAGGCCAGTGCCAAAAGCAAAAGGATCCAGGGTACGGGACCGGCGATGACGCTCTCCGCCCTCAATCTTTGCCAGAACCTCATCCTCAACGCTTCACCTCCAGTGCGATCCAAGTGGCCAAGGCCTTTTGGTTATCGAGGTTCGGCCAATGAAGGCGGAGCTGACGAAACATTTTCGCCCATAAGGCTGCCGGCTGAGTGCGGGCCAGTGGAGCCAATGTTTCGACCAATCGGGTCTGACTGGGGGTTAGCGGGCCTAGAATCGGCAACGCCTGATCGCGCTTCACCAGGTGATAGAGCGTCCTACGGGCAGGAGTAGGAAGACTCGCCAGCACGGTGATGGTGGTGAGTGCGGGTGAGAGTGCCGCCGGTTGCATTCCCCGGCCCTGCCAGGGGTAAGTCCCCCATTGGGTGAGGGTGCCTTGCCACCATAGTTGGGCGAGTAGGATCTTGGCTTCGAGCGGGGACGGGCGCCGACCGGTGTTCAAGATGGGATCGACGGGGATCGCGTACGGATGAATGCCAGAGATGACTAGCGTATTCTGTTCGAAACGAGGTTGGTTGCTGACGGGGCTCTCGACTACGTTGAGAGTCGAAGAGATCCCGAGGACGTGAGCGAGCCTTGGCCACACCGTGCTAAACACGGTGTAGGCTCCGCGTTGACGAGACGATGGCACCCGGCCCAAGAAAATATGAAACACCCCAATGCGCCGACTTTGATACGGAGCAGCCTCAAAAATAGGCTGGGCCAGAGTTCCGGTCCAAGTTCGGTTTGCGGCGCTGCCAACGCGATGGAGATCGGTGATCACTGTGACGTCTTGAGATAAATGGGAGACGCTGAGGCGGAGCGAGCCTTTGACCGGCAGGGTTTCGAAGCCGTGGCGCTGGGTCAGCATTGGGATCGGAAACCACGTATCCACGCCATTGAGGAAGAGACGGCCCTGACCGAGCGCCATGGTTTCGTAAGCGTGAGACGGGGTAAACGGCGCATACGGCAGGGGGCTGGGAGAGGGCAAGAGATGGCCCCGGAAACGAATGATTAAAGATCCGCCAGTCGAATGGTGGAGGGTTAAGACGTCGATGGTAGCTGCCGTGCCCACGACGATCTTTTGGTCTGTAGTAGCGTGCCAGCGAACTTTCTGCCCAGCCAAGGCAATGGCTTGGATGCTTAGCCCGCGATTGAGCAAGAGGGCTTTAGGAGGGATGGCATAGCGGGGTACGCGAATGCTTTCGCTGCCCACGATGATTCCAGTGGCCGCATCGGCGTGAATGATGACCGAATCGGGGCGAGTTAAGAGCCATGACGCTGACGTCATCCGGACGGGCGTGGTTTTTGGCGACATCTTGGCTACCCACGGAGCATAGACCACGCTTCCCGCTACTACGGCTACAGCAATGAACAGGGCCGTAATCGCAGGGCCCTTGCCAGCGCGTACATAATGACGACTGTATCCCTGGCGCTGGGTCATGGAAAGCGCTACTAAGGCAAGCCCAACGAACAACCAGGCTAAGCGGTTGATTAGAAGCCAGTCCGGCAAAGGCGGCTGCCCCAAAAGCGCTGGGGGCAGGCTCAAGCCTAAGGCCAAAAAGGCCGGGAACGGATTGAAAAAACCTAGCCGAGGCCAAAGGGCGGTCAGATCCGGCAGCTTATATTCGGCAAATGCCAAGATCAGGGCTAAGATAATGGCGATGGGATAGTAGCGATGCCCACCGCCACTAAGTTCTGCCAGCCACAGATAGAGACCGGCGACCAGGACTAAGCTCGAAAGGGTGAATCCCAGCATCAAACCTAGATTCCAGAGTAAGCTCAGCCCGATGGGGAGGTGAGCGATGAGCGCAGATGTCATTCCGCCAAACAAGGATTCGAACCCCATCAGCGCCATACCGAGCACAACGAGTCCCAAAAAGCGACCGAAATAGTAATCACCCCGGGTCACCGGACGACTCCACCAGGAGGCTTCCACTCCCGCTCTGAGCGTGAGTTGGCCGACGACCAGAACCAAGTAAAAGGGGACCGCCGTATAGGCAATGGCCGTCATCTGAATGGCCCCATCGCCTGCAGTGGGCGAACCGGGGGTAGCTAGGGCGGCTAACAAGCTGAGCAGGGTCAGCATGGCTGCCTCCAGCCAAAAAATAGGGTCTCTCCATATGCGGCGGAGCGTATTGCGAAAAATGACTTTCCAGGGATGAACCGCAATTCGCGGCACTTGATACCGTTCGCGTCGGGTCATCGGGATCGGCCTCGAAGTTCGAACAGATAGCCATCCCAAAGAGTGGGTAGGCGGTTCTGCCATGAGGGCAACGGATGAGGCCGCTCCGACAACACCCGATAGCCGTCGCCGTCAGACCACGATAGCTCGAATAACGAAACATCAGGGCGGTCCAGGATTGGCCGGTCGCTCCAAAACGTGCGTCCACGGGCACGTTCTTTAAGATCTGCGACTGCTCCATCAAATCGGACTCGTCCCCGGTCGAGCAAAATCACTCGCTGACAGTAGCCGTCCACTTCGCTTAAATGATGGGTGGTAATGAGGTACGCAGTAGGGCTAGCAGGATTTTGTGACCAGGTGTACAGATCTTGCCAGAATTCGACCCGCCGGGTGGGATCGAGGCTGGCCGTGGGCTCGTCTATCAGCACCGACGAGGCATTTTGAACGAAGACTGCGGCCAATGCCAAGCGTCTGCGCTCCGTGTCGTTGAGATTTTTGCCTTTTTGGTCGGCCAAGGATTCCAGACGCATGTGAGCCAGGGCAAGCGAGACCCGGGCTTGAGCATCGGTCCAACTCATGTTATCCCAGAGCGCCGTTCGCCATAGAAATTGTCGGGGCGTGAGCCCCGAATACACCCCGGGGAACTGAGGAACATAAGCGGCACGTAATCGGCCCTTGGGGTTCGTGACTTGACCTCGCGTCGGCAGGTACAATTGGGCCAATAAACGGAGTAGGGTGGTTTTGCCGGCGCCATTGGGCCCAATGAGCGCGGTAAACCCGGGATAGAGCTTAAAGCTGGCGTCGGACACGGTCATAGCCCCACTTCGCGACGGACGAAAGCTCAAGCGGCGCGCTTCGATGAGAGCGGTTTGTTCAGTCGTCATGGTCGCGCCCCTTTGTGGTCATGATTTGCCAGAAATACCCGTCTTCGACCTCAGGCGCTATCGCTTGGCATCCCTTTGGGATAGAGTGCTGATAAACTTTTATCGCGGCGTCGTTCGGCAGCGGTTGCCAAAAATCAAAAGGCGGAGGCGTCGAGTCCAGTGCCCGCTGAAAGACATGACCTCTGGCTGTCTCGCGAAGGTCTTCGCTACTGCCATCAAATATGATGTTTCCGTCCATCAAAATGAGGACGCGCTTTTGGAACTGTGCCAACTCGTCTAACTCCTGGGTGACCATGAGAACGCCACGGCTTTGGGTTTCCACTTGAAGGAGGTCCAAGACGGTTCGTTGTTCTTCGGGGTCGAGGCCCGCGGTGGCTTGATCGACCATCAACCATTCGGCTGGTTTCAATAACGCGGCCGCGAGGAGAGTTCGGCGTTTCATTCCCCCCGAAAGCCAACGTATCCGCCGCGCTAAGACCTCGACTAGATGGAGTCTAGCGGCCATAGCCAGAGCCTGGCGTCGAGCGGTGGACCACGACAAGCCGTCAAGCCGGGCGAGTTCGGTTAGGTATTCTTCGACGGTCACGTCGAGAGGTAAGAGATTCGCCGCAGGCAAATAGCTCAAGTACTGCCGACTGATTTGAGGGAGGCCATTGACTTCCCGTTGACCCACTCGAAGATGCCCTTTTACATATGGTACTAGGCCCATCATGGCGGCCAAAAGGGTCGACTTCCCAACTCCGCTAGGACCTACGATGACTGCGGAATCATCGCACGTCAAGGAGAATTGATCCAAAATCGGGAGATTCTTGCGGTATCCTATGGTGCATTGGCTCCACTCTAGCATGTCGGCCCCCTCCGCTTGGCGGTGATTCCCACTTCTTCAGGGTAACAAATACGGCCTGACAAATTAAGCGTACAGGCCGGTTTGTCTTAGCCGAATTTGAGATCGGGCTTATTGCATCATTTCCGCCACCGCGGATGCCATCGGCAACGAGACCGCCGCTGAACCACCGACGACATCGATGGCGCTCACCAAACTAGATACCGACTTTAAATAGTCGTAGGTGGGACCGGGAATGACTGTGGACGAGACCATGACCATGGGGAAGGCGATTTTGCCAGCCAGCGGTCCGGCAGTCAAGGCGTCGACGAGATGGGCTCCGTCGGCGTTGGTAATGACGACTCCCATGGGATGCGGAAAGAATCGTTGATTGACCAGGGCTGCCGTGGCATAGCGGTTCACTCCGGCCAAGGCCACGACATGCGGCAATTTGACACGATAGCTGGCTGCCGCCCCCACCACATAGGTCGTGGCAGCGGATTTCAACAATTGAGCATAGCCGGCAGGGAGGCCCCCTTTGGGCGGTAAAAGTAGAACCGGCGAACGATTCTCGGCCGCCACGGGATCGATGGTTAAGGCATCGGTTAGATTTGCGTTATTGCCGGAAGAGAAAAAGAGTGTACTCAGGTTGCCCTGTTCGGCTTTGATAGCGAGAGCGACTTTGAGCGAAGTGGCATAGCGATTGGCACCGGCGTAGCCAACGACGGAGGTGGTCCGGGGCAGTTGACTGCGGATCGTCGCGTTGTCTACGGCGCCAATGAGGATGACGCGCTTCGCACCCAGCCGTCGAATGGCACTCAGGGGATCTTGACCAATGCTCTGATTGGATGTGGTCAACAAGATTGGTGCCTTCAGCAGCGCGGAAAGCGGCGCGGCGGTCAGGGCATCGACCAGGTTTTGATTGAGTCCGGAGGATAAAATAACGGTTTTGGCTCCCTTGGGATCACTGGCTTGGGCGATTTCGGCAGCGGTACCAAAACGTGTGTAGCCTGCGTATCGAGTCTCAGTCGGCGGATTGCCCTTGCCTACGGTGACGAATGTCGCGACTTGGTCGATTGGACCGTGGGCGGTATCTACAGTGGCGGTAAGGCGAATGGGGCCGGTGTGGTAGACGGCTTCTACCGTAAATTTAGCGATGCCGGCTTGAGCGCTGACGGTGACGGCGCGTCCTGGCGGATAGCCGTTGATTGTCAACATATTAGGACTACTCAAGGTGGCAGGAGTTAGAGTAATCTTTTCGCCACTGACCTTGGCTAGGGTATGGTGGGGGGTGGTCAAATCCACGGCCACTACCGTGGGCGTAGAAAGCTTTAAGGGCGCGGTCGGCGGCGCATAAAACTCGGGGGGGTAGGTGCGGCCCGAGGCGGCAAACACGCTTCCTGCTAAGTGTAGTGGCATAAGCAAAAAAGATAGGCTGAGGGCAACACCAATGATGAAACTACGCTTGGCTATGCTGTGCACGGTTAGGACTCCTTTATCCATAGTCGGATTCATCGCTGCTATCGGTCGAAGCTCGGGGTGAAGGATTCCCGCCCGCTTCGACCGTTGCAGTGACTGTCCCAAAGTTCCGATGTTCGTACATCTTGTTTTGATATTCGCGCTTTGGTTGTGAAATCCTGTGAGACTGCACGGCATTTGCCACAAAATATTGAGTCCCCCCAGATCAGAGGTCTAGAGCGCACCGTATGTCCGGCACTACATAGCTGATTTCGGCTCTGGCCATACTGAGGGCAGGTAGAGGAAGCACACTAAGAAGGAATTGGGGTGGGCGATCATGATGGGGCGAGTAGGTAAGGGTGTTGCAGTGGTGATGGGGCTATGGATCATGGGCGCCGTCGCAGGGTTTGGCGAGGCGACGGCGGCCAAGTTAGCACCTCCGGTGGTAGTGCGGTCCGTGCCGACTCTGAAAAAGGTGGTGGCGCTCACGTTTGACGATGGCCCAACCAAGAAGTGGACACCAGAAATTCTTCACGTGCTTCAAAGAAACCAAGTGAAGGCCACTTTTTTTGTGGTGGGTCGGCAAGCGCTTAGATACCCGCAATATCTCCACGAAGAAATCAAAGCGGGGATGGAGGTCGGCTCGCATGGTGCCAACCATATGACCTTGAAAGGAAAACCGGCCGCCTTGATTGAACGCGAAGTGAACGAGAATAAAGAAATTTTGGAATCGTTGGGGGTGCCTAAGCCGCATTTATATCGCTTGCCTGGAGGCAATTCGGACAAATTGGCCTTGAGTGTCCTCACAAAATTGCATTATACCGTGGTCGGTTGGTCTATCGATCCCCACGACTGGCGTCACCGTTATTCAGCCGACCAGTTGACCACGATGGTGATGAAACACATCGAGCCCGGCGCCATTGTCATCTTTCATGACGGACCTAATTCCTCTGAGGCTACGGTAAAGGCAGTGGCCCAAATCATCGAGCAACTGAAGCACGAGGGCTACCGACCGCTTACGGTAAGCAGGCTCATCCAAAGCGCCGAACTGCCACATAACCGTTTGCCGCTGGACCGGTGAGGGTGAGGACCTGAGTGCACCTTGGGTGATGCATCGGCTCGAAAGAGAGGAGGGTTAGACGGTGCGCCAGGTCCACACGTGGTGGACCTGGCGCACCGTCTAACCGCAGTGGCAGGATTCACAATGGCAGTTGGTGCCACAAGAACACTCGCTGCCGCAGGTGTCAGTATTACAGTCCGTGCAGCAGCACGAGGTTGGGGTTTGACTTTGGCTCGGCATCATCGTGGAAGACCTCCCTTCAGAGAACTGGCTGTAGTGTGGCAACGAACGTAGGCTCTTATACCGTCGATTTAGGCAAACGGGGTTCGATTTTTAGAGACTGTTAATTCTAGTGTTACGCCCAGATCGCGGTTTCGAGGTACAATGAGAAGACTGGATCCAACAAATCGGGATTTTGGGACGGTGTGCGAGTATTTCCATGGGAATATCTCTCTGTTCGATTGCATTTAGGTACGCAACTTGATTACGATGTACATAGTGAAAGTTTGGGAACCCAGAGATTGGCGGTGGCAAAAGTGACTCCTACGGTAATTGCAGAAACAGCTAAACCTTTAGAACGTGCTCTTTGTGTGGAAGGTGGATTTTCGCTTTGTGGGGAGGTTGCCATCGGGGGTTCTAAGAATGCGTCGCTTCCCATTATTGCCGCCGCCCTGTTGGCGAGGGAAGGTCAAACTCGGCTGATTGGGGTCCCACACATTTCCGACGTTGAAGTCATGTGTGATATTTTGCAAGGACTAGGAGTGCGGGTTCGGTGGCACGGCGATGCCTTGGACATCGATGCCAGTGGTCTTTATGGTGCGGAGGTGGACTCGGAACTAGGACAGCGGATTCGTGCTTCCACCTATCTTTTTGGGGTGCTTTTAGCGAGATTTGGGGAAGCCAAGGTGCCTTACCCTGGAGGCGACCGGATTGGCGTGCGTCCGATTGACTTTCATCTGGCTGGGTTGCGGGCCATGGGGGCAGAGGTGAGTACGGAAGCAGGTTGCCTGGTCGGAGTTGGGCGGCTCGGTGAGGCGTCAATTTACCTGGAACGTCCTTCGGTGGGGGCAACCATTCATTTGATGATGGCGGCAGCGCTAGGTAAGGATGCTCAGACGACCACCTTGTCAAATGCGGCGATGGATCCAGAAATCATGGACGTGGCGCGTTTTTTGAGCGCGATGGGGGCCAGGATCTATGGAGCCGGTACCTCCACGATTAAGGTAGTAGCGGTCAGAAAACTAACGGGGGCCACCTATGAAGTCATCCCAGATCGCCTGGAAGCGGGAACATTTTTGATGTCGGCGGCAGCTAGTAGGGGAGATATTACCGTCACTGGTGTCATCTCAGAGCACCTGACAGCGGTCATCGCCAAACTGCAGCAGATGGGTGTCAGAATGGAAGTGTTGGGTGATAGTATTCGAGCGCGGGTCGATCGCAGGCTTTCGGCGACAGATGTCTTAGCGGAAGAATACCCCGGGTTCCCCACGGACCTGCAACCCTGTATTGCAGCGCTGCTCGTAACCGCTATCGGCGATAGCATGGTGACGGATTTGGTGTGGACGGATCGGTTCCAGTATACGGATGAGTTCGTGCGCATGGGTGGTCAGGTCAAAGTGGTGGGGTCGAGCGTCCGAATCCAAGGGGTTTCAGCGTTGACGTCGGCCGAAGTGACGGCGAACGATATTCGCGGAGGCGCCGCCTTGGTGTTGGCGTCTTTGGGAGCTCAAGGCAAGTCGACTATTTATGGAGTGCACCACCTTGATCGAGGGTATGCTGGGTTAATTGATAAATTGATGGGACTGGGGGCTAGAATCGACGAGCTTGAGCTCTAGCAGCATTTTTCTCCTAGTTTCCATGCTGCTCGGCCGCGCCCTACCGGATGAAAAAGTCTCGGGGGAATTTTTCAGAACAGGAAGACCTGTTATCAAGGTTGGGGGCAATTGGCAGCGACTTTCAAGGGCATAGGGAGGGCCAGCCGCAAGGCTTCCATAGCGGGTGGCCCTCCCTATGCCCAATATTTGGAGGGCGTCCCAATTGGGGCTACGCGATTGGCTGGACGATGCAGACAGGGTGCCCAAAACGGCACGCTAGCGACGGCGGATCATGCTCATGTGCACGGGCTTGACTGGATCTCTTAAAAAAGCGTAACCGCAAGTGAGCGATGCAAAGGGAGCCTCTCCATCTTAATGGCGCGTGCTCAAACCCGGAGATCTTTAATGCATAGGGAAGGCGAGAATTCTCTCGAGAGCCAGGAACTATACCGGCTACATCGTCCACTTAGCCGTCTAGGCACCGGATTTGGACGATAAGGCGGCGGCGGGCTGATTTCATCAAAGGGATCAACAATGACTTGCGGCATCGGCTTTGAGGTGTTCAGAAAGCCGATGCTAATCGTCATCGAGATCCGAGTGGTGAGCGGCCGGATTCCCTCAGTTGAGGTGGTCGAGCACGGTATTGACAAAGCCCACGACCGTGACCGTGGTATCTAAGCTTAGGGTAGATTGATTGACGGCCGACTCCAACGCCTTCAAGTCTTGAACGCTAGATGAACTCGGATTCCGGCCCACCTTGGCTTGAGACCAAACAGATAGGGCATCGATGCCCAATTGGCCCTCTTCGGAAAAAAGACGACTCCAAGGTGCAATTTGCTGGTATAAGGTTGGGTCGGGCAGGCCTGCTTTCATCGACGCGTTGGCCTGCGCCATCGCAGTAAAGGTTTTGAATAACCCACTCTTCTTGGGGTACTGAGGAGGTTTAGTCCAGAAGCTGGCCACCTCTGCGGCAAGTGTGTTGATGCTTGGAGATAGAAAGCTCTCGCTGTTGGCCGCGGCAAACAGGCGAAAGCTGGGAGCAGCCTTTCCTCCCAGAGAAGTGAGCGCATGTTGCCAGGAGGTGCGCGGTTGATACCGGTCCGGATGATTCAGGTAGGCCGCTCCTGTCCACAGCGCGACTTCCGAAGCTTGTGCTTGCAGCATGGGGTTAAAGAAATAGGCGGCTACCACCTTTTTCAGACCGGCACTGCGCCCTACGACCGGGCCTAAAAACAGATGGGGATGATATGGGGCTTCAAGATAGGTGTAGTCGTTGACCGGATAGTTATCCCAGATGACTAAACGGTGCCCCATCAACGCCTGGGCGGTCTTGGCTTCCGAACTGGTGATGGTTTCGGAAAGGACATAGGGACCGGTCCAGATGACGTTGATGCCTTGATAGAGCGAAGTTTTTAACGCCGCCCAGTAGGGATTCGGGCTGACCCCGTCGTATAGCGTGGGGGTGAACATCAATTCAAAATTGGGATGATGAATTCTTTCGGTATGCAGGAGCCAATCCGCCAACTGCGATTGTTCGGTAGCCAGGTTCGCAGTCAGGTTGCCGCCGATGTCATCAAAGGACAGCATGAAGTGAGTGACACCAAGGCTTCGAACCTGGTTAATTTTAGCTAGCAGCAATTTTCGGTCCGTCATGCTTTGGTAGTCGATGGAAAGGCCCGGGCTGACTGAATAGACAAAGGTGATGTGATTACGCTTCGCAGCGTGGACTATGGCCGCCAACACAGCAAAATTTTTGGGCGGATAGGGTTTCATCCAATCGGCCCGTTGATAGGGGTCGTATTTAGGCGCATAGACAAAAGTGTTTAAGCGATGTTGAGCCATGAACGCCAAGATAGCCTCGGTATTGGCGACGGTCCAGTCGGGTCCGTAAAATCCTTCGACGACGCCGTCCATGAATTCGGGAGGCGATGCCTCAGACTGCAAAGGCTCAGAGACCCTGGCTGGGGCGAGCGCTTTGGACACAATTGAGGGAGCCTGTAAAGGATGGGGAATCGAGGTTGCGGCCAGGCCTGCAGCCAAAATTCCTGCCGTCCATAAGATGGGTTTCACTGTGCCTTCACCTGCCCATTTATCAAATTTAAGTCAGGCGATGGTATCGCCTGCTCTAAGGTAAACGTCGTGGGTCCTGCAAAGGTTACATAAGGCCATTAGTTTAGCACATCGACGGCTGAATGCGGCCCACTGGCTGGGCGACTTCGTTTCTGGGGAGGGTGGCATGGATGCGATAATGGCTCCCCGGCCTGGCTAAGGCACCAGTCGACGGCTCGGAGTGCGGACGCGGACATCGCTGACTCGGCTCTCCTGATAATCCCCTGTGCGGCCCATGGCAATCCATAGCCGAGTCAAGGACACTGTTGCCGCTTATGGTGGTATACAGGATAGTGCGGTCTAATCGAAGAGCGAGGTTTTCGTGTTAGGAAAGCATAAATTAGAAAATGGTGGTGAAGCCCAGAGAAAACTCCGTAATTTCGCGATTTGTGTGATGTTGTTGGACTTCATCCCGATCGGTGAGTCGTCGATTTGCTCAGAGGATTCCATGACAAGGAAATAGCTAACACAAAAATATAATAACTGGAGTAACATCACAAAAAT
The DNA here is from genome assembly GCA_027365485.1 of Clostridiales bacterium. Lineage (GTDB taxonomy): Bacteria > Bacillota > Sulfobacillia > Sulfobacillales > Sulfobacillaceae > JAMCVM01. Next base: position 24,880 of record DAHXNH010000219.1, read on the forward strand.
AATGCGGATGTTGGTGAGACATTGGTTTTATATAGGTGTATAAATGTGAGGAAGCGATTTTTTTTAAAAAATAGAACCAGATGTCTATACATCTAGGCAGGATTTAGTGGCTGGGTGTCGAATGATTCAGAGGTCAGCCAAAAAATTGGCAAGGACTAGGGAGGCTTAGTTTATGAAAAAGATTTCGGCGATTACTTCTGCTGCGCTGTTGACCACGTTGCTTGCCGGGGGAGGGGCGCTTGCCGCGGCCAAGCCAGCAGCAACCTCCAGTACTCCTTTTGTGACCATTGCGGGGATCAACCAGGGAGGACCCATGAACATGTTCAGCCCGCAGGGGAACGTTTATCCCGGACTGGACCTTGAGCCGTTAGCCTTTCAGAATTTAGACAGCAGCAATAATAATGCTCTTTTCAAGACGGGTGGGTTGGCCAGCAAGTGGCAGACTTCCAACGGCGGACACACGGTGACGGTGTGGCTAAATCCCAAGGCGCGTTGGTCGAACGGACAAGCAGTGACTTCGACCGATGTCGTCACGACCTTCGCCTTGCTTTATGTGGCAGGTGACGCGCAGGGGATCGATCTTGGCTCTGTCAAGGCCCTAGGACCGCGACAGATTCAATTTAATGAAGTAGCGGGTGACAATCTTAGCACGTTCTGGAGCAATGTGCTGGAGGAGTCGATAGTTCCGGCTTCCGTGTATGGAGTGATTTTGCCGAAGAATATTTGGACGACCATCGACCAGTCGCTATACACTGGTTCCAACGCTAAACTGGCCGCGCAGGCCAAATCGGCTCAAGCCGCGCTAAGCACCCTTAACAAGACGAAATTGGACACATTAGCTCCGAAGACGGATGTGTCGGCTGGGCCATACTACATCTCAAGCATGAACCCGGACGAAGTCATCATGACCAAGAATCCGTACTTCTATGACGCCAACAAAATCTCGATTGACACCCTAGACATGCGTAGTGAGGGATCCAACCAGAATATTTTCGAGTGGTTCCGTGGCGGTCAACTCGATGAAGGAACGGCTGGTGGAATGTCGGAAGTACTCGCGCACGAGTTGGCCAAGACCCCAGGCAACGTATTCTTCCATATTCCAGCTTATGTCACGGCCCAACTGGCGTTCAACGAAAAGGACTATCCCTACGGGATGGTGCAAGTCCGTCAGGCTCTAGCGTATTTGTTAAACAAGCATACGATCTGGCAAATTGCCGAGCCTGTCAGTGGAACCCGTTCGCTCTGGTCGGATGGGATGATTGACCCGCAAACCAAAGAATACTTGTCACCGGCGCAACGGGCGGCTTTAAATTCTTACAATCCTAGTACGGCCAAAGCAGCTCAGCTACTCGAGTCGGTGGGCTTCAAGAAGAAGGGCGGTCAGTGGTATACGCCCAAGGGGCAACTGTTTAGCATTAACTTGATGAACATCAGTGGATACAGCGATTGGATCGAGGCGGGCTCAGTAATAGAGCACGAGTTCAACTCCTTTGGTATCAAGACCAAGGAAACTGTGGTCGCGACTTCTGCTGAGTATGACCAAAACCAAAAGAACGGCAATTATGCGGTCTCCATTTGGATAGGGTCGACTGGGCCGAATATTTACGATACCTATAGTCGCCTTTATGGGACGATTGATGGCTATAATCTGAATGGCGGAAAACTGGTCTACACACCTGCATCGAAAAAGGATGGTGGGAACTGGCTCGACTTTCCGCAGACGCTGACGGTCAAGGGATACGGTACGGTTAACCCAGGCAAGTTGAGCAATGAGCTCTCGGGCAATTTGACCCCAACACAGGTGAAGTCGATTGTGGCAAAATTGGCGGCCGTATCGAATCAGGACGTCCCGGTGATTACGCTTTGGAACTACGCGGTTGCAGGATTCGTCAATACCAACCAATTCACCGACTACCCGCTGAACAACCAAACGCTTATGATCAGTGCCGAAGGATATTACCCGGCAATTGGTGTTTGGGAAACTTTCGGCTACGTTCATCCTAAGAAGTAGTCATTGGGATCTTGAAAAGACTATCTTTAATTGTTACATCGGACGTGGTATCGGAAATTCTTGTGCTGACTACCGATAATGCATTAAAGGCCTCACGGTGTGAGGCCTTTAGCTGAACGGTTAAGGTAGGGCCAGAGCGACACGGGCCGGGCGGATTTTTATCGGCCTACCGTGTCGCTGATGACCCAATTCATCGAAGCGGTGGTAGGGACTCTGGAGTCTCTCGCAATCGTGATGAGGATCCGAAGATAAAACCCGAAGAGCGGGTCCATCGTTTTTCTCTGGGTTGAATATTGGATGTCGAAAGAGGGTGTGTGTGTGAAAGGGCTCTTGCCCCGTTTGATCAAACGGATTCTTGGTGGGATCGTGATGATTCTGGTGGTGGCGTCGTTCACATTTTTTTTGATTCACCTGATTCCGGGAAACCCGGTGGAGGCTAAGCTGATGCAGCTAGAGACCGCCGGGGTGACCCCATTGCGAGCGCAAATAGAAGTTCAAGCGATGTACGGGTTTTTGCCACACCAGCCTCTGGATATCCAATACATCCATTACATCTGGCAGATCCTTCATCTTAACCTGGGCCAATCGATTACCTATGCTGGCGTGTCGGTCACCCATTTATTGCTTGAGGCGATGCCATGGACCGTCATCACCGTGACCAGTGGCATCATCGTGAGCTTTGTGGTGGGCATCTTGACGGGTGTCATCATCGCGGTCTATCGTGATCGCGGTATTAGCAACGCACTGACGCTCTTCTCGACGTTTCTCCACGGGATTCCACAATTGATTTTGGCTCTTTTGTTAGCCTTTCTATTTACTACCATTTGGCCTATTTTTCCCTTTGGATCGCCCTATGATGCTGTATTAACCCCGGGATTTACTTTGCCATTTATTGGATCGTTGATTTGGCACGCAGTGCTGCCCGTGGCTGCGTATGCGATTTCCAGTTATGGCGGCTGGGCCCTGACCATGAAGTCCAGCGTCATCTCCGTGTTGGGGGATGACTTCATTTTGGCGTCAGAACTGCGAGGACTAAAGCCGAGAATTCGCATCGGCTATATTGCCCGTAACGCGATCTTGCCGCTTTTTACCACCCTAACCCTGTCGATTGGGTTTATGTTTGGCGGCTCAGTCTTTATTGAAGAGATTTTTGATTATCGCGGACTCGGCTATATGCTGATTACCGCCGTTGGCAACTTGGACTATCCGTTGATGGCAGGATCCTTTTTGATCATTACCGTAGCCGTGATCGTGGCCAATATTATTGCCGACTTTGTTTACACTGCCATTGATCCCAGGATTAGGACGTAGTCGAGAATGGATACCCGTGTGTGCCAGGTATAAAGTTTGAGTTGAGGGAGGACTCCGTGATGTCCACTGCCAGTGCCGCCTTTCCCGGCGCCGCTTCTCCGCCCCACCACCGTCCTTCGCTATTAACCATCTCGTGGAGGGCTATCACGCGAAAGCCGAGTCGCGTGATTGGGATTACCATTATTTTGTTCTTTACCCTGATGGCGATATTTGGACCCACGTTGTATCCTAAGCAACTGCCGATTAATCCGGCAGAGCTTTATGCTCCCCCTTCCTGGGCGCATCCATTAGGTACCGATTTTGAAGGGACCAGCGTACTCGCCGAAATTATTACCGGATCGCGTTATGTGCTTTCTGCAGCGGCTTTGGCGGCCGTGTTTACGATTGGATTTGGAACATTGGCAGGCGTGGTTTCGGGATATTTTTTGGGTTCCACTGATCAGATTATTATGCGCGTGACGGATTTCATTTTGACCATCCCTGGGTTCCCATTACTGATTGTGTTGTCTACGGTTTGGAGTTTTGGCAGCCCGATCGCGATGGGACTGGTGCTAGGCTTGACGGGGTGGGGGGGATTGGCTCGGGCGGTGCGCTCACAGACTCTATCTCTGCGCGAGCGAGGATTCATCGAAGCTGCCCGCGGCCTCGGCTTGTCCAATGCCCATATCATTACGCGCGAGATTTTGCCCAATATCTCGCCTTACATCGCCATGAACCTATTGTTATCCGTGACCGGAGGCATTTATGCTGAAGTCGGGCTCTTCTTTTTGGGAGTCATTCCGTTCCAAGCCAGCAACTGGGGTGTGATGTTGAATTTAGCATTTGGCAATGGTGCGCTTTATACGCCTCAAGCGCTTCTTTATATGTTGTCGCCGATGGCTTGTATTTTACTGGTGACCTTTGGCATCGTGCTGACGTTGGATGCGTTTGATGAGATCTTGAATCCGCGTCTAAGGGAGGGATAGCATGAGCGCTAAACTGACGGATCGCTCTCAACAGGACTTTGGCCTGTCCCCCGAGGTGGCGTGTCAGGTTCGCGACCTGAACGTGACGTACCGCGTGGATGGCCGTGAGCTTTCTGCCTTGCGTGAAGTCTCTCTCGACATTCGGCAAGGGCAGATCACGGCCGTCATCGGCGAGTCTGGGTCGGGTAAGTCCACTTTAGCCCTCGCTTTGATGAATGCGGTCTCGAGTCCCGGTCGGATTGCTTCTGGCAGGGTTACCTATCGCGGCTTAGGAGAGGTTACAGGGATGCGCGGCGAGGAGTTGCGACGGATTCGGGGCAAGGCGATTAGCATGGTGTTCCAAGCCTCGCAGAATTCGATGAACCCATTGACGCGTATAGGGGCGCAGCTATTGGACTTGGCCCGTTCTCATGATTTGCCAAATCCGCGAGCGGTGCTGCGTGAAGCGGGAGACTTGGCCTCTCGTATGTCGCTGGATGCGGATCGGGTGTTGACCTCCTATCAACATCAGTTGTCTGGTGGGATGCGGCAGCGGGTGGGCATTATCTTCGGCTTAGTCCTGAAACCGGAAATCCTGTTGATGGATGAACCGACGACGGCGCTCGACGTCTTGTCGCAATCGTCGGTATTAGAGATTGTGCGATCGATTCAACGGGAGCGGCAATTAACCACGGTGCTCATTACCCACGACATGGGGGTTGTGGCCGAACTGGCAGATCGGGTGGTGGTGCTTTATGCGGGTCGGGTCGTCGAAGAGGCGTCGACCGCCGAGTTGCTTCGCCACCCCCGCCATCCCTATACCCGATCTTTGATTCAAGCCATCCCGCGTTTGACCGGAGATCCCGGCGATGCCAAGGCGCTTGAAGGCCAGCCACCCTCATTAGCCTCGGTGCCGAATCAAGGCTGTGTTTTTCGCGAGCGCTGTCCGTATCGGATGGACGTGTGCGAAACTATTCTGCCCAGTTTTCGGTTCGATGGCGATGGCGAGCATCGATTCGCCTGCCATTACGAGGAGGCGCGCCATGATTGAAGTCAAAGAGATTACTAAAATCTATGCGGCCACCGGGGGCATGCTCGGGCAAAAACCGGTGAAGGCGCTTCGCGGGGTGAGTTTGACGCTCGCCGATGGGGAGGCAATTTCGCTCATTGGCGAGTCGGGCTGTGGCAAGACCACGCTGGGCCGTATCATTGCCGGGCTGGAGGCGTCTACCAGTGGGGACCTAGTGTTCGACGGGACGGCCTTAAGTACGCTCTCACCGCGGGAACGACACGCCAAATTTCAACAGGTACAATTGATTCAGCAAGATCCCTATGGAGCGCTTAACCCGGCGCGGCCATTGGGTGAAGCCTTGGCGGACCCGTTACGCTTGCAAGCCAAGAGGCTGGGTAAGGATGCGTCCTGGGTGCAAATGCGTGCTAAAGAGCTGTTGCAACTGGTGGGATTGGATCCGGCGAATACCCTTTATAAGTATCCGCACAACCTCTCAGGTGGTCAGCGTCAACGCTTTGTCATCGCCAGGGCACTGACGGTGGAGCCCAAAGTCCTCATCGCCGACGAAGCCGTCTCCATGATTGATGTCTCGCTCCGATTGGGTATTTTGAGCTTGCTTAGTGATCTCAGAAGTCGGTTGGGCATCTCCGTGGTCTTTATTACCCATGATGTGGCTGCCGCTCGTTATGTTGCTCCAAAAGGGATGGTCTGTGTGATCTATCGGGGTGAAATTGTGGAGTATGGCGCGACCGATGCCATTATTGCCTCGCCGATACACCCCTATACCCAGGCTCTTTTGAGTGCCATGCCAGTACTCCGTGGCCTCGAGGAGCCGGGACCGGATCGGTATATTCCTGCCCAAGACTTGGACCTTCGTCTGGACGATGAAGGCGGTTGTCTCTTCCGGGCGCGTTGTCGGTTTGCTACCGACCGCTGTGCTCAGGAACATCCACCGCTCGTGACGGTGGATGAAGGCAGACGTCTTCATTCCTGCTTCTATCCCGAAGCGCGGCACGTGGTGGCGGTACCGATAGAAGGCGCATCATTATAGGAGGTCCGATGAACGATAAACTGTCGCAACTCAATACGGAGCAATTAAATCTTGCGATCCCCGCTTTGGAGAGCTTGGATACGCTGACCATGGTCGAGGTGATCAATCGGGAAGATCAGGGAGTGGCCATGGCTGTCGAGTCCGCGCTCGCTGACGTGGCTAAGGCCATCGACTTGGCGAGTGGAGCGATGGCCTTAGGCGGGCGCATGTTTTATGTGGGGGCGGGGACCAGTGGGCGCTTAGGATTTTTGGACGCCGTCGAGTGTCCGCCGACCTTTAACGTTGCTCCGACTTCGGTGCAGGCGGTTTTGGCCGGTGGGGACGATGCGTTTAAATGGGCGCGGGAGGGTGTGGAAGATTCAGAGGCCGAGGGCGCTGAGGATCTGGCCCGGCATGGGCTCAGACCAGAAGATGTGGTGGTGGGATTGGCGGCTAGCGGACGTACCCCCTACGTGCTGGGGGCTCTCGGCTATGCCCGCCACTTGGGCGCGGTCACGATTTCGATTAGTTGTAATCCCGAGCCCGAGGTGGCCCTGTATTCGGACGTCACGATTGCAGTCGACACCGGACCCGAAGTGATCTTAGGGTCGACTCGACTGAAGGCGGGAACGGCGCAAAAGCTCGTATTGAATATGCTGTCGACCGGCATCATGGTGCGGTTGGGCAAGACCTATAAGAATTTGATGGTCGACATGCGTGCCACGAATAAGAAGCTGGTCGAACGAGTGCGCAGGATTGTGATGGTGGCCGCAGACGTCGATTACGCCGAAGCCACTAGCCTTTTAAATGCAGCCGAAGGGGAAGCCAAAATCGCTATCTTAATGACGCGACGAAGCCTTTCCTTGGACGAGGCGCGCGACCAATTAAAGGCGGCAGGCGGCCATTTGGATCGCGCTCTGACCTTTGCCCAAGAGATGAACGGGTAGGTCTCGGCCTCGCTTCTTTCGGTGCTTTGTTCCTTGAAATGAGTGGACGGTGCATAGGACTGGGCGGGGGGAGTAACTGCTAATAAAAATCTTGTCATATCTAGACACCCATAGCGCGGTGGTGGTAGAAGCTGGCTATGGTGAGGGTGTCCCTCACCTAAAAAAGCCAATCCGTCAGACTTCCTCACCAGCTAAGGATTCGACTGCTGCAGACATCCGCTTTCCACGTCCGCAGCAAGGAGTCACTTCACTCGCAAGAGGATGGGAGAGAAGTGAGCGCGGAGGCTGGGGATGGCGGTGTCATGCCGCGATATACTGCGAGCGGGTCGAATTTACCGGTTTGATGCCAAGGCTGTGAGCGTCTCAACACCGTGCTTCATAGTGAGTTCCCAACACTTTGGCCTTCCTCTAAAACGGAAACTATGACCCGCGCGCAGTATATCTCCCTGTCACCGAAGGAAACCAGAGTACGGAGAGGGGTTGCCTCTGGACCCTTCGATGAAGGAAATGGCACACGGCTACCGGCAGGACTTCCCAGGTGGTAGCCCCACCCTTACGGAGGGGTGTGTGGCGGGATCCCGTCATGGGATGACGGTGCGGCCCGGGAAGAGCGAACGATCGCAGATGGGTTTAGAAACGTCCAGATCTCCAGGTTTTTATTTAGATTTAGACAGATAAGTCTAAGCACATTATCGCGGAAATTCTACGACGATGGTGGGATCAGAAGAACAACCCGCCGGGACGCCTCAAGATGAGGCGCCGGCGGGTTGTTGTCAGGCGGTTGGCTCGTCTCACACGATGACGTCTCCCGCGGCTATCCTTCCGGTGGTGAACTGGCTTTGGTACAATTCGGCGTAGAACCCTCCGGCTGCTAGCAAGGATTCATGGGTTCCTTGTTCGACTACCCGCCCGTGGTTCATCACTAAGATGATCGAGGCCTCGCGAATGGTGGAGAGGCGATGAGCGATGACAAAGCTCGTTCGCCCCTTCATCAAGTTTTGCATCGCGTTTTGGATGTGGATTTCGGTACGGGTATCGACGCTGCTAGTGGCCTCGTCGAGGATCAACATCGGCGGATCGGCCAAGATGGCTCGAGCAATCGTCAACAGTTGCCGCTGTCCTTGGGAAATATTCGAGGCCTCCTCGTTGAGCACGGTATCATAACCTTCTGGTAGCGTGCGAATAAAGTGGTCAGCGAAAGCGGCTTTGGCGGCATCGATAATCTCTTCAAGGCTGGCGCCGGTTCTACCATAACCAATATTCTCGGCCACTGTGCCGTTAAAGAGCCAGGTGTCTTGCAGAACCATGCCAAACAGATGGCGCAAATCCTTGCGCGTAAAGCGCGAGATGTTGTAGCCATCGACGGTAATCTGACCCTGGTCGACATCATAAAAGCGCATCAGTAAATTGACCAAGGTGGTTTTGCCCGCACCTGTAGGTCCGACAATGGCCACGGTTGCTCCACTTTTAACGTCGATGTTCATATCGGTAATCAAGGGCTTTTCGGGCGTATAGCCAAAGGATACATGGTCAAATGCGACATCGCCTTGAGGCGAGGGCAGATGAAGGGGGCTTTCTTGGTCTGGGGCCTCCTCCGGGGCATCTAAGAGTTCAAAGACGCGTTCTGCCGAAGCCAACGCCGACTGGATATTGTTGGAGATGCTAGCCATTTGAGTAATCGGCTGAGAGAATTGGCGGGCGTATTGAATGAACGCCTGAATGTCTCCAATTTGGATAGAACCCCGGATGACTAACACGCCGCCAATCACACTGACTAAGACATAACCAATGTTCCCAATGAAGCCCATCAGAGGCATGATGATCCCGGTGACGAACTGGGCCTTCCAACTCGATTCATAAAGGCGTTCGTTGATTTCGTTAAAGGTGGAAAGCGAGTATTCTTCCCGGCCAAAGGCTTTGACAATCGAGTGGCCCGTGTACATCTCTTCGATATGGCCATTGATTTCGCCCAGACGCTGTTGGCGGCGAAGGAAGTGGGCTTGGGCTTGTTTGGCGATGGTGCGGGTGACGACAAAACTGAGGGGGAGGGTCAAGGCAATGACCACCGTCATAATCCAACTAATGGTCAGCATCATGACGATGACCCCTAAGAAGGTGACTACTGACGTGATGGCTTGGGTCAAGCTTTGCTGCAAAGTGCTAGAAATATTATCGAAGTCGTTGACGAACCGACTCAAAATTTCCCCGTGCGGATGAGAGTCAAAATAACTGACCGGTAGCCGGGGCATTTTGTCCATAACCTGGAGCCGCAGCGTGTACACGGTGCGCTGCGCCACTCCGGCCATTACAAATTGTTGCAGATAACCGAAAAGCGAACTTAACACATACACGCCGCCCAAAAGGAGTAAGAGCTGCATGATTCGCGTAAAATCTACGCCACCGCCGGGAACGTGGTGGAGTTTTTGCATTATGCCGTCGAATAGGTCAGTGGTAATGTGGCCTAAAATCTTGGGACTCCAAATCGTAAAAATCGTACTGAGCACTGCAGCGAAAAACACGAACAATAATTTCAGCCAGTGCGGCCGGAAATAGCTTAAAAGCCGCATTAATGTGCTCTTGGCGTTTTTGGGTTTTTCCACGGGCATCGCCATCCCCATGGGCCCTCCACCGCCAAATCCTCCGGGGCGTCCTACAGGCGGACGATTTGCGCCCGCAGTGGACTCATTCTTGGTGTTCTCACTCATGCGATTTCGTCCTCCGATAGCTGGGAGACCACGATTTCCCGATAGACATCAGAAGTTTCCACTAATTGTCGATGGGTTCCACTGGCCACAATACGGCCCTCATCCATCACTAGAATCAGGTCTGCATCCATGACCGTACTCACTCGCTGCGCCACAATCAGGACTGCGGCCTCAGAAATCTCCGGGCGTAGCGCCTGACGCAAATTAGCGTCCGTTTTGTAGTCTAGAGCGGAAAAGCTGTCGTCAAACAGATAGAACTCGGGTTTGCGGGCAATCGCCCGAGCAATCGAAAGGCGCTGTTTTTGCCCGCCTGAAAGATTCGAACCGCCCTGAGCGATGAACGCATCAAATCCGTCCTTAAGGTCTAAAATAAATTCGGTGGCCTGCGCGACGTCGGCGGCGTGTCGGACTTCTTCCAGGCTCGCCCCCGGACGCCCGACTCGGATATTATCGGCCACGGTGCCACTGAATAGGACGGCACGCTGCGGGATATAGCCGATCTTTTGGCGCAGTGTCTTTTGGCTCATTTGCCGAATGTCGACCCCGTCGATTAAAATTTGGCCTTCGCTCACGTCATAAAATCGAGGGATGAGGCTTAAGACGGTAGATTTTCCAGCGCCAGTGCCCCCGATGATGGCGGTGACTTGACCGGGATGGACGTGAAAGGAAATGTTAGAGATCACGGATTCTTCGGCACCGGGATAGGTGAAACTGACGTTTCTAAACTCTAAGCCCACCTCGCTCGAGGACGGGGGCGTTGGATCCTTAGGGTCGTGAATGTCTGGAGCCAAATCTAAGACTTGATTAATTCGGGAGGCGGAGGCTTGACCCCGAGGGATCATAAACGACATCATGGCGACCATCATCACTGAGAACATGATCTGCATGACATACTGAATAAAAGCCATTAACTTCCCGATCTCGAGCGTACCCCCATTAATGGCGTAAGCTCCATACCAGACCACCGCCAAGGTGGCCAGGTTGACGATGCCCGTAGCTACCGGCCCCAATGCGGCCATGCGCTGAAAGACGACGATCGAAGTGTTGGTTAAGTCGACATTGGACTCATCGAAGCGATGCAACTCATAATCGGTTCGGTCAAACGAACGGATCACCCGGGTGCCGGTCAAATATTCGCGAAGCACCCGATTTAAGCGATCGAGTTTGGTTTGGATGAGACGGAAAAGACGCAGTCCCCGTCCCAAGATCACCCAGACCGCCAGGGCTAAGATGGGGATGAGGAACAAAAAGATCCAGGCCAGATGAATGTCGGTGTACATTGCCATAATGATGCCGCCGATCGAGGTTAATGGGGCCAAAATCATAATCCTGAGCATCATGTTCATCAGTTGCTGTACTTGCATCACGTCATTGGTGGTACGGACAATCAACGATGAGGTGCCAATCTGATCAAATTCATTCAAGCTGTATTGCTCAGCCTGAGAAAACAGCTTTTCGCGGACTAACTTGCCAAATCCGGCAGCCGCTTGAGAGGAATACAGGCTGGCGGCGACGGAACAGATGCTCCCAACCACAGAGACCAAAAGCATCACCGCACCGATGCGAAGAATGTAATGAACGTGCCCAGTGATGACCCCGTTATCGACAATGTCAGACATTAGATTCGGCAGATAGAGCGTCGACAAGGTCTGTAGAAACGTTAGGATCAGTCCTAATATCACGAAGGTGCGGTAGGGCCGAAGAAATTTAAACAGTTTAAGCATTTCGTCTCCTTTAAGATCAGCGTGATGGTGCTCTAGGCCGCCACAAGCATCATTGGACAAGGCGTGGGTCTCGGACCTCGAACTTAAAAAGCAGCGACTTGAGAACGTGTCTAAACTGGCGTCCTCCGCTCTCAATCCACTGCGATCTCTGTAACTTGCTTAAATGATACCATGGTTCAGTCTAGTCTGCGCGGATCTTTCTTAAACGGTTGGCGCGGGGTGGGAGCTCACGGTGGACAGCGCTGGCTAATCGTTTCGACCGGGCAGGAGGCGATTCGGGCGATGTCGAAGAGGGTGGGTGCCGGGGTCTTATTGAGGCACGGCGAGAGAGAACCGGAGAGGGAGTAGCATCAGGTGGCAGAACGTAAGGCTTGGAGTCTAGACGACATTTATCAGATGCGATGGCTGCATTCGGTCGCCCTGTCAGCCGATGGCAGCCGGGCGGCATTTGTAGTTCGTTCGTTTGTTCGAGGGCAATCTGAATTCGTGCAAAAGCTGTGGTCGGTCGGACTTGACGGTTCACATCTAGCGCACCAATTGACACGAGGCAGCGGGGCCGACCTTAGTCCTAAATGGTCGCCCGATGGCCGCTATTTAGCTTTTTTGTCGTCCCGATCAGATGACCTGGAGTGGGAGAACGCGGGGAGTCCGTTGGATTCTGAGGCCCACGCGAGTCCGCCGGAACATAAAGCACAAATCTGGATGTTGGACGTTAGCATAGGCGGCGAGGCATGCCAGCTAACCCATCAAGAGGAAGGGATCGAGGCGTTCGATTGGGCCCCAGATTCAAGGGGCGTAGTCTTTGCCGCGAGAACACCTTCCAACGAAGAGCGTCAATATCTTAAGGGCATTCGCGATAAGAAAGACCCCCGACCCTGGGTGTTGACTCGAGTCCAGCACAAATACGATGGACAAGGCTATTTAGACAACGTGTTGACCCATCTGTATCGCTTGGACGTCCCGAGCCGAGCCGTGGTCCCGTTGACTGCGGGTCCTGCCAGCGAAACCCATCCCCAGTGGTCGCCCGATGGGCAATGGATTGGGTTTTTGTCCAACCGGACTGGAGATCCTGATCAAAATCAACGGACCGATTTATATCTCATACGCCCCGATGGCAGTGAGACCCGGCGGATGACCCAAGGCGATCTTCGCGTAGAGACGTTTGCCTTTGCTCCGGACCGCCAGCGGCTGTGGCTTTTGGCCAGCCCTTCGCCCGAAAACGCCTACATTTTTAACCGCCTCTATGAGATGGATATGGACCAAGGGCTTTTCGCCTCAGCATTTCCTGACGATATTGGCCGAGGATATCTTTCGGTGGGAGGCATCATTGCGGATGAGATCCAGGGTCAAGATCCGGTGGCCCACGCTAGAGTGTACCCAAAGCCCACTGGGTCAACTCCAGTCAGACTGTTGAGCCCAGAACTACCTGGACCTCTTTATGGTCCCCTTATCGCCGGCCCAGATCAGACGATCGTGCTCCGCGCCGATGCGTATGGGCAAACTCGCCTGATGGCGGTTGATCCCCGAGGCACCTACACCTGGTTAGCACCTAAGGACCCCTTGGCCACCATCACCTCAGCCGCTGGCAATGCGACGGCACTGGTGGCGGTGTTGAACGGTCCCACGGTCGGCTCAGAACTCCATCGATGTTCCCCTTCGGGGGACCTGGTTGCGCTAACGGCGATGATGGCGCCTCTGACCCAATCTCGAGACCTGGCCGAAGTCTCTTGGAAACGCTTTAAGGGGAGCGATGGGCAAAAGCTGGCGGCTTTGGTCACCATCCCTCCCGGTTACGCTCCCGGCGATTCGCCCCTTCCGCTGATTGTGGCCATTCACGGGGGGCCGATGGCCTTTGATGCGCCGGAGTTGGACTTTGACACGCAATATTGGGCAGGACTGGGCTACGCAGTCCTGCAGGTGAATTATCGTGGATCGACGTCTTATGGGCAGGAGTTCTCGCAATGCATTCAAGGACGGTGGGGGCCGTTAGAACATAGCGACCTGATGGCAGGGGTGGATCTTTTGATCAGAGAACGCCTAGCCGACCCTAACCGCCTCTATTGCACCGGCTTTTCCCAAGGTGGGGTTATGACCAATTGGGCGGTCGGGCATACGGACCGGTTTCAAGCCGCGGCGAGCGAACATGGACTCTGGGATTACGTTTCTGCTTTTGGGACGGATGATTGCCATGCCTGGTGGCAGGATGATCTGGGCGTGCCCTGGCAAAATTGGACCGGATATTTCCGCATGTCGCCCATGTCGGCAGTCACCGCAATACGGACGCCGCTTCTAATCATGGCCGGGCAAAACGATTGGCGTTGTCCGCTGAGCCAAGCGGAAGAGATGTACCTGGCATTAAAAAAACGGGGGGTGGCGACCGAACTCGTCATTTATCCCAACGAGCACCATGCAATTTCCGGACCAGAGCGGGCGATGGACAGACTGTTACGGATTGCCGATTGGTTTTATCGCTATGGAGGCCTGCCGGTGGCGCCCAAGTCGTAACCGTCTTGCCGTCCTCAGCGTTATGAAGATAGGCGCGTCAACGAGAGGTTGGTTCTCCCCCCAGAGACCCCCCATCCGGGCCTTTCGTTGACAGAGCGCGAGGCTTGGTCTTCAGGAGGGGCAACAATATGTACACGCTGTCAGAGACTAAAAAAGGGAAGCTGCACGGTTAATCGGACGGTTACGTCGGATAAGCGAGATAGGGCCGCTGGGAACATTTTGAGCCTGGGTCGGTCTCCACCGAAAGGCCAGGGGAGGTGTGCTGAGATGGTGCCTTCAGTCGCACCTCCCCTGGCCTTTCGGTGGTCAGCTACCGATCAGGGCTGGGATTGATAGTATTGGCGCAAGATTTGCTCGGCCGGTTTCCCATAGATGTCAAAGCCGGTGTCCTCGGCCGCTTGGCCTAGGGGATAGAGGTGGGTGCGCCAGTCCCACCAGAAAAATCCTTCAAACCAGGGTTCGTTCCAAAAGGTCTCTAGCGCCGAATGATAAAAGGCCGCTTGTTCGTCATGGCTCACCGGCCACTCCTGATGCGAGAAGTCCCAGGGCATTTGGGCTGCGCCGCGAGCGCTGCGACAGCCAATTTCCATGAAGACGAGAGGTTTTTGAAAGCGCTCCGCAAGCCGCTCTAACCGGGGTTTCACCGTTTGCCAGCGCTCCGCCATCTCTTGCCACGAGGCCCCGGGGCGAGAAGCGACCGGATAATAGGCGCTGGTGCCAATCAGGTCTAATTCGGAAAACCAAGTGACCTGTTCCTCCGTCCCGTGGTTGGCGTTGTACACAATCGGCCCGTTGTAGCGTTGACGGACATCGGCGATCACTTCCCGCCATTCCCTTTCCCGGTGCTCCGTTTTGACCATTTCACAACCGATGCAAAACATATCCAGGGCAAAGTCTTGGCTCAGTTCGGCGTAGTGGTTCATGAAGTTTCGATAGGAACGGAACCAGGCTTGCCAATAGTCGGTGCGGGCTCCCTCCTCGTCGGGGAATTGAATCAGGCCTCGCCAAAATCCATCTTTAGAGTTGACCACCGGCTTCAATAGAACTTTGAGGCCCAAGTTTCTCGCCAGTTGGATCACATGTTCGAGGTCGTGGTCTGTCACCGTATAGCCGTAATCAAATCCAATTTCTGTGGAAAATACGTGCTCTTGCCAGGTCCAAAAAGAAAGCGCAATCCACTCCGCACCAGTATCGCGCAGCGCTTTTAACGACGCTTCCGTGGCGGGTTTGCGGTAGTCGCCGTGGCGAGCGCCCCATCCAAAGGTCATTCCTTTTAGCATCATCCGTCTCCTTCGTCTCAACAAGAGGGTGTTTACTGCGTCCAACCAAGCCCCAGAAGCCCTCACCGTGGAGGCCTAGTCACTGGCTTCCACGGTGTCGGGCGCCGACTTCTGGACGAGTTCGGCATAGTATCCGTTTTGTTCCATGAGCTGTTGATGGCTGCCTTGCTCGACGATCTGGCCGTGGTCCATCACATAAATCATATCCGCCTGTCGAATGGTGGATAAGCGATGGGCAATGACCAGTGTGGTCCGGCCTTCGGCAATTCGCGTTAATCCTTGCTGCAAAATCGTTTCGGTGTGCGAATCCAGGCTGGCCGTCGCTTCGTCGAGAATTAGAATTTTGGGATTGAGGCTTAGCGCTCGGGCAAAAGCCAGCAGTTGGCGCTGACCGAGTGATAGATTAGCGCCTTTGGCTGTCAGCCAGGCTTGATAGCCACCGGGCATGGCGCGAATGAATTCGTCGGCGCCAGCGATTTCGGCGGCCTCTTGCACTGCGCGATCACTAATTTCCCGGCGGAAGAGGCGAAGATTGTCGGCCACGGTACCCGAGAATAAATTGACCTCTTGCTGGACGATGGCAATGGCTCGATGAAGATCGCGTTGAGAAAAGGACCGAATGTCGATGCCATCGATCGTAATCGAACCTTGGTTGACATCGTAAAATCGAGTCAAAAGCCCCATTAGCGTGCTCTTGCCAGCTCCTGTTTCGCCCACAAAGCCGACAAAAGAACGGGGAAGCACTGTGAAGTCAATATCGTTTAACACCGTCTTTTGCGGGGAATAGCCAAAGGACACATGGTTAAAACGGACCTCGCCAGTTAACTCAAGTTGACCGTCCTCATGCCGCTGACGAAGCACTACTGGCTTTTCGGGTTCTTTGATTTCGTTCTCGGTGAGTAGCACGCCTCCGATGCGCTCGGCAGAGATCATCGAGGATTGGAGCGTATTCCACTGCTGAGTTAACGAGTTAATCGGGCCGAAGAACTGGCGGATGTAGGAGGTAAAAGCATACAGCACGCCAATTTCAATCGTGTGGTGGAGCACCGCCAGCCCGCCTATCCATACCATGAGCGCCACCGACAGGTTGCCCAAGGCATCGAAGGTGCGGTTGAACAAAACCGACCAACGGTATTCAGTAAGATTGCCTTGGGTATAGCGCTGATTAAGTTCCGTGTGCCGATCGAACTGCTTCGATTCTTGATGGAAAATTTGGGTAATGCGCATGCCTCCCAAATTTTCCGCGGTATACCCGATCAGACGAGAAAAGTGAGTGCGAGTGAACCGGTAACTTTCGCGCAGCTTCTTGCGAAAGAGTACCGAGATAATTACGATGACGGGAATTACAATGAAGCTGAGCGCCGCCAGTTTCCAATCGAGGAGCAACATGGCGCCCATGACCAAGAGGATCGAGAGACCATCTTGGATCACACTTAATAGGAAGTTGGTAAAAAACATACTGACGTTGTTGGTGTCGCTCGACACGTTGGTAATTAAGCGACCGGTTTCGTGAGTGTCGAAGAAGCGCATGGAGAGCGACTCAATATGGCGAAATAGATCCACCCGAATCTGACGCACGATCCGCTGACCGATCCATTGGAGCCGGCGATTTTGCATGAAGTTGGCGAACAAACCCACGATGGTGATGATTAAGTACAGGCCACCGATGGTGATAATCGGGCCGAGGAGCGGATGGGAGACGATGAGATCCTTGTCGATAACAATCTTAATCAGCCAAGGCTGCACGACCTGGGTCAAGATATAGACGATGACCAAGGCGACGACGATGAGAAATTCCTTTAGATACGGCCGTGCATAGGCCACCAAATGACGCATGGCCGAGGCGCTGTCGCCCATGGCTACTTCTCGTTTAGCCTCCGAGTCGGGGTTAACCATGTGAAGGCTCACCTCCTGCCTGAATGCGATAGAGGTTGGCGTAGATCCCGTTCTTGCGCAATAAGTCCTGGTGCAGTCCACTTTCTACGATGGCGCCTTTGTCCAGCACAATGATCCAGTCCGCGTCGCGCAGCGCCGACAGGCGGTGGGCGACAATGATCGTCGTCTTTTCTCCTCGCACTTGGCGCAGCACCTTTAAGATCTCCGTTTCCGTTCGGGTGTCGACCGCTGACAAGCTGTCGTCCAAGATTAACACTTTGGCCTGACTTTTAATTAACGCCCGAGCAATGGCGGCGCGCTGTCGTTGACCACCTGAGAGCATGATCCCCCGCTCTCCTATCTCGGTATCAATCCCCTCGGGCATTGATTGAATAGTCTCCAAAATACGCGATTGGGATGCGGCTCGCTCCACTGCTTCGGGTTCTACGGTAGGCTGAGAAAAGGCAATGTTTTGGCCAATGGTCGTAGAAAAAAGAAACCCATCTTGGGGCACGTAGGCAATCAGTTCGCGCAGATCGCTAAGCCGCATGTCGCGGATGTCCGTTCCGTCAAAGAACACGGTGTTGGCCGGCGGGTCATAGTCGCGCAGGATGAGGTTCAAAAGAGTGGTTTTGCCCGATCCGGTGCGACCAACGATGCCAAGGGTCGAACCCTTGGGGATGGTGATGCTGACGTGGTCGAGGACCTTGGGCGTCGCGCCTGGGTATTCAAAAGAAAGATCGCGAATGCTGATTTCACCCGACCAGTGCTTTTCGACCGGATGTTCGGGATCGGTAATATCGGGTTCTACGGCCAGCAATACTTGAATCCGCATCAACGAGGCGGACGCATTTTGAAACATATTAATGACGAAACCAAATTGCAAGAGCGGTTGAACCAACATGCTGAGATAGGCGGTAAAGGCCACGAAGGATCCCAGCGAAATATGATGATGGATGACGAGATCGCCCCCGTAGACCAAACCGACCACGAAGCTAATCCCGCTCAACAGAGGCAAGACTGCTTGGAACACCGTATTCAACTGAACCAGATGCATCTGGCGATCGACAATCTCTTCCACCAGGATGCGGAACCGTTCCAGTTCCACTGGCTCATTCGAAGTGGCCTTAATCAATTGCATGGCTTGAAAGCTTTCTTCAGCAAGTTCGGACATATTGGATAATGCCTCTTGAACTCGCCGGGAACGCATGCGCACCTGCGGACCGACAACGACAATGACCAAGGGAATCAAGAGAATGGGAATTAAGCTGACCAAGGTTAAGCCGAGGTTGATGGTCCGGATGGTCATGTAAAGCGTGGCGGCGAATAAAAACAGCGCCTGGGTAACTTGGTTCATGCCTTGGGACATCGCTTGGCGGACTACCGTGACATCG
>DAHXNH010000223.1 GCA_027365485.1 Clostridiales bacterium
TGTTCAGCAATTCTTTCAGCCGGGTATCCACCCCGTCAACGAGCACCTTCCGTCGATATTTCGGGCAGAACACGACGTGGTATTTACAGTCAAACGTGATATTATGATGGCTTTCTACAGTGCGACCCATGCCACATCACCGAGGAATATTATGCCATCAATAGATAGGTTGCGCTAAGTAATCTATGGTGAAATCGTGGAGGTTTTATTCGCAGAAAAAACTCGTGGAGTCTGCCCTCATCGAGAGGACAGACCCCAGCGGCTTTCATCCCCATAGGTAAACCAAGGGGTTTTCCGCCGCTGTTTTATAAATGTTCACTTCCTCAAAACACTGCGTAAGCCCAAATGTTTGCCGAACTTTGACGGGGCCTTGTTCTTAACGGTTGCCCGGTTGAGTTCCCAGTGGACGACGCCATGGGAGGAAACCGTCCACTGGCTAGACAAGTTGATCCGATGAATCATCGGCAGCATCGATTTCGTTGAAAAATAGTAGTTGCCATTCGGCGTCGTCGACCAGCGTACATAACCCATGCGACGTTCATTGATCAAAAGAGGAACTTCCCTGATGCCCTTGGCAGCATGGCCTGACGGCAATGTCCAGTCGACATGAATCCCTCGGGGAACCGAGATTTCAACGCGTTCAACCACGCCATTGCCATTAATCGGCCACTGAAACCCCATCCCGCCAGCCTGTTGCAAGGCATTGCCCAAGGTGTTGGCTGAAATCCAGGTGGTGCCGTCATGCACCCACAGCATTCCCCCCGCTGTTTCCGACCCATCAGGCTTCATCCGGGTGCTCACGAAAATTGCGCGGTAATCGGGTGCTCCCAGTGTCCAGGTGATTTCCTTGGTCTGAGAATCTATATGCCACCGCATTTTGATTTTCAGGCGACGAAGGGTGGCAATAGTTTTGACAACGGGCAAGTATGGAGTGCCTGATCCCGGTTTTCGCAACAGCGGCAGCCATACCGCAGCATAGCCGGGCATATCCAGGGCAATAAATTCCCCAGTCGGGGGCGCCGGGGTGGACCGGAGATTCGCCGCACCCATTGCGGATGCGGTAAATTCTAGCCTGTCTTTGTCGAAAGTGCTAGCAATTCCAATATCCGTCATAATTTCTCGAACTAAGCTCAAGGGCATCCACCAACCGTGGAACACTGAAACATAGCGTGCCACATAACCGCGGCTTGACGGCGGATTGCTCCAACTGTCGGCGGGCACGACTGCCGCTTGGATCACGCGGTGCGGAGTTCGGGATAGACTCGTTCGACTCGCCTCCGCTTGAATCATTCCGCATCCGTCCAGGCCAACTACCAATCCAAAAAGCACCATGGTTGAAGCAAGCACTTTCATCACAGTGCGCATACGGTCCACTCCACTCCACTCCATTCCGCCTCCGTTTTAAGAAATCCGACGGACCCTGAGACTCCCTGGCATTGAAGACGCTCGCCTGATGAACTCTCCCTTTTCAGTTCAAAACTCGTCTCCCCTCATTGTTCTGAGGCGATACTCTCATTTCTTCATGGTATTCTATGCTCTTCACCCAATTCCTCCAGGCGAAGGAACAGAACCCGGTGATTGGCGACAGGTATCATCCGCTGCTGTCTGCACTAGCCCAACACCCCCATTAGCACTAGTTGTCGAAATCAGACATCTTGGGTGATAATAGTGAGAGACCGGAACAAGGAGGCAATAACCAATGGCGAGGAAACCCAAAGCAGGCGAAGGGATGTGGCACGGACTGATTATTGACCCTGAACCATTTATGTCCGGTATGGAATACGGCCTGTATAAAAAAGTAGACGATGCCTTTATCTCCCCAACAATCGCTTTGACCACCGGACTAAACCGATATCCGGCGACCTGGATTAGCGCTGCGTTGCGAGCCCATGGAATTCCGATGACCGGAGTCAAACGGGAGAAGATCGAAGCCATCGCTGAACGGTTGCGCAACCCCCAAAAACTTTCTGATCTGATCGATAAATTGGGCATCGACGAACGCGAGATTCTCACCAAGGTCCTTAGCCAAGGCGGTGTGGTGAAATACCAGAGCATCTCGCGAACCTACGGAGACGAAACCCCAGACAGCTATTTTTGGGACTCCATGCCCCCGCAGTCGCCAATCGGTCGACTGCGCGAACACGGTCTAATCTTCGTCGGTCGCATGCAACTCGGATCACGTCGAGAAAAAATGTTGGTGGTCCCGCTGGAGCTGAGGAATCCTCTCAGCACCATTCTCTCCGCGGACGAAGCGCCCACAGCCACGAGCAAGGCAAAAACCAAAGCCAGTGCAAAAAAGGCGACCACGGAACCAGCTTCCTTGGTTTATGAGTTAGAGGTTAGCTTATTGGAGGTCACGCCCCGCGTTTGGCGGCAGTTTACTATTCCCGACTCGTTAACCCTTTCTCAACTCGGTCGAGCTATTCAAATCGTGATGGGGTGGGACGGCAGTCATCTCTACGAGTTCGTAGTCGCGGGAGAGCACTACAGCGATCCCGAAGCCGATATTGGCGCGGAAAATGCGATTGGTGTGCAGCTCTCAGACCTATCACTCAAACCGGGCAGCGCATTCGAATACATCTATGACTTCGGCGATGACTGGCACCATCGAATCACCGTCGACAACATTCGACCGATCGAACCAGGGGAAACCGTGCCTAGCATTTTGGCGGGCGCTCAGGCTAATCCTCCAGAAGATATTGGAGGCCCTTATGGCTACTTAGAGTTTTTAAGTATCATTGCTGACCCCAAACACCCCCAACATGAAGAAATGTTGGACTGGGTCGAAGGCAGTTTTGACCCTACGGCCTTTAATTTGGAGCAGCTTCAAACCGAACTGCGCACCCAGGCCCGCGGTGGACGTTGGCTAAAGCTACCGTCGAAAACGTAATCTCGTGATTGGGCTAAGGCATTCAAGGACCCAGCCAGGCACCTGAATTGCCTTGGCCTCCTATCAAACCTCGCCACGTCTCTCGCTTCATTCACATTCTTGCCCTCTCTTCGAACTGAAGCAGCGCATGTTTTGCGACCTGCTTTCGCAAGGTCAAGCCCGACATTTTTCCCTTGGCATACCCTCTAAGCGTCATTTTGACCCGACGCTATCGCCACGCACCGAATATTAAAAAATCCATCTTTATCGATATTTGCTCTATATTCTTGACTTCGATTTCTGAACTCTCTAGATTTTTAATTGAAAGCAGTTTCATTGATGCCGTGGAGGTGTTCTTTTTGAGACTTAAGCAACTCTCACGCACGGTCGCCAGTATTAGCCTAGGCGTAGTTCTCGTCACCTGGTCTCAAGGCATCGCCTTAGCTCAGACGGCGCCGCCAGAACCCCCAGGAACGTCTCAGGGAACGTTGTACTCTTCGACGCCGCTATTCTCCGATGACTTCTCTTCCGGCACACTGGCCCCCTTTGTCCCCACCCGGGGAAGCGATTGGAGCGTCAACTCAAGTGGCCTAGTCAGCACCAACTACGGCAATACCGGGGTCGCTATTGAAAACCAAACCGCTTCGGTGCCAAACATTGGTCAAAACGTGGTCATCGATGCTAGATTTACTATCAACCAAGTCGATTCTGCGCAATATTACCGCATCGGCGTCTTTGGTCGCGGGAGCGCCCCCAACACCGGTGTCTCCCAATGGGATCTGGTCTTAGACAAAGGGAATCTCGATCTCATCAATCAAAACGTCAGCACGCCGGCCGCCGTACCCTTTGCCGTTCAGGCAGGCCAATCGTATCAGATGATGATGGTCATCGACGGCACGTGGGTGGCAAGATCTGGGCTAGCGGTAGTCAAGAACCTAGCCAGTGGACGATTACTGGTCAGTTTGCTGACACCGGGCCTTTTACCACAGTGGGTGTGGCCTCCGGCCACGCCGATGTGACTTTTCAAAACTTTACCGTGTATCCTGCGCCACCGACCTTGACGATCACTCTGAACCAGTCTAGTGCCATCTATACCGGCCACAACGCTTCATACACCGCAAAGCTTCAGGCCAACAACAGCAGCGAAGGCGGCCTCTATTATGTCAACTACGATGTGACCTCGCTCGATGGCTCCACTATCAACCAAGGCCAAGTGCCGATTGTCCTTCCTCAAGGGGAAAGTGCGACGGCCAGCATCGCCGTGCCCAACCTGGATTACGGGTATTACAATATCACCTTCAGCTTAACCAATGAAAAGACCAGTCTGACCTACATTCCTCAGTTCCCGGCCACCTCGACGCACGCCCCGGCCAGCTCTCTCGTCTCTCCCGGGTCGGCATTGACGCCTCCTCCCGGACACAATTTAACCCTGTTACCCACTGCCCCCAACCTTCCGGTGGTGCCTCCACAGGATTTGGCCCAGAGCACCTCGACTGCCCCGGTGGAAAACACCACCAACAGTATGGCGACGGTAGTGCCCGCCCAAAACCAAAACGTTGTGGATCCGTCTTCTGCATTTGGCATCAACGGCCCGGGCAATCGCTACGGCGATATCACCAGCGCCCTCGAAGCCCAATGGGTCAACATCGATACTGTGCTCAAGGAACAAGGGATCGAATGGGTGCGTACCGAGTTCACTTGGTCATATGCCGAACCCAAAGCTGGGGTCTACGACTGGAACACCTCAGACGGCCTGCTTAAAGCCGGGCATAGCACCCATGAAAACTTGCTCGGCTTGGTAGACTACTGGGGAAGCTATGTGAAAGATCCCTATGCGCCCGCGAACTTTCCCAATGCCGTCCAACAGTATGACCAGTATTTGGCCGCTCTTGTCGAGCGCTATATGCCTGGCGGTGCACTTGCCCAACAAGAGGGCTGGCGCACATACGGCATCACCGCTTGGGAAATCTGGAACGAACCGTCTACGCTGGCTTTTTGGGGCGGCACACCAGAACAATACGCCGAATTGGTCAATTCAGCGGCAGCCACCATCAAAGCCCTCGAACCCTCGGCGACCATCCTGGCCTACGACTGGACCGAAGATACCATCATTCCCACATCGAAGGGCTCTTACACTGGGATTTCCATTCACGACTATCCCGGCGCCGCTTATCCCTCACTGGAGGAATTCTATACTGGAGTTCAGAATCTGCGCCAGTATATGACCGAAAATGGCGTGGGTAGCGATCCCATCTGGATGACCGAAAACGGTTGGAGCACCAATAGCGTCACCGAGACCGAGCAAGCCGAATATTTGGTCCGGGCCGCCCTCCAAAGCCTAGCCGGATCGCTGAACAAATACTTTATGTTCGAGTGGCAATACCCTGCCGCAGGCTACGGCGAACTTAACGCCTCGCTGAACCCCCTGCCGTCATACGCAGCGCTAGCGGGGATGACCGCGATGTTAAGTGGATATACTGCGCGCGGGTCAAATTTGACGGTTTGATGCCAGGGCTGTGGGCGTCTCAACCCGTGGTTGCATAATGGTTTTCCAAGACGATGGCGTTCTCTCAAAAACGAAAACTATGACCCGCGCGCAGTATACACCTCGGTTGCCGCCGCCAACCCCATCGAGATGGGGACCGCAGTGCGCGCCTTTGTCTTTCACAATCAAAACCAATCCTTGGTCGCCCTGTGGTCACCCACGCAAACCGGCACCCTTACGCTTCCTGCCGGTCCCATCCAAGCCTATGACTGGATGGGAAACCCCATTCTTCCTCAAGGCGGAAAACTTACCGTGCCCTTAAATGGAGAGCCGGTCTATCTCATCGCTCCAATTCCGCCTTCGTCGCTCGCCCATCTGGTGCAATCCGGCACCGAGAGCGGCATTTCTGCGGTCACCATGACCTTCCAAAATCTCACCAGCTCGCCAGGAAGCTTGCCCAACCTTAGTCTCACCGTCACTAATCAACTCAACGTCTCTGAAAGTGGTACCGTCAATTTGACTCTGCCATCAGGATGGGAAGCGGCACCGCTGTCCACCACCACCGCTGCCACTTATTCGCCCGTGGCGGCTACCTATACCCCTTCTGAGGCCTTTGGACCCCTAGCACCGGGGGGGTCCACCACCATGGAGTTTAGTCTCGATCGTTTCGAGTCTAGTACGGGCAATCAGTATACGCTAACCGCGGACGCATCGGTGACTCTAGGTTCCTCTCAATCCTCTGCCGATTCCCAAACGTCAGGGTCCAGCCCGCCTAATCTTCCCGCCTCACCTCTCTTACCGCCAAGTTCTGGGCCAACGCTCGGATCCGGCGGCCCGGGAAGCGCTAGTTCTTCCTCGGCAACGGTTGCCGCCTCGACGATCATCTCCGCCTATGAAGCGGTATACGGTCAGCCCCAACTGACCGGGACCTTCCAGGATTGGACCAATGCGGTTCCCTTGCAAGTCAATCAAGCCAACCAAGACTCGGGCATTCTCAATTGGACGCCGTCGCTGGAATCGGCTACCGCCTTCACGATGTGGAATGGCCAGTATCTCTACTATGCTGCCCAAGTGACCAGTAGCTCGCCTTTTTATGAACCCTATACCGGCGGCAACATTTGGGAGGGCGACAGTATTCAGGTTTTCCTCGATCCTAAGGATACTAAGACGACTAGCTATAACGCCGCCGATGGGGATACGGAGTTGGGTTTCGCTCAGACCCCGGACGGCAATCAAACGTATGAATGGAATCCCACTGCTGAGCCCCTGGCCAACGTCAAGGTGACCATCGTACCCGGTCCCAGCGCTGGTGACATGTGGTATGAAGCAGCGATTTCCGTCGCCGACCTTCCCGACTTCAACCCCCAGGCGGGTCAAAACTTCGGCTTGGATTTTCTCGTCAACTATAACCCGGGCAGCGGACGGGTGGGATGGATCTGGCTTACCCCAGGCGTGGGCAACGCGTTTGACCCGGCCGAGTTTCCCACCTTTACCTTGGTCAACTCGGCTAACCTGCCGGCAATGCGTTTGGATTCCGGCAACGCGACAGGTAGTGTCAGTTTCACCCCCAACGCCGAAGGCGCGCTCTTGACCGTCAGCAATGACGGGCTTCAGACGATCGCGCTCACCCTTTCTAATGGGGCTAGCTTTACGCTTCAAGCCACCTCCAGTGCTGCCGCAGTCGTCACTCCTTCGGGTGCTAATCCAACCGTGCCGATTCTGGCCGATGGGACCACCACCATCAATCTGACCCACTACGTCTCTGGGACGAACGGGATCGCTTTGACCGCTTCGTCAACTACCGACAGTGGGTCCTCAGCGGTGCTGGCGGTTAATAACGGGGTCACCCCGTAGCCAAGATACGGTCAGAAAAATCATCGCGCATTCACTAGGCAGACACGGAGCACTCCGTGTCTGCCTAGTTTTCGCCTCCATGGTTTTCTGGGGCTCGTCCGTCTCTTTTAGGATCCTCCTGGCCGGCTCAAGAGCATTCCAACGCCGGCACTAAATGACCACCGGGTTCTCGCTAACTTCCTCACCCGTCTTAAATTTTTGGCTATTTGCCATTTTCGGTTGGCATTTCTCCGTTTCTTCGTTCAAGCCACCCTCTTCGGCCACCTCGACCAAGGTGAGAATGCGATCCGTACTTGATGGTTTGAGTTCCCCGTCTGGTTGGGATTTCCGTGGAGGATGGAACGATCAGTCGGACTCCACTGCCTGCCTTAGGCGCCTATTGGGCATAAAGCACCTAGGCTCGGATTATCTCGTAACTGTACCCGCGCCCCATGCGGTTTGAGAGCTTGATTAGGCCGTTCAGACATTCGGTGTAGGCATTCGTAATCGGGCTAGGGGCGTCCCAATAGGCAAAGATGTCCTCGTAATGGTTATGCACCGTTTTGGCGAGGTCGCGGAACTTCTGAAGGCCTTTATTGCGCAACGAGTTTTCCCATGTCGCAAAAACCCGCATGGCAGAGGATTTGTCTGGCTCGTCGTAAATCCGGAAGAAGGATTCCTTCACGTCGTAGGCTTCAGCTAAGCCAGGAATGGTCTCCCGCACCACTTCCAGCGCCTTCTGCTCTGCTGAGCTGAGATTGGCGGGTCTCTTGAGCGTCAGCCAGCGAATCGACTTCTTCACAGGGAGCCGCTCATCCTGGGTCAGCGTTGCCTGATACGTCTTCCGTTCCGCGTCCAAGACTTCAGAGGCCATTTTCACGACGTGGAACTTGTCGATGACGAGCCGGCATTCGGCAGATATGGGCGGAATGATCGTTTGAACGGCCGCCACATGTCCGTGGACACCCACTCCACACGCTCTCTATCCGGCAAGAAACCGAATGGGATGCGTGATTGTCCATACAATATCTGGAAAACACCGTCCCGAATTTTACACCACTCGTTTGACTCTAACGTGCCTAACACAATCTTCATCAAATTTTCATGAGCGGATCGTGCGAAATTAATAGCGCCTCGATAACCTATATGGTCGGCATTAAAGACTGATAGTTTTGGGACCGTAGTCTGCGAATGTTCGGTGTATAGCGCAAACGCAGCGAGTTTCGATCCGTTCAACCCGGTTTGTAGCGCCACCACCCGGTGGGTGGTGGCCACTTTGGAGTCGAAGCGGTGCCATCCGGATCCCTGCTGGAACCTCGGGGATGTGGCGGTAGCCCCTCTCAAAATGGAGCGGCGATCACGATGGAATCCGACAGACTCAGGTCCCAGGTTCTTGTTATAATCCCATGCACAGACGCTCTCGGGTATTCTCCGGTGTGGTGTTCACCATCGCGATAAACGCCTCGACTGCGAGTTTGATCGCCGCCACCGAGTGGAAGAAGACGTTGTCGATGACCGACCGTTTGAGCCAGCCCCAAAAGGGTTCAATGAGATTCATTTGGGGGCGTATGCGCACTACTAAAGAAGGCCCCGACAATCGGTTTTGACCGACCCTGACGACATGTGTTGATACTCAATGTGGTGCTCCTTAACGGCTAACCTCACCTTGAAACATCCAGCGGACACCGTATTGATCGGTGAGCGCTCCATACGTACCGTAGAACATATTCTGGAGTGGGTCGATGAAAACGACCAGACGAATGCCAACTCCAAGAAATAACGTATCGCGAAGCCCCACGATGGTTGCTAACTGGCCTCCAGCGAGAATGCCGCACAACGTGCCTAGCGAGGTCAGCACGAGCCAAGACGAACGCAAGCGTCCTAAGACG
>DAHXNH010000236.1 GCA_027365485.1 Clostridiales bacterium
TATGGTGGGCACGGGTAGGATCGAACTACCGACCTCTTGAATGTGAGTCAAGCGCTCTACCACTGAGCTACGCGCCCATACAAATATTCTACGTTGGTCCCTTCTATGGGTACCCATGGTGGGCCCAGAAGGATTCGAACCTCCGACCAACCGGTTATGAGCCGGCAGCTCTACCGCTGAGCTATGGGCCCCAATAAAAATGGCTCCTCGAGCAGGACTCGAACCTGCAACCACCCGGTTAACAGCCGGGTGCTCTACCAATTGAGCTATCGAGGAGTGCCGACGTGGTCTATCTTAACAAAGGCTCTGGCATCGGTCAAGGTGCTAACGAAAAATAAATCGGTGCCGAGCAGTAGGGAATTTCGCCACCCTTGTCGTATTTTAGCAGGGACTAGGATGAATGGAGGTTTCAGAGTGGCAGGCAAGATTAAAGTCATTGCCGGTGAAATGTTCTCCGGAAAATCGCGAGAATTGTCCCGATTGATAGAGCGTGCTCTAATTGCGGATTTAGAGGTGGCGGTAGTCTACCCCCACTTCGCCGTGCGCAGTTCACCCCGCGACATCGCTCGCCGAATGTCCGAACTGATAGGGCGCTGGACTCTTCATCCGATTATGGACGGGCGTTCCGATCTCATACATCGCTCCATTCCCGACACTGTAGACGTCATTGCCATCGATGAAGCCCAGTTTTTTAACGCCGACCTGCCCGCCTGGGCCAGGCGCTGGCGTCACCTGGGCAAAACCGTCGTGCTGGCTGGACTCGATATGGACTACGCAGAACATCCTTTTGGTTGCATGGGGCAGTTGCTTTGCCTAGCGGATGAGGTCATTAAAGTTCATGCGGTCTGCACTATTTGCAAACAACAAGACGCGTTTATTTCGCACCGCCTCACCCCCGAGACCGATCAGGTCGTCGTTGGGGATACGAACTACACTCCACTATGCATCGATTGCTATGATCGTATTCGAATGTCCCCCGCGAACCACATCGAGGCCCAACTTGAAGAAGCGTAAACTGGACATCAGAAGCACCTCCGGCTCTTGCACAAAGACTGCTATCGACCGTTGAGGTCAGTTCTCGGAGCAAAGCAATTCGCAATATGCGATGACTCAAGATGGGCTTGGTTGTCCTATTTGGGCATCAGTGAGCCAAACCGATAGGCTCGGCATATTTAAACGAATAGCAGTCATTGTGCAAGGGCCCAAAACAATTCCATCGTCTAGGTGTCGGCAGGCTGCTTGGCGTGCCTAACATCGAGTAGACCGTAAACGGTGGATGGTCGGTAAAAACCCGTCTGTTGAAACGACGGGAGGTGAATTCTTGAGCGATGGAAACATGGTTGGAAGACCTTCGTGAGCACTCCGGTTCATCGTTCGAGTCATCCAGAACCGAACCCGGATGGGCTTGGGTAGCAGCTCAAATAGTGTGGCAAAGCGTAGTTTCCCTGGCTTAAACCTAGCGCCATGGCCCGGCCGCGGCGCTAGGTTGGCATACGCCTCTCACTAAGCTCGGGGTGAGCCACTGAGGGCAACTTAAAAGAGGCCTCCTTTCCTCTAGCGACCAGGCCAAGTCTATGACGCTATTCGTCACGGCCGCTAATTCCAGCCCTACTCGGAGCCAAAGGCGGCCAATAGAGCACATGGGTAAATTTCGGACTCGGAGACAGGCTAGAATATTCACCGTGGAGGTAACGCCACGATCTATCGAGCATTCTGGGTGGCCGGAATGCTCGTTCGTGTCCGTGGCTGGGGGTTAGTCTCAGCCGATGAACATCGCCGTTAGCGGTCCGGCCTTTCTTGGCCGCCCCGCCAACGATCGGGATAAGGCGAGAACGCATAGAGCAATTCTGCCGCGCCTTTTCTACGCTTGCAGTCAACCTCTAGCGCTGATTCACACCCGGTTCGATGTGGTTCTCGTCCTAGACGAAACCCTGATCGTGCAATATATCGCGAGCCCCATGCAAGATTTCCTGGCCTTAGCCTCATGCATCCGGGTACGGATCGAACCGATCGTTGCGAGACGCTCTCGGCCATCGCTGACCGTGATCCATCTGCCAGGGTTGAGCCATCCTGATGACCGGAGAGGTCGCCCTGGCGGGAGAAGATGAGGATGGCCTACACTCTCTGCCATTCACGGCGTGGCTCTCACTCGTCTCCGTCTTCGAGGGCCAGGCGCAGACGTTCCAACGCTCGCCTTTCCAATCGTGAAATTTGGACTTGAGAGACCCCCAGATGGGTGGCCACCTCAATTTGGGTCCGGCCTTCTACAAACCTCGCCGTCAAAATAAATTGCTCCCGACTCTCCAAACGGTCAAAGGCTTCGTTAAGTGCCAGTTGCTCGACCAAGTCGGCCTCCACTTTGGGGTCGCGCACATTATCTTCGAGCCGTGTGTCGTTGCCGTTAGCGCTGTCCATGGGCTGGTTCAGCGACGAAATTGGCCGCGCTGCCTCCATGGCCTCCGTAATGTCGCCAATATCAATGGCCAAGTCGGCAGCGATCTCCATCGCGCTAGGCTCGTGGCCAAGGCTCTGAGATAATCGGAGTCTGGCCTGATCCACCTTCATACCTAATTCACGTAACGATCGAGCCACCCGGATGGGTTGGTCATCACGCAGAAACCTTCGAATCTCACCCATAATCAACGGCACCGCGTAAGTCGAAAATTTTAATCCGCGCTCAACATCAAATCTGTCAATCGCTTTCAATAGGCCGATGGATCCGACTTGAAACAGATCGTCAGAATCATATCCACGTCCTTGGAACCGGTGGACGATATGCCAAATCAGGTTCCAATGACGCTCGACCAAGTCTTCGCGAGCCCTTTCGTCACCCGCTTGCGCCCTTTGATACAGGGATGGTTCTTCGGTCGCCCGGTCCCATTCCTCATCACTGGGCATCGCCGGTCAGTGCCTCCTCAGCCACGGCCCGAGTCATTTCAACTCGGGTTCCGTGACCCATGTGCGAACGCACCGTGACTTGGTCCATAAAGGACTCCATAAATACGAAGCCCAGCCCCATACGTTCAGGATCTGACGAGAATTCCGGTTGACGGGCTTGAGCGACATCGGCAATGCCCACCCCCCAATCCTCGACCGCGATAGCCAACTCCTTGCCCTCAATTTTGCAGTCCATAGCAATCCATCCGTCTTGACGACCAGAATAGCCATGAATAATGGCGTTAGACACCGCTTCCGAGACCGCCACCTTGATCTCCTCAATCGCACTTAATGAAAATCCTGCTTGTGCGGCCATCTGCGCCGCCATAAGCCGTCCTAAGACCAAATTATCCGCCATGGACACAAATCGCATTTCCACTTGATTAGCCATGTCCGCTCCTTCCCTGGATATCACGAATCACGGACCGAAGATTTCAGACCCGAGTAGGCCACCGGAATCAATGAGGGAATGCCAGCAATTTCTAAGACAACCCGTACCCCGGGACGAACTGCCACTAGGCTTAGGCGCCGGCCTTGGCGGCTTAACCGCCGATACCGGCCCAAGATGACTCCAAGACCCGAGCTATCGATAAAATTCACCTCGCCTAAATCCAATGCTACCTCATCTTGAGGATAACGATTTAAGAGATCGTCTAACGCCTGAGCCAAGGCGTCTGCAGTGGTTAAATCCAAATCACCGTTCAATCCGAGCAGCAAACGGTTCCCGTCGAGCATGTGAATGATTGTCATGGCCGCCCTTTCTCAACCCTCTAAGGTGGTGTGGGACAAATTCATCATACCCTCGAGCGGATGAAAAAAAAGACGATTGATATCCAATGCCGCAATTCAATATTCGTCAGGGTCTGCCTCCACTCGCCACGCTTCGCCCGGAGGGAGAATCTGGACGCGATCCAAAATGGCTTCCCCATTTTTGTCGATCAGGGTATCGACCATCTCCACAGATCCTTCGCGGTCGTGCGACCCGCTCATGGCCAACTCTCCATCGACCGCTGAGGGGTCGTCTTGGGGAGAATTGGAGGTTCCCCACTCGGCCAAATCCTGCCAAATATCCTCGCCGGTAGCTTCGACCGGATCGTGCGCTGCACCGACTCTGCCAAAAGGCATGGGAATGACAGGCGATTTTGCAGAGCGCGACACACCAGTTTCGAGGCGGGATTGGCAGGCTACGCAATAAATCGTTTCAGGAGTCGCTTGCAATCGTTCGACGGCAATCGGACGCTGACATCGATCACAGATTCCGTAGCTGCCTTCGTTATATTTCGTCTCGGCTCGGTCCAACTGAGCCAAACGCTCCTCCAGTCGCAGCAGCATGCCCATGTCGATCTCTCGAGCCAAAGTCTGGCTGGCGAGATCGGCCGGGTGATTGTCGTAAGCACTCAACTCTGCAATATCCTCAGCCTCGCTGGCTCGAGACATCCGCTCGGCCATTGGCGCCATGAGCTCTTTAAGCCGCCGTTTCGCACTCTGAAGTGGTTCTCTAGGATCGAACATTGGGCTTTACCTCCAGGTTATCCGACAAGTTTAATGAGATAATGCCAGACGCGGCCAGGAAGACGAGATTTAGCTACCGTTTCCTGGGCGTACAGTGCGTGTTGATCCACACGTGTGGCCCCTTGGTAGATACCAACAGTACCCACCACCTGTCCCCTCGTGACAGGTGCCTCCAAGTGGTTCTGAAGTTCGACGCGCACTCTGATTCCGGATCCCGGTGCTCGCGCCACCGTAACCGCCAGACCCTTGGGAATGACCGCTTCGACTGTCGGAGCCACTCCGTGGTGCACCGCCACCGCCCCCACAGACTGGTTCGGTCGGACAATTTGAAGCGTTTGAAAGTGCGCAAATCCCCACGACATCAGCAAAGCGGCATCCTTAAACCGCACCGATGAGCTGGGTGCTCCTAAAATCACGGCCGCAAGGCGCATCGTACCGCGATGGGCACTAGC
The DNA here is from genome assembly GCA_027365485.1 of Clostridiales bacterium. Taxonomy (GTDB): domain Bacteria; phylum Bacillota; class Sulfobacillia; order Sulfobacillales; family Sulfobacillaceae; genus JAMCVM01. Next base: position 4,902 of record DAHXNH010000236.1, read on the forward strand.
CACCATGCAAAATCCCGCCTGACTGGTATATCCCGTCTTGATCCCATCTGTCCCAGGATATTGCCGGAGAAGGCGATTGTGGTTGATGAGCCACAATCTGCCGCCCCTTCCGTCCCGCACGGAGCGGTCTTCCCACATCGCAGTATAGTGCAGAAGAAGCGGCAATCGGACGGCCGCACGGGCCAAGGTCGCCATATCCTCTGCGGTCGTATAATGATCGGCAAGATGCAACCCGTGAGGATTGGAGAAGTGGGTGTGATCCATGCCGAGTTGGGCCGCGGTCCGATTCATCTCCGCCACGAACGAAGGCTCACTGCCGGCCAGAAATTCTGCCAAAGCGTAGGCGGCGTCATTGGCGGAGGCGATCGCTACTCCCCGAATCAGATGGTCTACGCTTAGATGTTCTCCCGGCCTCAGCCAAATCTGCGACCCATTGACTCGAGAGGCGTCTTCCGAAATCAAGACAGGCTCATTGAGTTGGACTTTTCGTTGCTCCACAGCCTTAAGCGCTATATAAAGAGTCATGATTTTAGTCAACGAGGCCATGGGTAATTGTTCGCGCGCGTGTACACTAAAAAGGACCTTGCCGGAGCTGACGTCGATTAATTCGGCGGCTTTGGCCCGCACCTCTGGCGGGTTCGGCGGTGCAGCAGCAAAAAGTTGGGGACCTGCACACATCCCCAGAAATAGACCGGCTAAAATACCTCTGGCTTTGACGGCATATGATTCGAGCACTCGACGCCCTCCCCCTTGCTAGCTGACCTGCCTAGTGTGGTCGCCGAGGGTGGTCTTCATACGGCATGCAATCCACTGCCCTTTCAACGCACCCATCGAGCGCGATGCGAAAACGGGTCAGTCTGAGGGCTAGGCACGGGGGTGATGAGCGTCATACTGGGGACGAAGCCTTTGCCGACTCACATGCGTATAGATCTGGGTCGTGGCAATATCCTGATGCCCTAGCATTTCTTGCACGGAACGCAGGTCCGCCCCATTTTCCAATAAATGGGTAGCAAAGGAGTGACGCAGAGCGTGAGGATAGACTGCACCTTCGATTCCGGCTGAATCCGCCCGAGATTTCAGGATTTTCCAAAATCCCTGACGAGTCAGTGGACCGCCACGATGGTTTAAGAAGAGAAAGGCTTGGCTGCGCGCACTGACGAGCTTATCGCGAGCGCGGTCGACATAGGCCGAAACCGCTTGAATAGCCGGCCGGCCCAAGGGTACATAACGTTCTTTAGAGCCCTTGCCTACGCACCGAACTCGGGGAGGATCGGTCCACCAATCATTAATTTTGAGGCTAATCAACTCACTGACCCGAAGACCCGCCCCGTACACGACTTCCAACATCGCGCGATCTCGAAGACCGATCGGGGTATCGACGGCAATGCTATTCAAAAGCTCCTCAATGGCTTGGACCTGGAGTACATCCGGCAATGAGCGCTCTACGCTGCCAATTTCCAAGCCTTCTGTGGGATCAAACGTCTCTTCGCTGACGGTCCTGAGGTAAGCAAAATAAGAGCGTATGGAAGCTAATCTCCGACGCACCGTCGTGTCTCTTTTGCCCATCTCGGCTTCGTGCGCTAAAAAATCAATGACGGTTTCGCGACGGTCCCACGCTAAGCCAAGCGTTTGCGCATAGCCCAGGTAAATCAGCAGATCCCGTCGATAGGCGTCTACCGAGTTCGATGATAAGTTGCGTTCCATTCGAAGATGGTAAAGATATTGATCAAACCCTGCCTCGGCCCCGGTATCCAGCGACATTGCGCAACCATCTCCTCGCAGACAGATTCGGGATAATCGCCAAGACTCCTGCCGATCTCTACCTCCCCACAAAAAAGAACAGGGAGTCATGAATGCTCTCCTGCTCTTTGGGCTCTAAGCCGGGGTGGGGCATTTTCCTAGCTTAAAAGGCTCGCCACCGCGTGGTACGGCAGATGGTGAGCCTCGGCCACGGCTTGAAACGTGATCTTGCCTTGGCAAACATTAAGACCCCGCGCCAACGCTGAATCCTGGCGCAGAGCGTTAACCGCACCTAAACCCGCCAAGCTGCGGATATAGGGCAGCGTCGCGTTAGTCAAGGCTTGGGTTGAGGTTCGAGCCACCGCCCCAGGCATGTTGGCGACGGCATAGTGAACGACTCCAAATTTTTCGTACGTCGGATTGGAATGCGTCGTAATTCTATCGATGGTGGCAATCGATCCGCCTTGGTCGATCGCCACGTCGACGATAACCGCGCCTTTGGGCATGGCCTGCACCATCGCTTGGCTGACCAATTGGGGGGCTCGAGCGCCCGGAATGAGAACCGCTCCGACCACTAAGTCGGCGTCAAGGAGCGCTTGGGCAATATGATATTCATTTGACATCAACGTATGCACTCGGCCTTGAAACAAATCGTCGAGCTCACGAATTCTCACGGGGTTGACTTCCACAAGGGTCACTTCTGCGCCTAATCCCAAGGCAATCCGAGCAGCATTCAGACCGACGACACCGCCACCGATAATCACCACCCGTCCGGGTAGCACGCCGGGAGCGCCCGACAATAAAACCCCTCGACCTCCGTGGGTGTTTTCTAGCAATTGAGCGCCAATCTGACTTGCCATACGCCCAGCAATTTCACTCATCGGGACGAGCAGAGGAAGGCTTCCGTTGGGGGTCTGCACGGTCTCATAGGCGATGGCGGTCACCCCCGATTGTTGTAGAGCCCGAGTCAGTTCCAGTTCTGGAGCTAAATGAAGATAGGTAAAGAGCACCAAGTTTTCCCGGAAAAAGCGATACTCTGTCGGCAAGGGTTCTTTGACTTTAACGATCATGTCTGCGCTGTTCCAGACCTCACTTGGAGTGTCTTTGACGCGTGCCCCTGCTTGGACGTAGTCCTCGTCGCTAAATCCGCTTTGAACGCCGGCGCTGCTTTCGATAATCACCTGATGCTCCTCGCGCACCAAGGCGAGCACGCCGGCCGGAGTCAAGGCCACTCGATTTTCATCCGCTTTGACCTCTTTGGGTACGCCCACACGCACGTCCATAACCCCTTTCCAACCTCTGTTAGATGTCTATACCAGATGCCTCCTGATCATAACATAGCCGACAGCCTGGTTTGCTTAAAGCATGTCCCATCCATCCTGTCGCCATAAGAATTATCGGGTGAAAACTTCCAAGTGCAGAAGGAGCGGGGAGCCCATCACTTCGACGGCACTAGCCCAAAGCATGCCAACGCTAATGAGGGCCGAAGCCACGGTATATCCTCCCAGCGCCTTCCATGGGGCGACTTTCCTGGCTCCATCCTTGCGTATGAGATTCCATGAGAACCACAGGGCTAGGGTTCCAGCCGTCAGGTAGATGGGAACCATAAAGAGATTCTGAGCCACAACCGTGGCCAACAACACGCTCAGTCCATGTCCGCTCGCAGACTGGCTCAAAAATGCGAAGCCAAACCCGACGACAAACCCGCGCAAGAATAGGACTGCTAGCACCAGCGGAATCCCCGCCACGGAAATGCCCAACACATAGAGCAGACCCAGGACTTTCATATTGGCGATCAATGCGGACCGAAACATCGTGGCAGAGAATAAGCGACCACTCTCAGAGTTTACGACGGTTTTTAACCAAATGGCGAGTTGAAGTCTCTCTGAACTTGTCAATACTTCCGTCGCCAATGATCCGAACAGCAACCCCAAGCTAAAGACCGCCACGGTCATCAGCAAATAAGGAAGGTATCGCGACCAGTAGCCTTCCCAATCCAAAGAAGCCCAGCTTGATGCGGTCATTCCCTCGCCCCCTCAGGGTAGCCTATGCGCTACTCGTCCAGGGTAGACTTGTCTAGATGGGTCTTGCTCAACCACCACATCAAGCCCAAAAGAGCAATGCCATTGGTCACGCTTCCGGTGGCCACGGCCTCTTCGACAGCGTTCCGATTCCACCATTTGAGGCTAATGTCTTCGTCGGGATCGGGCAGAGGCGGACCCACGGAGGATACCCGTCCGAAAAATAGATCGACGCGCTCATTGCTATAGCCTGGGGTAGGATGAAACGAAAAGACCAAGGACAGGTCGTCGACCAAGATCCCAGTCTCTTCTCTTAATTCCCGGCGAGCCGCGTGGTCGACGGCTTCGCCCGGCTCCACCTTGCCCGCAGGCAGTTCGATCAACCACGCGTCAACGGCCCACCGATATTGGCGGATAACCGCCACGCGATTTTGGCATTCAGCGATAACCGCCACCGCCGGGCTTCGCTCCACAACTTCTCGGACGGATTGTCCCGCGGGCACTCGTACCGGGTCGAGGCGCACTGACAATGTTCGCCCTTGATAGACAATGCTGCCCTTGCCTGCCCTCGACTCCATGAGTATCCCTCAATCCTCGGTTGGCTCTTTAGCGACCGGACGCCCTAAAATCAGCGCTAAGATAGGATCCTCGCTTCGCTTTACGTCGGCCCGAATCATCCATCGATTGACCGCGTCAACCACAGCTTGAGCGGCGGCTCCATGGGCATCGCCAGCCTCCAACGCCGATCCTATAAGCAGTTCTTCGCGGTGATTAGGCTCCAAATAACTAAGCGCCGCCAGTATCACCTTTTGGCCACCGATCTCCAGCGGGCGCACTTCCAGTAAGACGAGATGCTCCATCAACTCGGGAACCGTGTTGAGCGCGTGGACCGCCGCTTGGGCCATAGCCACCGTATGATGGCTCGGAACGTAACGCCCGGTCCATTCTCCGCGATAGACGACTCCGTCTTCATTGACCGGTTCGAGTTCGACCACCGCGCGACTAATCCCTTCCACCGTGTCCACATCCAAATTTACCTCACGAATCATGAGGTATTGTCGAACTTTCACAATGTCATCGGTTCGAATCTGCGCCACCGAAATTCGCTTGTGATCGACATGAATATTCCATTCAGCGCTCAGCGCGCTTTCGACGTCGCGGACTACTTGTTTGGGAGTGCGTTCTAAGGTCGTGAGAACATGAATCTCTTCGATTCCGCCCCAATCGTTGATCACGATCGTTGACCTGAGCACGGCTGGCAACCGCCGTATTAGTGCCTCCATCTGTTCTACATTGTTCTCAACGGTTCCTTCGTCCATTCCTAGCCAACCCTTCGTCGATGTGCTGGTCATGTTTGACCGCTGCTCCGAGCGTACCCCTAAACCGCGAATTTGCCAAGATTATACCCGCATTTAGGGTTAACGGAGAGGGCCCGCCCGGCCCTCTCCGTTAACCCACCTTCATTTGCATCCGCAACTTGTCTGCCACCATGGCAATGAATTCCGAATTGGTTGGTTTTCCTCTTTCCCGATTGACCGTGTGGCCAAAAATTCCGTTGATCATGTCCACATTGCCTCGGGCCCAAGCCACTTCGATCGCATGACGAATCGCCCGTTCTACGCGACTTGGTGTGGTCTTGTATTTCGTGGCGATAGCCGGGTAGAGTTCTTTGGTCACTCCGCTGAGCAAGTCGACACGATTGATGACCATCAAAATCGCTTCGCGCAAATATAAATACCCCTTGATATGAGCGGGTATCCCAATCTCGTGAATAATATTCGTAACTTCGACATCTAAATGCCGCACTGGCATTAAGCCCACGCGCCCGCCTGGCGAATGATCGAGGGAGCGCCTTTCGACGTTGGGCGTTCTCGCCAATTGTTTGACTCGAGATGCCAAAACATTCAGATTAAAAGGCTTCAGAATATAGTAATCGGCTCCCAATTCCAGGGCGCGCTGGGTCATCGTCTCTTGCCCGAAAGCCGTCAGCACGACCACCTTAGGCCGTTTACCAAGCGGCTCTTCTGCCAATCGTTCCAACACCCCAATGCCATCTAAATGCGGCATAATGATGTCTAAGACCACCACGTCAACGGCCTCTTCTGCCAAGAACTCTAGGACTTCGATACCATGGGAAGCCATCCCGGCAACTTCTAAATCATTTTCGCTATCAATCGCATCTCGCAGCAACTCCGAAAATTCTCGGTTGTCATCGGCAATAAGCACTCTAATGGCCAACTCCGCATCCCCCTGTAGTTACGACTCATCAAGTCTTCTATGATTTTCCATCTTTTCCTGCTAAATATAAAGAAAAAACAAAGATCATCGTTCTTCCTTATTCGACAAAACAGCCTACGATAACTGACGGCAACCTCTGGTCGAGGGCAAAAACTTGGATTTTCGCCCCCGACCGCCCATCTTTTGAAAACTTTGACGAACGATTTAGGCTCCGGGTTTCAGTCCCAGCATCCAGACGGCATAGCAGCCGTAGCCGATCCAGGGTTTGCCTACCATCACATGAGTGACCGCTCCGACGAGACGACCGTCTTCGATAATTGGACTCCCGCTCATCCCTTGAATGATCCCACCAGTGCGTTGCAACAGTTGGCGATCCGTTACTCGAAACAGGACTCCCTTGGTTGCCGGATGAGTTTGAGCGTAGGCTTTAATTATTTGAATGTGATAACTTCGTTCCTTCTGCCCGTGGAGAACAGTAATCAGTCGAGCGGCACCGGGGTGGACCTGGTCCGGATACGCTATCGGAATGGCCCGAAGGCCGACCTTGGGCCACGTCAGCAGCTTGCCATGAATCCCAAACTGTCCGTTGGACCAGACAGTACCGCTGACCAGCCCATGGGCAGCCAAAAGCCCCACCTTCTGGCCGGGCTTGTCACGACCAGCCGCAATGACGCTAATAATGTCGGCACCGCTCACACTTCCCGACGACACTGGAGCGGGAATCCGGGTCAGCCCATCTGTCATGCTGTGGCCAAGAGCGCCATACTGTCCCGTACTGGGCTCGAAGTAAGTTAAGGTGCCCACGCCAGCCATGCCGTCTCTAACCGCGGCGCCAATGACATAGGCGTGGTCGCGGGTGGACCAGACCGGCGTCACTTTTATGTGCTCGATACCCGATGCACGCACCGTGAGTTCCACCGGTTGCCTTCTTCGACCTGCCCGATCCATCGCTCGGTCTAAGCTTTGCTGGTCCAAGAGGGGACGACGGTTGACCGCCGTGATTAAATCACCGACCCTGAGTCCCGCTTGTTCCGCCGGGCAGACACTTTGCCCGCAGTCGTCTTGGACCGGGACCAGAGCCCGAACGATCAAACCTTTGGTACGGACCATAATGCCAATCGCTTCACCGCCTGGTACCACCGAAAGTGGCGCGTCCGCCCGCACCCAAGATGTTCCAAAGGGCACCATGCCCATAATCCGATAACTCAGGCGATAGGCTCCCTGGTGATTGGCCCTAAGATACCAAACGCGATGGCGAATAGACGTCCATCCCTGGTCTCGGTGATGGTCAATTTCCACGGCACTGGCCGGGCTGGCTTCAGCCTCCATCGGTAACCAACGAGACCAAGGGATCGACAGAGTATGACGAGTCGGAAGCCACAGGGGTTTTGGCCACGTGCAAAGAATAGAAGATGGCCGAGAAAGACCCACGAGCAGCAAGAGGCCTGCCGCCAAAAGCCCGAATGCTTTTTTCATGCCCTATCACCTCCTCTCGACCTTACCTTGCCGTCTGGGGCAGAGGTTCATCCTCGGTAACAGAGAGAAGGTGATGACAAGGAAGGAAACCTAAGGCTTATTGAAAGGCTAGGATTCGGCTCACAATATCGCTAGAGGCGTTGGGCCGAGCCAAATCGGACTGGCTTTGGAGCATGAGCCGGCGCGTTGGCGAGTCCACCAAAAGTGGTGCCAATGCATCTTGAAGTCCATGGTCTCCAAGTACCGCCAAATTATGCGAGGTCAGGCGATCCCGGTTTACCTCTTCTTGACCCGCGATCCAATGCGTCAGCAACCATGGCACCTGTACCTGGCACACCTCGGCGGCAGTGACGCCGCCCGGCTTGCCTACCACTGCACGACTGGCACACAACACTTCAGGCATGTTTTCTACATAGCCGGCGATGGTAACATTGGCAGGCCACGATTGCTGGCTGAGTTGCCAGCGAAGGCGCTCATTTTGGCCGCACACCGCCAAAATCGGCATATCAAAGGATAGCAAATCTTTTAAAATTCGGTGGTAAGGGCCGATGCCTAGGCCGCCGCCCAACACGACGATAGGCCCATCGAACAGACGTGCGAACTGCAAAGCGTCATCATGAAAAATGGAACGAATAGGGATTCCCGTATCCCATATCTTATCTTCAGGATACCCAAAACGCACTAAGTCTTGGCGCTCTTCCGGCAGCCATACCGCATACGCGTCAGAATCCGGTTCCCACCAAAACTGATGGGCACTGAGGTCCGTCAACACACCCATCACTTTCAACTGTGGGTAGCGCGTCTTTAATGCTGTCCATGCGGTTAAGGCGAAGGGGTGAGTGGCCACGACCCAGTCCGGTCGATACTGTTCAAATACCGAGGCCAGGAGGTTGAGGCCGATAGCTCGCCAACTCGTGCGGTGTCTCCGCCAAGCGAACGCGGCTCCGTCCCCCCAGTGAAAGGCTTTGGAAAAAAGCCACGGCGCGTACCGGACCGACAGAAAATAGCTGGCCGTATGCAATTTCGACGGCCCGGCCAAATGGTGGGAAAAATAAACATCGACTCCGGCTTTGCCCATTGCCTCGGCCAGAGCCCGCGCCGCGATATCGTGGCCGGTTCCTATCGGTAAACTTGCGATCATCATGCGCATAGTTTCAGGTCCTTAACTTCGACGTCGTCTTAGCGACCGAGGGTCGCCGAGGAGCAGGCGGGCATGCTGAAGCGCCGTCGGTTCAGCGCCTCCGCTAAGCATGCGTGCCACCTCTTCCACTCTTTCCTCATCATCGACGAGGCTGATTTGCGCTTCAGTGTGCTCAGCGTCGGTGGATTTTTTGACGATCACCTGGTGGTCAGCCCGACTGGCTACTACGGGCTGATGGGTAATGGCAATGATTTGCAGTTCTTTGCCTAAATCAGCCATCATGGCCGCCACACGCGCGGCGCTTCGTCCCCCTAACCCTGTATCCACTTCGTCAAGCCACAAGGTCGATGCCGGTTCACCACGGACTAATACCGCCATCGATAGTCCAATCCGTGCCAGTTCTCCGCCAGATGCGCTCTTGGGGAGAGGCAAGGGGTCTCTGCCCAAGTTTGCACTAAACCAAAAAGTCACCGCATCCATGCCCCGCGGCCCTGGCGCCGCCGCCTCGATGCGCAGAGATAAATCGGCTGCCGGCATTTCCAATTGCTGCAGCAGCTTGGTTAAAGCTCGCCCTGTGGCTAAAACCCCCGACCGTCGCCCCTCAGACAAAGATTTGGCCAATTTTCGATAGTGGGCCTCTTTGATTTTTACGGTTTCACTCAATTGAGCGCTGCGAACCGCCACGGTTTGGTGTCGTTCTAGATCCTGCCGAATTTGCTCGGCATAGGCCAGTACGCTGTCTAAATCGGGACCATAGCGCCGTTTGAGTTGGGCTAATAAATCCGACCGGGCTTCCAGTCGTTCCTGCAGCAAGGGATCGCGCTCAAAATCTTCCCACCATCGTGCTAACTCATGGCGCACGTCAAGCGTCGTTTCTACCACCGTGAGCACCTGATCGCGCAGGGGATCAATTCTTGGATCCAATTGCGCCAGTTGCACGACTTCTCGCTCCCACATCCTAAGAAGCGATAACAAGCCATGCTCACTGTCATCCTCAATCAGACGATACACTCGTTCGTACGCTTGCTGCAAGCGGTTGAGCGAACGAAAGCGCCCCAGTTGTTCCGTCAACTGCGAGTCTTCACCCGGTTGAATCTGGGCTTGGTCAATTTCTTCCAATATTTCGCGTTGACGCGTCCAATCGTGCACGTCCAGCATTTCCAGAGCCAACTGCTCTTGTTGTTTCAACAGAGCTTGCCACTCAGTATAGGCGGCAGTCACCTCGTCGACCAGTGGCAACAAATTCAGATAGCGATCAAGCCATTCGGTCCACGCCTCATTGTTTGAAAATCTCGATACATGACCTTGATGCATTACCTCGATGAGCCATGGCGCGATATCGGCCACCGTTTGCCGAGGCACGGTCCGTCCTTGTATTCGAAATATCGAACGTGCATCCGGGGAAACCTCACGCGTCACCGTCAACATATCATCGGGTTCCAGATCAAAGTCGACAAGCTGAGACCACAGCGGATGTTCTGCCCCGACTTCGAATTCGCCAGCCAATTTCACCATGTTCGCCAGCGGCCCAAATTTGGAACTGTCCCAACGCTCTCCCAACAGCGAAAGCATCGCGGCTAGAAGTTGCGACTTCCCGGCTCCAGATTCGCCGGTAACCGCCGTAAAGCCCGAAGACCAGTCCATCTCGATTTGTCGAAAAAGCCCGTAGTTCAGTGCCCTGAAGGAGCGTAACATGGCGAACCTCGCCCTCCCCTATCTTATCCTAGACTCAACAAACGCTGAGCTATCAGCGGAGCCGAATACCGTTCGCGTGCGACCACCATCACCGTATTGTCGCCGGCCAACGTCCCGACCACATCCGGCCATTCTTGTCGATCAATGGCTTCCGAGACCACGTCCGCTCCGCCTGACAGAGTTTTGACCACGACTAGGTTTTCGCTGACCTGAACGTTCACCAAAACCTCTCTCAGCACTCGAGTCAAGCGATCTTGAGCCCCCGCCACCTCGCCCTGATTGGGGACGGCATAGCGGTGGCCATCAAGATAAGGAATTTTGATCAGACCCAAATCTTTAATGTCTCTTGAGACTGTCGCTTGGGTGGCAGCGACGCCATGTTCGGCCAACCGTACCGTTAGTTCCTCCTGAGTACGGATGACATCTTGGCGAATGATATCTTGGATCAAGCGCTGACGCGCATTTTTATCATATCGCATTCTCAATAGCCCTTTCTCCAGCCGCGCAATACATGAAAAAAGCTCCACCCCGGCCGCCGCATCAGATTCACCGAATGCGTGCTGGCACTGACCACAATTTCATCGCCATCTTCCAGGGGAAAGCCTTCCTGGCCATCCACTGTCAGCAGCGTCTCTCGATGCATGGCTCGAATTCTAATTTTAACTGTCTGCTGGGCATCGATCACCACCGATCGGTCGAAAAACGAGTGCGGACAAATTGGGGTGACTACAAAGACACCAAGGTCTGGGCTCAAGATGGGGCCACCGGCCGATAGCGAGTACGCGGTCGAACCCGTGGGCGTCGCTACAATTAACCCATCGGCAGGATAGGTTGTCACGTAGGCGTCGTCGACAAAAGTCTCCAGGTTGACTAAGCGCGCAAACGGTCCCTTGGCGACCACCACATCGTTCATAGCTTCATAGCGGACGAGACTGTGACCGAGACGCGTCACTTCAGCAGTGAGCAAGTGGCGCAGGTCGAGTTGATATTCTCCGGAAAGAAACAAGGGCAAGGTCGGGAATAAATCAGGCACTTCCACTTCGGTAAGAAACCCCAGGTGTCCTAAATTAACGCCTAAGATCGGTTTGTTCCATCGCATCAGTTGTTTTGCTGCCAACAGCAGGGTGCCGTCCCCTCCGAGCACCATCACCCAGTCAATCCCTTGCATCGTTACCTCATCGGTAATACAGGCCATCGTATCCAAGTCTAGCTGGCGAGCAAGATCCGCCGGCATGACTGCCTGAACACCGCGTTTTTCCAGCCATCGGTAGATCTGCTGGGCTAAGCTGCGGACTTGCTCCTTTTCGGGATTGGGCCATATCAAAATGTTAGACATCTGGCAGCACCTCCCTTTGCCAAGCCTCCTCGATGACCGCATCAATATGTATGGGTTTGCTCGGCTCCGATCCGAATCGAACCAAAAATTCGATATTGCCGCTAGGGCCACGAATCGGCGAAGGTGTGAGGTCTTGAGCGATCCAACCCAGCCGATCAGCATCCTCGAACACCTGAGCTATCACCCGACGATGGACGTTGGCATCGCGCACTACGCCGCCCTTGCCTACTGACTCCGGCCCAGCCTCAAATTGGGGCTTTATCAGTCCAATCACCACTCCCGAGGGACGGACGATCTCGCGAAGCGGTGCCAACAGAAGCTTCAGGCCAATGAACGAAGCATCAATCGACGACGCTTGCACCGGTTGCGTGAGGTTCAGTCCCGAAAGCGTCAAATATCGAGCATTGGTTCGCTCCAGCACGTGCACACGGGCATCTTGGCGCAGTGACCACGCCAACTGCCCATATCCCACATCCACCGCATAGACGGCCTCCGCCCCGTGTTGGAGCCAACAATCGGTGAATCCGCCGGTAGAAGCGCCGACATCCACTACGGTCCAACCGCCAGGATCGATCGCAAACGCTCTCAATCCGTGCTCTAACTTTAACCCCCCTCGGCTGACATAGGGATGGGCATGGACCATCGCCTCCACCACCGCTTGCGCGCTGACCAGGGTCCCTGCCTTCCGCACGACTTGCCCATTGACGGTCACTGCACCGGCCAGGATCATCGCTTGAGCGCGAGTTCGCGACGCGGCCAAGCCTAACTCCAGCACCCGCTGATCGAGTCTGGCGCCCTCCTTCTTAAGCCTCCTCTGAGCCACGGGCCAGCCATTCCTCCACTCGCCGAGAAATCCCTTCGGGCGTCAACCGAAAACGCTCCAAAAAGTGGGCGGGAGGTCCTTGGTCAACAAATTCTTTGGGAATCCCCCCAATCCGTATCGGCACAGTAATGCCTGCCTCGGCTGCCCATTCCAAAACCCGTGAGCCGAATCCGCCCGAAAGCGTGTGCTCCTCCAAGGTCAAGATCGCCTTGGTATGCTGGCTGACCTCGAACAATGTCTGGGTGTCTAAAGGCTCCACAAAGCGCGCATTGACCACACCGACTGAAAATCCGCGTTGCTCTAACATCACCGCTGCACTCAGGGCAGCGAAGACGATGGGGCCTAAGCCGACTAAGGTTACATCCTCACCGTGGCGAATCCATTCGGCATGACCCCAAGGGATGTCTTCAATGTAGTCATCTAAAGGAATGCCTTGGCCGCTGCCACGTGGATAGCGCACTGCGACCGGTCCTGGCCGCTCGACCGCACCGACCAACAACGACCGCAATTCCGCCTCGTTCTTGCCCATCGCAATTTCCATGTGGGGAACCGCACGCAAAAAGCTGATATCGTAAATTCCTTGATGAGTCGCCCCATCCGCACCGACCAGACCTGCCCGATCGACCGCGAGTAAAACGGGAAGGTTTTGGTGGCAAATGTCGTGGATCACCTGGTCGTAGGCTCGTTGTAAAAACGTGCTGTAGACAGCAAACACTGGCCGCATGCCGGAAGCGGCTAGGCCTGCGGCAAAGGTGGCCGCGTGCTGCTCTGCCATGCCCACATCATAAAAGCGATCGGGAAAGACCTGGGCAAATCGGTCGAGTTTGGTCCCGTCTCCCATCGCCGCAGTAATTGCTACCAGTTCTGGATGGCGTTGTCCCAACCAGACCAGGGTATCGGCCGCCACCTGGCTGTACGATGGGGTATCCCCGTGAACGCGAGGATTTCCTGACGCGATGTCGAAAGGCCCAGGACCATGAAATTGTTCCGGTTTGTTTTCTGCGGGCAGATAGCCGCGGCCTTTTTGGGTAATCACGTGGACCACCACTGGGGCTTGAATGCTGCGGGCATTGGTTAGTACATGGATTAACGCATTTAAATCGTGACCGTCGATGGGACCGAAATATTCAAAACCCAAAGCCTCAAAAACATTTTGAGGCAATACGGCAAAGTGCACCAAGTCCTTAAGCCGTTCAATGCTCCGACGCAAAGATCCTCCCAATACCGGAACCGATTCCAATAGGGTTTCCACTTCTTGCTTGAGCCGGGCGTATCCGGGGGCAGACCGCAATTCGGTGAGGTAGCGTGAAAACGATCCGACATTGGGGGCGATAGACATCGAGTTATCGTTGACTACTACCACCATGGGGCTCTTGAGATGACCAATCTGATTGAGGGCTTCCCACGCCATGCCCGCCGTGAGCGCTCCATCACCAATCACCGCGATGACGCGATGCGGTTCTCGTTTTAAATCTCGAGCCACGGCCATGCCTAGAGCTCCAGAAAGTGAAGTGGCGCCATGACCCCCTTCCCAGACGTCATATTCGCTTTCCTGTCGTTTCAGAAACCCGGAGATCCCACCAAGTTGGCGCAGGCTAGAAAATCGACTTTGTCTTCCAGTGATAAGCTTATGGGCATAGGCTTGATGGCCAATATCCCACACTAGTTTATCATTGGGCGCATCATAGACGCGATGCATGGCTAACGTCAACTCGACCGCTCCCAGGCTCGCCCCGATGTGTCCTCCGGTTTCTGCCGTGGTCTCAATAATCGTCCGCCGAATCTCTTCCGCGAGCGTGGCCAGTTCAGCGGTATTCAAGGATTTGAGATTCTTCGGCGATGCTATCCGATCAAGCACCCTGCCACCTCCTGACCTTCGGTATTAAACTGTCCTAAAATGCCTAGGCAGAACGATTAACCGCTCGCTTTAGCAGCGCGAGCAACCAATCGGCATGGCCCACCGCCTTATCCAGAGACTCTTCGGCCAAGTTCTGATGGTGATATGCCATCTTCCAAGCGGCATCAATACCCACCATTCGAGGATAGGTAGCCTTGTCCAAAGAGACATCGGTGCCGGTAGACTTGCCCATAATGACCGCATCGCCAATCACATTTAGGATATCATCGACAATTTGAAAGGCCAAACCGAAATGGCTGCCAAACCCCTGAAGCCCCGCCGCCGCCGCCCGATTGCCGGTCAACCAAGCGGGGATCTGGCACGCTGCCTCAAAGATGGCCCCCGTCTTTTTGGCATGAAGCGCCTCCAGTGCCGACAAGCCAATGTTATGATGTTCTGCAGCGAGATCGGCAGTTTGGCCGGCGATAAGACCATGGGCTCCCGACGCGTGGGCCAATCCACCGACGGCATAGAGCACATTTCGGGCCGGAAAATCGTCTTCGTTCAACTGAGCGAGTTTGGCGAAAGCTTCGGTTAACAAGCCGTCCCCGGCCAAAATCGCTAAGGCTTCGCCAAAGACTCTGTGATTCGTGGGTTTGCCGCGGCGCAAGTCATCATTGTCCATCGCTGGCAAATCGTCGTGAATCAACGAGTAGGTATGCACGTATTCAATCGCCAGGGCTGCCGGTTTCACCCGATCCGCAGGTATCTTTAAATACTCTGCGGCAGCGAGAAGCAACAGCGGCCTGAGCCGTTTGCCTCCCGCCAAAGCCGAATAGCGCATGGCTTCGATGATTCGGCCCGGAAGCGGTTCGGGCCGATCGAGGTCCTCTGCAATCCACCGTTCAATCATCAATTGCGATCGGTCAATCCACTCGTCATCTGCACTCATGGTGCCTCCGCCGGAGTCGAAGGTTCGGCCAGCATGGCTTCCGCCTGGGTCAACAACCGATCCGCGGTTCGACTTAACTGCTGGGCCTCTTGGTACAAGGCAAGACTCTCGGCCAACGATACGTGACCGCTTTCTAATTGACGCACGATGGTTTCGAGTCGCGTCATGACTTCTTCATATAAAAAAATGTCCTTAACGTTATCCTCGATATCCGCCATTAATCGGCATCCTCCAGCTCAATCATCCATCGACTCCCATTATACCAGTGAACCAAGTAGGAATGATCTCGGCGAATTTGACCATACTCGACGGGCACCCCATCTCGGTCACTCACATAAGTATATCCCCGCTCCAAGACAGCGGTCGGATTCAGTCCAGACACGACCTGGGACAATCTATCCAAACGATAGCGTTCCCCGGTGATTTTTCGCTCCATAAAGCGTTCCATTCGTTCATCCAAACGATCGAGGTCAGTCCGCCGACGTTCAACAATGCTCGCTGACTGCTTTAAAATGCCATGGCTGACCCACCCGTTAATTCTCTCTCGTTCCATCCGGATGCGCCGAGAGAGCGCCAGCCGCGATCGGCCGCGTAGGGCCATCAATTCCTCCACTAAGCGCGCCCGTTCGGGAACCGCCAATTCAGCCGCAGCCGAGGGGGTAGGCGCGCGAAGGTCAGCTACCAGGTCACTCAAGGTGGTGTCAATTTCATGGCCTACCGCCGAAATCACCGGCACCCGAAGATTGGCGAGAGCACGTACCACGGCTTCGTCGTTAAAGACCATCAAGTCTTCTTTAGACCCGCCGCCGCGGCCTAAAATGACGACGTCGACATCGCGTTCAGTCACCGATTCGAGCGCGCTGACGATCGATTCTGCCGCCTTAGCCCCTTGCACCAGGACCGGATAAAGAATCACTGGCAAGCCAGGAAATCTTCGTTCCACCAC
Organism: Clostridiales bacterium; assembly: GCA_027365485.1. Classification (GTDB taxonomy): domain Bacteria; phylum Bacillota; class Sulfobacillia; order Sulfobacillales; family Sulfobacillaceae; genus JAMCVM01. The sequence goes on from DAHXNH010000236.1 coordinate 21,107, forward strand.
AGTTTGTACATCATGACGGGCAGCCCCGGTGGGGGAGGTGACCAGGCCTAAACGGGTAGGAAGACGGGGAAGCCGACGTTTGGGCCGGGAAAACAGACCTTCGGCATCTAACCGTCGCTTAAGCCGTTCGAGGGCTAGGTGCTGATCTCCGGCGCCTAAGGCAATCATTTGGGTGACGTACAACTGAGTTTGACCGTCGCGCTCAAAAACACCGATTCGCCCACTGACCAGCACCGCCATGCCGTCTTCGGGAAGAAACCGGGTACGCTCGGCATCCCGGCGGAACATCACCGAGCGAATTTGAGCTTTTTCATCTTTTAGGGTAAAGTACCAATGCCCTGAGGTATGGCGTTTCAGGCCCGATAATTCACCGACCACTAAGATCTGTTGCCAAGTCGCAATACTTTCGATGGTTTCTTTCAACGCCTGGACCAAACCGTGTACCGTCCACTGGGCGGGTTCACTCGCTGCCTTTTGCAAATCTTCCCTCCTTCCCGGTTTTTGCCGCATGCGCTGCCCAGGTATTTTGCAACAATGCTGCGATCGTCATTGGGCCAACTCCTCCAGGAACCGGCGTAATCAGGCTGGCTACGGCTGCGACCTCTGGATGCCGGGTATTGCCCACTAAGCTGCCATCTTCTAAATGGTGGCTGCCGGCGTCGATGACCACGGCCCCGCTTTTGATCATATCGGCACTCACGGTTTGAGGCTGGCCCGCAACGGCAATCAAGATATCAGCGGTCGGGGCGATGGATTGGGCTTGCGACGAATTCTCCGGAATCATGGTGACCGTGGCACCTCGGTGGCTAAACGCCATCGCCATAGGAATTCCAACAAATCGATCGGAACCCAAAATGACCACGTGTCGATCGATCAAGACCACGTGATAATAAGCTAACAATTCCATCACGCCCAGCACGGTCGCTGGCAACCATGCCTTCCGATCCGCGGCCAACTGGCCTAACCCGGCGCTGGTCAGACCATCTACATCCTTGCCCGGGCTGATGCAGTCCAAAACGCCCTCCCAGTCCACCTGGTCCGGCAGGGGTAGTTGCACCATAATGCCGTCCACAGACGGATCGCGACTCGCTCGGAGCACGGTCTCTTCGATCTCCCGCTGGGTCGCGTTCACGCCCAGCCAATCTTCCCGGCTGACCATCCCAACCTTGGCTGCCAGTCGACTTTTTAACTTCACATAGGTTTTCGACTGAGGGTTTTCGCCCACTCCTACCAACACCAACTGCGGTCGGGAACCGGAATCCGACAACTCGTGTTGGATTCGAGCGCGCCAAGACGCCGCGACCTTTTTGCCATCCATAAGCTTATCCACGTCTATATCGCCTCCTTGGCGGGCGGGCCATCGGTCCACACCCGTCGTGATCGCCCGAAAATGCTTTCGTGGGGGATCTAAAATACCTAGCCCTCCCCGCCCGTTTCCCTTTTAAGCGGTCAGCGCCAAAGGGGAGCCGGGGCCATAGATTTCTAAGAGGCAGTACTAGGGATGATCTCCGATGACGTAGGCCTGCCATCCGTGGTGGCATTCGAACTCAGAGGCTTCGACCCGGGCACTTTGTTTGTTTGAATCTCTGCCGAAAACCCCGGTGGCCGACGCTCACGCCCTGAGCCAAAACATTCCCGCGGCTCACCGGGTGGCAGGGCAAGGCCTCTCGCCGTCCTTCGTCGATGGATGTGCAATCATTTGAGCGCAAAAATTCCGAAACGCTATCCCCAACTGGGCTTGAGGCACCATATTACTCGCCGGGGCTGACGTCGTGGTATTCCGCGCTGTCTAAACGATCGCGGTCACCCTCAGGTCTAAACTTAGCGGCCACCTGGCCGAGCACTCCGTTGATAAATTTTTTCGATTGCTCGGTGCTGTACACCTGGGCTAGTTCCAAAGCTTCGTCGATGATGACGGAAATCGGGACATCATTCGAACTCATCAATTCGAAGGTGGCCAACCTTAAAATATTGCGGTCCACCGTCGGCATGCGATTAACCCGCCATTGAATCGCATTCTCTTCGATGGTACGGTCAATGTCGGATTCTTGGGCCAGCACACCATTGACTAACCCTTCGACAAATCGTCTATCGTCCCCGGACTCCGCTTTGATTACCCGACTCACTAAGGCCAAGGCATCGAATTTTGTCAAATCATATTCAAACAGCGCTTTAAGCGCTAATTCTCTGCCATGATGTCGAGCCATCCGTCTGTCTCCTCTAGTCCATGCTGTGTGATTGTTAAGTGCTCGCCATGCCGTCTTGTGGTCCCCGTATTTTCGCACCCCAAGGGAGCCTTTCGCTTTGTTCACGCGGGCCCGCTGCCAAGCACTTTACTCTTTTCTGGCCGCCACATTCGACGTCATCCGCGTCCACCCCACGCTACGATCTAGTCTGGTGCTTTCGCGTCATCAAACAAAATCCCCTGGATATGCACATGAACCGCTCGGACGGTCAATCCAATCATCCGTTCTACCTGGGATTTGACGCGGGTTTGGATGCGTTGGGCCAAGTCCGGTATCGGGTGACCATACTGCACCACCACGTGCAACTCGATATCGGCTCGACCCCCTTCAACGAAGACGCGAACCCCTTTATAGGCCGTTTTGCGCGCCAAATGTTCGGTAATCCCTTCGACGAGGGTGTTGGTCAGGGCGGTGACCCCCGGTTCTTCCATCGCCGCTAGTCCCACCACTCGAGCAATCACCTCATCTGATACCTTCAGCGACGAATTAAACTGTTCGCCGAGTTTACCGTCCGTCGACTCCATCACCAGTCAACTCCTATCATGCCCCGGGAAAGCGTTCACCCAAGAAATTGATGTGGACCGCTCCCGAAATAAAATCTTCGTCGTCCATCAGTTGTTTATGCATATCAATCGTCGTTTTGACGCCTTCAACTTCAAACTCCGACAAGGCACGTTTCATCCGGGCAATGGCCTCATCTCGAGTTCTTCCCCAGGTAACCAACTTCGCCAAAAGAGAGTCATAAAATGGTTGCACTTCATACCCAGGGTTAGCGCCAGAGTCGAGCCTGACCCCAGGGCCCCCGGGTTCCCGCCACACCTCCACGCGGCCGGGGCTGGGTCGAAAGCTTTGATCCGGATCCTCTGCATTGATCCGGCATTCAATGCTCCAGCCGTTCATCTGGACTTCAGACTGCGACATCGATAGTGGCAGACCAGCCGCGACGCGAATTTGCTCCTTGACGATGTCGATACCAGTCACGAATTCACTGACGGTATGCTCTACCTGAATGCGAGTATTCATTTCCATGAAATAAAAGTGCCCCGACGCATCGAGTAGGAATTCGATAGTTCCGGCACTGGCGTAGTGCACTGCCTCTGCGGCGCGTCGCGAGGCTTCACTCATCTTTTGGCGAAGCTCTGCGGTGACCGCCGTCGAAGGCGCCTCTTCTAAAACCTTTTGACGCCGTCGCTGCAGTGACGACTCCCGCTCGCCCAATGTCACCACATGTCCTAATTGGTCGGCCAACACTTGAATTTCAATATGGCGAGGATTAGACAGGTACTTCTCAAGATAAACGTCACCTTGGCCGAAGGCAGATTTCGCCTCGCGACTAGCGCTTTCCAGAGCTTCGGCAAGTTTATCTGGATCCTCGACTATCCGAATGCCTCGACCGCCGCCGCCATAAGACGCTTTCACCAAGATCGGGTAGCCAATAGTTTCGGCAACGGCTAGTGCTTCTGAAACATCGCTAATCGTCCCTTCGGTTCCTGGCACAACGGGCACGCCAGCCTCTTTCATGACCTGGCGAGCCAATGCTTTGGTTCCCATTTTCTCAATGGCATCGGCAGGCGGTCCGATAAATACGAGTCCCCAGGTTTTACAGACCGCGGCGAAGTGATGATTTTCGGAGAGAAAGCCATATCCCGGATGAATCGCTTCGGCTCCAGTCTGCACTGCCGCGTTGATGATGTTGGGAATATGCAGGTAACTTAAGGTCGACGGTGCCGGGCCGATCGGAAAGGCTTCATCGGCATAGCGGACGTGCAAAGCACCCTGGTCGGCGTCGGAATACACCGCCACCGTACGCACCCCCAGTTCCCGAGCTGCGCGCATAATCCGAATCGCGATTTCTCCGCGATTAGCCACTAGAATCTTTTTAAACAGAAATATCCCCTCGTTTCCATGATCGGCCAACGAACCGTCTCTGACATTTTAACCCATTTATACGCGTACCGGCTAGTTAGGGACGCTGGCTATTCTCGCGAGTCTGACAACAAAGAGGGACTGCGGCCGACACTGGGCGCGGACGGCCGCAGTCCTAAGCTCAATTCTTGGGTAATATGACCACATTTTCCGGGGGTAAATTGGTCACACGGTTGACCGTGTCTGCTATTCGCGCCACGTCCTCTTGACTTAAATTCGAACCGCCGATGATCACATCAACCCGCGAATCCGAAATGGTGACTGCCGACAAGGGAAATCCTCGAGCTGAAAGCAACCCTTCCACGTCCATCTCTTGTTTTAGCTCTTGCTGGTCCCGGACCAAAGTGGAGGCCGCTTGGTCCTTAGCCTGCCTTGACAGTCCCGGTTCTTTCAGCAAGTTTTCGATAGTCGCCACCTCCCGACTCATCATCTGATCGCGCTGCATGCGGTAGTTCACAAAATAGTTTTCTAGGCTGGTTACGGTAGATCCTGCCTTCGCGTTAACCGTCGTGACTCTAGATTTTGGTACTTGCGATACAACGTCGGTGCGGTGATATACCACATATCCCAAGAGCACGGCTAATACTGCCACGAATGCTGCGAAGCGAATCACTTGCGTGCGTTGCATGCCTCATCCTCCTCAATTTAGAGATTCTCCGATGCGACGCTGATCCAGCGGGCTCATGGGTCCGTTGGCGCCGGCCTAGATTCTCATCCGCGTCTTCCGGCTAACTTGGCAAGATTAAGACCTGGTACGCCGGTATCTGCAGGAGCGTCTCCACCGCTTGAGCCAGTTCGGAGCGCACCACCGGATTTACCGCCGCTGGAGCCACGACCACGACCCCCTGGACGGCGGGCCCTACCTGGTCTAGCGGAACAACGGTTTGTCCGCTGTTGTTTTCGATCAAAAGGGGCGAAGGACCACCCGAGACCGCGCTCGATGACGTCACATATTGTGATTGAATGGTGCGACTGAGAGTGACCGCGACCTTAATCCGCCCGGCGCTGGGAATTGCCCGCAAAATATCGGCAAGTTGAGCTTCCGCCTCGTGCTCTTGGGTTAAGAGCGGGCTACTCGCGGCCTTCGGTGGGTCCTTAGCCGTCGCAGCCCGGGGATGGATACTCCCCACCACCAAAAGGGCAAGGCCCAAGGCACCCAAGATGCCTATGCGCACGAGTTTGGGGCGATCATGGCTGAGCAGATTTCGCCACCAGTTTAGATTCATCCGATTCCTCCCCATGCCGACGTCTCAAAATTAACTATGCTTGGCTCACGATTTGCAGTCGTTGCAGATGGATATTGTCGCCCATGATGACAGAGACCGCTTGAGTGGCCATGGCTTTGACGACCGGTCGTGATACCTTCCCTTTGATTCGGACGACCATGCCAACGTTCGTGCTCGACAACACTTGCACTTGGCAGTCAACAACGCCGGTAATGGTTTCCACCATAGCTTCGGTTTGATGGCGTTCTTCGTCGGCAATCGCCCCATTCAAAGACGGTCCATCGGCGACCCAGCTAAAGGCCTGAGAGCGGCCGCTTTGATTCATCCAACCAACGATGCCCACCAGCGGGCGAATCATCACCGCGAGTAATATCAGTCCGACAATTAAGCCCGCGTAACGGCGAAGATCACCTTTGGGGAGAACAATGTCGACAAGATTGCCAATCAACACAATGACGATAAGGGTGCGAACCCAGCCACCTACCATCGCCCACATTAAGGAAACACCCCGTTGGAGGCGGATAACACCACCGTAACGATGAGAAAGAACATTAGGGCCACGGCCCCGCCGATGGCCACCAGCCAGCCAATCGCCGTCGCCATGGTATTTAGACTCTTGGACATGCCGTCGACCGCCAAAGGCTCCGTAGCCGATGCCGCCACCCGGTAGAGAAACATCATGACCATCAGTTTTAGCAGCGGGAATACGACCAGAACGATGATAGCAAGCGCTCCCACTAAGCTGACCGCATTCTTCAATAGGAGGGACGATCCTAACACGGCCTGCATGGCGTCGGACACGGCACTCCCGATAACGGGGACAAAGGTCCCCACGAGAAACTTACTGCTGCGGAGCATTACCCCATCGGCTACGGAAGCAGCCGCTCCTTCAACTGCCATCACCCCCAAGAAAACGGTCATCAACCCCCCCAATAGGGTTAGGCCAATTTGACGGAACAAGCCAGCCAAATTGCTCAGGGAAAATCGAGGAAGCCAGTAGCTGACCAATTCCACCACCGTCGCCAGCATCATCGCGGGCAGCACCCAGTTTTTGGTAAGCACCGCGACAAGGTTAATCGTAGCCAGCATCATAGGATGGAAGATTCCGGCCGAGGTCAGGGCTCCCGATCCGGCCATCAAAACCACGACCGTGGGAATCATCGATTCCATTAAACCGACCAGGGACGAAACCATGTGATGAATGATGCTGACTGCGCTCGCAAACGAGCGCAGTCCAACCGTAAGAAACGCCGAAAGCACGACCCAGCGGGCAATTCGAACGACTTCGGGTAGTTCTGTGCTTTCAGCCAGACGTTCGAGGACGGCGGCAAGCACGGCCAAAATAAACAGAATACCTAAAATCCGAGCCATCTGGTTGAAATCACCCAGCGCTGCCTTCTCCAGTCCTTGTAAGAGTAGATTCGGATTGAAGGGATTTTGACGATGGAGCAAGTCCCGGGCCACTTGGCCTATGCTTGGCAGCGTGATTCCCCCAGAACCTTGCACCAAGCGATCCAGCGCTTGATTTAATCCCTGGGTATTCAGCGTTTGCAGTTGGTCCTGGACGTTGCCGGCGAGACCTTTCGCAAACGCGACCCCAGGCAACCACCCCAGAACAATCCCTGTGGTAATCACTCCCACGCCCAACTGCCTTGGTTTCATACCATCCCCCCTTTCCCAGACCCCAGACGTTAGGTCGGCACCATTTTGAGCAAGGCTTCCGTTACGGAAGCGATGAGCGGAAGTGCCAACAACACAATGAAAAGCTTCCCTGCGAGTTCGAGGCGGACCGCCACCCCTGATTCCCCGCTGTCGTAAGCAATTCGCGCGGCCAACGTGGTCAAGTAAGCGATGCCCACCACCTTGAGCAATAGGCCTAGATAGACCCCGGGGATATTGGCCAAGGCGGCGATTCGAGTGATGTCGTTGACCACGCGGACTAGCGTCGGAATCAGCACGACCATCATCAACGCGCCGCCGCCGAGCCGAATGATGTCCGCCCAAGGTTTGGCTTGATCCCGGGCTACCATCACTAAAATAACTAAAATGAACCCGAGACCGACCATCTGTAAAAGTTCGTTCATACTGCGCCCCTAGAGATTAAACATGGCTCGTACCGTTCGAAACAACACTGCGACTTCCTGCAGCACCATGAGAAAGCCGATGGCAATCCCGGCGAGAGCGACTAATTGTCCCCATTCTTTACGATCCAGGCGTTCGAGGACGGTATAGGTTACGGTAACCAAAATTCCGACCCCCGCCAGCTTGAAGATAAGGTCGATATTATCCATCACTTCCCCCCATTGCTCATAGCAGTAGTAATACCGCAGTCAAGCCAGCTAAGGTGCTCAATGTCTCTACCATCCGTGCTTTTTTACCGGATTCGTCGCGAATTTGGTTCAATATCCGGGTAATTTCCTCAGCGCCATGATGTAGCGATTCTCCCTGCCATCGTGCGGGCGAAATGGCTAACGGCGGGATGAGTGCCGCCAACAGGCCTTGTTCTTCTCCACCTAACCTTGAGTCGCTGAGTACTGCACTCTGACTCGCCTCTTCCAAGGACCCGTTTTGGTCCAATACCCGCTGAAGTCGTTCTGCCGCCGTGTGCAAATTCGTCGTCGTGGCCGAGGTTTTAAAAGCGTCTACCAGCGGCCGTTGGCGAAAAGTCAATTCTACGTTCAGTCGGTCTAAAAATGACGCCCATTCGATTAGCCCGCGAATGCGTTGGCGATATGGTTCGGCCAAGAAACGGCCGACCAAAAACCCGGTGGCCGCTATCATCAAAGCACCCAATCCCCGAGCCACGATCATTGAGCGTTCACCACCGAAGGTCCTCCGTCTTCCAAAGACCAGCGCAGAACCGACTCCACCGTACCCGGTCCTCGGCGTCGGCTCAGCAACACCAGCGCATCAAACACCCCGCCGCGCCATAGGCGATGAACCAAGTGGTTTTGCTCCAACGCTCCGAGTTCCCCCAGGTGCACCGAAGCCAACACCTTGACCCCCGCCCACCTGGCCCTCCAGACTGCGTCAAAATCTTCGGGCAGGGCCAACTCGTCTACGACCAATATCTCGGGGGATAACGACCGCAGGGCAGCCACCATGCCCTGGGCCTTCGGCCAGCCGTCCAAGACGTCAGAGTGCTGTCCTAGACGGTAGCTCGGCACCCCGCGTTCGCATCCGGCAATTTCGCTGCGTTCATCGATGATCACCGTGTTTTCACCGGCGTCGGCAAAAACTCGGGCTAGGTCTCGAATCAATGTGGTCTTCCCAGCCCGCGGCGGAGACGCAACCAGCAACGATAATGAGGCCTGGCTGCCTAAGGATTCTAAGACGCTCGACGACATCCCCTCGACCGCCCGGGCTCGTCGGATGCTGAGCCCAGAAATGTCGCGAACCGTATCAATACGGTGGTTTTCTAAGACCGCTCGCCCAGCAATGCCGATGCGGTGGCCTCCGGGAAGGGTCAGATACCCTTGGCGGATCTCGTCCAATCTGGCATACAGCGAATGATCGGCCAAACGCAAGAGCAAAGCGTTTAACGTTTCCGAAGAAGTGGGGCTTAAAGCCAGAGCCTTGGTCCCAAATCCTCCGTAGAGATAGACCGGCCGTCCCACTCTAAAACGAATTTCTTGCAAACTCTCTTTAAGCGTTTCGGACTCAGTGGCAATTTCCCGGCGCCAGGGATCGGGCAGATATTCCCACGGTTCCGCCATTGCCATCGCCTCTTTTCATCGTCTGTCGTTCCAATCTATGGGACGGGCCTGCACTTTATGCCGGGACACGGTAATTCTTAGGAGAACGAAGCATAGGTAGCGATGAGTCAGTGACGGGACCCAGGAACCTAAACGCATGGTGGTCGGATCTCGGGTTGGGGTCCAAATGGCGGCGAAGCCTTCCAGTGACGGTCGAGCTGGACCAGCATCCTGACCCACGCCGTGAGCGCCTGACGAAGGCGACTTGCCGGGGGGTTAATAAGAACGATAGGCAGTCTCGAACGAAACAGAGCCCTACACAAAATCGGTCGACGGTCTTTATCGTTGGGTTGTTCAAGGGGTCGATAAAGCTCGGGGTCAAGGCAATGAGCTCTTGCACGGAGCGAAAGAAGACTTGGCCTGCACGCACTCATGTTCATCCGCAAACCCGCGATATTCTTTCAAGGACTCGGTGCCGAGTTCAATGCGATCCATCAGGAAGATCCCCTTATCGGCATCACGGGAGTTTGCGATCAGCTGTGCGGACTTGAAACCGGTCATGGTTTTGCCAGATCTGGTGGTATGCCAAACGTATCCCCCGAGCCGATCACGACCATCCCGGTCGGCGCTGGAACCTTGAGGAACAACCCCAGTGTGCCGAAGCGGTCGACGACGCGGGACCCGTGGCTGTGCGAGTGCGTGAGTCCTGGGGTTTTCTGATCGAGTTGCGGTCTGCGTTGTGGGTGAGTGCTCGACGGGGTCTCTCTTGGCCCGGTTTTCCAAAGCGCACCAGAACGGCCGTGCGAATATCGGCGCGGCTTCGGTATGGTCTTCGCTTGAACCAATGGTTCCAAAGTGGTCCAAAATGCCCCATTCAGCAGATCCATAGAATTTGGATCCGGCGGAATATAAAGCGCTGCCCGAGAGAAAATTAACGGCGATAGCACACGAAAAACCCTGCGCGGAAGACACCGAGACGTAAAACATGAGAAAGCACATCAGGCCGCATTTGCGGAGAGCCTACGCTAACACTTTCTTGGGCAAAATCCTAAACTAAGCGGCATACGTCACGATATGAAATTTCTGGCAGTGTAGGCGTTGTGCGAGCGGTACGGTACGGATAGATTTTCGGGAAAGATCCGCTGTCAACTCATCGCCGAAATGCGTCACGAGGTTGTGCAGAGCTTCGCGGAAATTCATAATTGCTTGTTCCGCCGTATCTCCCGTGGCAAGGCATTGAACTTCATCGGAATAGGCGAGAAACTCTTGGGCATCCGGCAACTGCTCCACAATAATCGTCAGTGGCATTTCCATCGGCAAATCCCCTCCGCTACGGCATTATAACGAAAACTCGGATTCTGCATCCTCCAAAATCTGAGAGACCGCCCGCTTTTTCAATGGACAAGTCGCACGCAACAACCCGTGGTGGGCTAACGAAGAGATGCCGTATTTTCGCGTGCCATGCTCCCTAAGAAATTTTGTGCCGAACTTTTTCCGCCAGGACATGCCCCTGGGAATCCCGTACACGACGCCGAGATAGGGCTCAATACCTGTCTCTGGGCCGAGAGGCTCGATGCCCGGAGGACGCATCGGAAGGGGGAACGCCTCGGCCTTGAGGCCCGGGGTGGTTGACAGCTCGTCTTACCGCGGTGCCGTCGCTCAATGTCGCCCGTGGCCGGATGAAAATCCTCGAAGGGACAAGAACACAGCATCGGATTCATCCCGGGACCCACTCGCGTTTGACCCACGCCCTGACAGACGCATGCGTCTTCAGGACGTGGGTCAGTGTGCAGCTAGATTTCCTCGTCGTCCATGACCAAACAATCTTCATCAGAATCGAACAACACGTTTCCGCAATGCGGGCAGGTTAACTGAACCCCATCACGGTCAAACAGTTCGGAGTTGTAGAATGAGTCCAGTTCGCACTGAGGGCATTCTAATTCGACGTACTCCGCTTCGTCCTCTTCGTCGTCCATCGCGAGATCTTCGAAGTCGTGATCTTCGTCATCTTCTTCGTCGTCGTCCTCGGCGTCATCGTACACATCTTCTTCGAGCGTCATCAAATCCGAGTCGACTTCTTCCAGATATTCCTCTAAGTCCAGCTGGTTGGCCGAGACCTCTTCGACATCCAAGGCCATCTCCCGCATGACTTCCACCATCTCGGTGAAAAGACGGCTTTCACGACTCCCATCTTTCAACTGAGCTCGATCCGCAAGACTTTGAAGATGAGAGATTCTCCGGCGAAGATCTGCCATCGCTGCACCTCCTCTGGTCACCCTCGTACACGTGGGGGTCCATTGCCCCAGTGCTAGAGTTCCGCGGTGAGCTCGTCTTTATCCTGTCCGCAAGAGAAGGCGCGTCATCGTTTATGCCCGACCCAAGTACAGCCCAGTTCGGGTATCTACCACGATTTTTTCTCCGGTCTCGACAAACAATGGCACCTTGACGGTGGCTCCCGTCTCCAGTTTTGCCGGCTTAGTGCCTCCGGTGGCGGTGTCTCCCTTAAAGCCAGGGTCGGTTTCCACAATTTCCAGAGTGACACTGTTGGGTAACTCCACGCCGATGCTAGCGCCACGATACATCACCACATAGCAGGTCATATTCTCCTTAAGAAACTTCACTCCGTCACCGATGTCGGCAGCCTTTAAGGAAATTTGTTCGAACGTTTCGGAATCCATGAACGTATAATCTTCGTCCATCATGTATAAATACTGCATCTCGCGCTTATCTACGCGCGCGATGGGAATGCGCTCGCCAGCGTTAAAAGTACGGTCAACCACTCCGCCATTCAAAATGTTTTTTAATTTCGTGCGCACGAACGGCGAGCCTTTCCCGGGCTTTACATGTTGAAACTCGATTACTTGATACACCGAACCGTCGAGTTCCAGTGTGACCCCGTTTCGAAAGTCGTTTGATGAAATCACGTCATCCCAACCTTTCACAATGTGCCAAGGCCTTTTATAGTACTCTCCAAGCCTTGTCTAACTTAGTCAAGCGGTCGCTGCCCTCACGGGTGACGACGATGGTATCTTCCAAACGCACCCCAAAGCGCCCAGCCAGATAGATTCCGGGTTCCACGGTTAAGACCATCCCTTCTTCCAGGGTCCAATCATACGCCGGGCTTTTCGCTATCATCGGAGCCTCATGGACTTCCAAGCCCACGCCATGGCCGGTAGAATGCCTAAAATACGCGCCAAAGCCTGCCGCCTCGATGGCCTGTCGAGCCACTTGGTCGACTTCGGACGCCAAGCGTCCAGGACGGACACTGTCAATAGCCAAGGACTGGGCCAAGCATACCACATCGAACACCGAACGTGCTTCCTCTGAAACCTCTCCCAGAGCCACGGTAATGGTCTCGTCCGAGTGGTAGCCAGCGACCGTGGCTCCGAAGTCTACGGTGATCAGGTCGCCTGATTGCACTCGGCGTCTGGTCGGTCGACCATGAGGTAAGGACGAGCGCGGCCCCGAAACCACAATCGTGGCAAACGACAGCCCGTCAGACCCCAACTTGCGCATTTGCCATTCTAATTCGACGGCAATTTCGTGCTCTTCAACGCCAGGACGAATCTTGCTTAACGTCTGTTCGAGCGCAGCACTGCCGATATGCGCCGCTAATTCCAGATTTTTTAGCTCACTCGCGTCCTTTTTGATTCTGAGTTTTTCCACCTTCCCCGAAAGTCCCACCCAGGCGACATTAGGGACGGATGACCGGAGCCCATTCCACGCCTCTACGGTCACACGATCTTCTTCAAAGCCGATGGTTTGAAAGCCCCGGTCTGCAACCAAGGAAGAGATCGCTGACCATAACGGCTCGCTCTGGCGCACCAAGGCAAGATCGGGCGCCTCGGTTTCGGCCTGTTCCCAATAGCGGGAATCCGTAATCAATTCGCCATGGCCATCGTGGACCACCAAAGCGCCTGACGAACCCGAAAATCCACTAAGATAACGCCGATTTTCGTCAGAAAAGATCACCAGAGCCTCGACCTCAGGGCAATCCGCACTTAACTGACGCAGGCGATCAGCCGTGGTCTTCATCGTGCCTCCAGTCGATCCAACAGGGCTTGGACAGCCAAGCGGTACCCCGCCGGTCCGAAGCCGACAATTTGACCGGTCACCACAGGAGAAATCAGCGATGTTGAACGAAACGATTCTCGGGCATGGACGTTGCTAAGATGAACCTCGACCATGCTCAAGCCCAGGGCCTTCAAACAATCGCGCAGGGCATAGCTTTGATGAGCCAGCGCTCCGGGATTGATGACCAGGCCAACCATTCCCCGATCCTCTAAGGTTTCGATATAGTCTAACAGCGCTCCTTCATGGTTGGATTGAAAATATTCCAATTCCACCTCTGGAAAGTCCAAAACCAATTGCTGCCAAATTTCTTCCCAAACCCGGTTCCCATAGATGGCAGGCTCTCTTCTGCCCAATCGTCCCAGATTCGGACCGTTAACCACTGCAATGACAGGTTTCATCGGCTAAATTCCCGGAAGTGGGAACTCGCGGGCTAAGGCCTCAATCCGCTGCAAATAGGCTGACGGATCGAACCCGTTTGGCGCAAGTAGTACCGCGCTGACGACATCGGCTAGTTCGGTCATCTGCTCCTTGCCTAATCCACGGGTAGTGACTTGAGGTGTGCCGAGACGGATTCCAGACGCCACCGTAGGCTTTTCGGTTTCAAAAGGAATAGTGTTCTTGTTCACTGTGATGCCAACCGACGACAAGCGTTCTTGGGCGACCTTGCCCGTGAGCCCACTGTGCTTGACGTCGATTAACAACAAGTGGTTGTCTGTGCCCCCGGAAACCAATCTCAATCCGCGACCAATCAATTCTTCAGCCAATACCCGGGCGTTGTCCACTACCTGAGCCTGATAGGCACGGAAATTCAGCGTCAAAGCTTCGGAAAAAGCCACCGCTTTGCCAGCGATAATGTTCATCAACGGGCCACCTTGAAGCCCGGGGAACACCGACTTGTCCAGCTTCGGGCCCCAATCAGCGCCACTTAATATAAATCCGCCGCGTGGGCCCCGCAATGTTTTGTGCGTAGTTGAGGTGACAAAGTCTGCAAACCCTACCGGCGTCGGGTGCAGATCGGCCGCCACCAAGCCGGCGATGTGCGCCATATCCACCATGACCAGAGCGCCCACTTCTTGGGCAATCTGATAAAATGCTGGAAAGTCGATGACTCGGGGGTAGGCCGAAGCCCCGACCACAATCATATGGGGCTGAAATTCTTTTGCTAAATGGCGCACGGTCTCCATGTCGATCCGTTCGCTTTCCCGCTCTACCCCGTAATGACGGACCTCATAGAACTTTCCTGACAAATTGGCCGGGCTGCCATGGGTCAAGTGGCCGCCATGACTCAAGTCCATGCCTAAAATTCGATCCCCGTGCTTTAGCGCTGCAAAATAGACAGCGGTATTGGCTGACGCCCCGGAATGCGGTTGCACATTCACATACTCGGCATGAAAAATTTCCTTAAGGCGTTGTTGAGCTAAACTTTCGACCACATCCATATACTCGCAACCGCCATAATAGCGACGGCCCGGGTAGCCTTCCGCATATTTGTCAGTCATCACCGAGCCTACGGCTTGCCTCACTGCCAGTGAAGTCCAATTCTCCGAGGCAATGAGTTCCAGGTGCCCCTGCTGGCGCGCTTCTTCCTGCCGGATGGCTTCGTAAACCGCCGGGTCGACCGTTTTGACCGCATTTAGTTGATCATCCATCACGTTATCTTCTCCTCGTAAACCAAAGTGTATCAAGCCGTTCAAATCATGGTCGGTCGACGTGCCCGCTGAGCGTCTCGCCGTTGGCCGAAGGCGCGTACACGAGCTTAGGTCGACGAGCCGCCTGGGTTTCATTGAGCCGACTGACGACGGTCGCATGAGGAGCGTTCACCACGAGACTGGCATTGGCATCAATCTCGTCGTCGATTTGGCATAGTGCTTGAGCAAACTGTTCCAACGTTTCCTTTGATTCGGTCTCTGTAGGTTCAATCATCATCGCCTCATCGACCACTAAGGGAAAGTAAATCGTCGGAGGATAAAACCCATAATCAATCAAACGTTTAGCCACATCCAAGGCACGAGCGCCGCGCCGTTTCTGTCGAGTCAGGCTGAGCACAAACTCATGCTTGACTGATCCAGAATACGGCATGTCGTAGTGCGACTGCAAGAGGTGCCCGAGGTAGTTGGCATTGAGGACAGAGGTTTCGGCAATCGCAGCTAGGCCTTCTCCACCTTGGCTCAAAAGATACGCATAGGCGCGCAGCAGGACGCCTACGTTGCCGTAATAGGATCGTACCTTGCCGATCGATCGCGAGCCGCGGTCCTGCCAGACCCAACCTTCCTGGTCCTGGGCTAGTCGCGGTGTAGGCAAATAGGGTGCTAGCTTCTCTTTCACTCCAACCGGCCCCGCCCCCGGGCCGCCCCCTCCGTGCGGGGTCGAGAAGGTTTTGTGAAGATTAAGATGCACCACGTCAAAGCCCATATCCCCCGGGCGAACCTTGCCCAAAATGGCGTTAGCGTTGGCCCCATCATAATACAGCAAGCCGCCGGCGCGGTGGACAACGTCTGCGATTTCTAAAATATCACTCTCAAAAATACCGAGTGTGTTGGGGTTGGTCAACATCAATCCAGCTACATTCCCATCGACCATCTGCTTTAAGGCACCCAGGTCCACCTGTCCACGTGGATCCGAGGGTACTACCTTGACTGTAAACCCGGCCATCGCCGCGGTCGCAGGATTGGTCCCGTGGGCCGAGTCAGGGACTAAGACTACGTGACGGCCCGCCTCGCCGTGATCCTTTAAGTAGGCGCGAATGACCAAGATCCCCGTTAATTCACCGTGAGCGCCCGCCGCCGGCTGCAGACTCATCGCATCCATTCCGGTAATCCGTTTCAGCCAAACCTCTAGATCGGCCAGAACCGACAGCAGACCTTGTACAGTGCTTAGCGGCTGCAAGGGATGCAGACGTTCAAACCCAGGCAAACTGGCAACCCAATCGTTCACCTTGGGGTTATATTTCATGGTACAAGAACCCAAGGGATAAAAGCCGGTATCGACCCCATAATTTAGCTGCGAAAGCGCCGTATAGTGCCGAACGACGTCCAGTTCGGAGACTTCCGGCAACAGCGGATCGGTTCGGCGAAGCAACGAACTGGGAAGCAAGTCCCCAACCTCTATTGATGGCACGTCGGATTCTGGAATCATGAGCCCTATTCGACCGGGCTGAGACTTTTCAAAGATCACTGGGACTCGATCCATGCGTTCACCTCCTCCACCAAGGCGTCGAGTTCTTGCCGAGTCCGTAGTTCGGTGACGGCCAACTGCCAATAATGTTCCCACTCCGGATCCCAACGGCCGAGATCCGCCCCACCCAAGATTCCCCGTTCCAAGAGCCAGCGATTGAGCGCAGCCACCGAACCCGGCACCTTCACCGCAAACTCGAACAGCACCGGCTCTTCCTTGACCGGATGAACCCCAATCGTTTTGAGACGGTTTCGCAAATAGTGGGCTTTGTTCAGTGACAACTGGGCGATGCCTCTTAATCCGCTGGGCCCCAGCAGAGACAAATAGATGGTCGCCTTCAAAGCATTCAAGGAGTGATTAGAGCAGACATTGGAAGTGGCCTTGTCCCGCCGAATGTGCTGTTCGCGAGCTTGTAAGGTTAAGACAAACCCGCGGCGACCTTGATGGTCCGTCGTCTCGCCGACCAACCGTCCGGGAATGCGACGCACCAACCGTTTGGTGACCGCAAAAAATCCAAACCCCGGTCCACCATAGTTCAGTCCGTTGCCCAAGGCTTGACCCTCGCCGATGACAATGTCTGCACCGAGCTCTCCTGGCGAGCGCAGCAAGGCGAGCGCAATCGGATCGGCGTAGCAAACCGCCAAGGCTCCGTGGTTCTTCGCTTGGGACACCGCTGTGGGAAAGCCCATCACCCCGCCCAAAATGTCTGGATAAGGCCAAATCACGGCCGCGGCTTGGGACAAATCGGGACGCTCTTTAACGACATCTTGGATGACGCAAGCGATGCCGCCGCGGGCTTCAATATAGGTGCGGACAACTTCTCGCACTTCCGGGTGCAATGTTTTGGCCATCCACACCATCTTTCTCCCCGTTTCCGCCATGGCCAGCAGAGCCGCTTCCGCCGCCGCCGAGGCACCATCGTAAAGGGAGGCCTGGGCAGCGTCCATGCCGGTTAACGAGGCGATCATGGTCTGAAACTCAAAAATCGCGGCCAGGGTCCCTTGCGACAATTCCGGCTGATAGGGTGTATAGGCGGTGGAAAACTCTCCCCGTGCAGCCAATTGGGCAACCACGCTGGGAATGAAGCGATCGTAGAACCCAGAGCCTAAAAACGAGACCAGTTGGTCTAGTGATTGGTTCTCCTGTGCCAGCTTGAGCATTCGTTGCTGCAATTGCCATTCGCTCAGGGCCTTCGGCAAGCCTAACGCGTCGGGGCTTCTGGCACTTAGGGGAATATCGGCAAACAAGTCATCGATCTCCGCTAAGCCAAGAGAACTTAACATGCTCTCGCGCTCCGCCTGAGTATGGGGCAGGTACGCCATGCCTATTGATCGCCTCCGGTCTTTAGGCGATACAAATCGGCCGACAACAGCTCATCCCCACCTGAACGCTCGCTTAACTGAACGATCCATCCGGACCCGTAGGGATCTTGGTTAACCCAATCGGGGTGCTCGGCTAAATCCTGGTTCACCGCCGTCACCACCCCGTTCACCGGACTATAGAGGTCGGAGACGGATTTCACCGACTCCACCGCCCCGAAAGATTGGCCCCGCTTCAGCGTCTGCCCTATCTCAGGCAATTCCACAAACACCACATCGCCTAGGGCGTCTTGGGCATAATCAGTAATCCCTACGCGGCCTCGGCTGTCGATCCATTCGTGTTCCAGTGTGTACTGGCGGTCATCGGGCACATTCATGGTGCGCTCCCCTTTCGCTGATAGCATCCTGACTTCAAGCCAGGGCTGAAGGCTTTGCCGCGAATCCTGTCGAAGCTTACCGTGCTGAACGGTTTCGCTGGTAAAATGGAGTGGCCGCAACTCGGGCCGGTACCCGACGCCCGCGGATAACCAGTTCCAGCGGGGTCCCGACCGTGTGAAACTTCATCGGAACCAATGCTAGCGCCACCGCCTTTTTCAGGGTAGGCGAAAAACTACCCGAAGTCACCACTCCGATGGTCTGATCGCCGTCGACCACGGAAAACCCGGACCGAGCCACCCCTGGGGCAGTAAGCTCCAGGCCAACAATGATTGAAGCAAGACCGACCTCACGCTGACGGCGAAGGGCCTCTTGACCGACGAAATGTTCGGACTGCTCCAAATCGACAAATCGGGCCAACCCGGCCTCAAGCGGAGAAATAGACCGCGATAGTTCATGTCCGTAAAGCGGAAGGCGAGCCTCGAGACGCAATGTGTCACGAGCGCCGAGTCCAATCGGAGGAATCCCTTGACGATAGAGTTGTTCCCAAAGCCCCACGGCATCTTGAGCGCCGGCATAAATTTCAAAGCCATCTTCTCCGGTATAGCCGGTCCGCGAAATCATGACGGTAGTGTTGGCTACCCGGACCTCATTTAAAAAACGAAAGGGTTTCAACTCTAAGACTTCGCTGCCCGCCAACGGCGCTAAAATCTGGGACGCCTTGGGTCCCTGCACGGCGATCAATGCAGTCTCGTCGCTTCGGTCGATGAGTTCCACCCCGTCACTCGGCAACCGGTCGCGAATCCAGGCCCAGTCGCCTGCACGATTGGCGGCGTTCACGACTAGCCAAAACTCCGACGTACCGCGACGATAGACTAACAAATCGTCCACGGTTCCTGCATCGGGTGCACACAAAAAGGTGTATAAGGCTTGACCCGGTTGGAGGCGACTCGGCGCCTTCGTCACCAGTCGGTCCAAAAAATCAGGGGCTTTAGGGCCTGTGACAAGAAATTCTCCCATATGGGACACATCAAACATGCCCACCGATTCTCGAACCAACCGATGTTCTTCCAGGATCCCCTGATACTCGATAGGCATCTCGTAACCGCCAAACGTTGTCATCTTTGCTCCGTGTCGACGATGCCACGAGGTGAGCGGTGTTTGCACATCAGACCTCCCTTGGTCAACTCTCGGATAATGCCCCTAGAGCATCTTCAATTAAGTTCTTGGGCACGTCTCGGACGACTTTAGGGTTTCCCGGTGATTGCAAAAGCACCCAGCGCAAACCAGAGACTCGCGCCTTTTTGTCTCGCAGCAGCACCGGTTCCAGTGCCGCATAATCCAGGTGCGGCAGGACGGTGGGCAATCCCCAGGCTTTGAGCCACTCGGTAACCAGGGCGCGTACCGCGGGATCCAGGCCCAACTGTTTTTCCGATAAATAGAGCGCATACAAAGAGCCCACACCAACTGCTTGACCATGCGACCATTGGCCATAGCCGGTCATTTGCTCGAGAGCGTGAGCCAACGTATGACCAAAATTCAGAAAGATACGGTCCCCGGTCTCTTCTAAGTCACGGTTTACCACGTCCACTTTGATCTTCGCCGTAGTCTTGATGATCCATCGCCAGTGCTCATCCATCTGACCCAGAGGAGGAATGCCAGCAGCTAGTGACTGCCAAAGCGGCCCTCCTTCGATTAATGCCGACTTGACCACCTCGCCCAGACCGGTTCGCCATCCCTCTATGGGCAGTGTCTGCAACGCCCAGGGATTAATGTAGACCAACTGGGGCAAATGAAAGGCTCCAATTAAATTCTTCCCTTCCCTGAGATTTACCGCCACTTTGCCGCCAATGGCGGCGTCAACTTGAGCCAACAGGGTGGTGGGCACCGCAACCCAGTCAAGTCCGCGCAAAAATGAGGCGGCAGCATATCCAGCAAAATCGCTTAGAACCCCGCCGCCAATGGCGAGAAGCCAACTATCACGGGTCACACCGTCCGCAATCATTTGAGAATAAAGCGGCTCAAGACGGTCCATCCGCTTCATCGATTCATCGATATCAAGCCCATGCAGACCTAAAAGACGAACATCTTGATCGCGCAAATGCGCGCTGACCTGAGTGGCAATCGCTTCCACCTGACGGTCATAAACCATCCAGACCGCCTTAATCCGAGGTCCGATGACGCTCGTCAAGTCCTGCCAATGTGGCCCCCCAAATCGTACTTCACTGAGACTTTCCTGCCGCCGCTCAATGTTCAGACGGTCGGATTGAACTTCCAAGAGGCTCCTCCTTTCTTTGCTCCTCGAGCCAACGGATAATTTCCGCCTGCACCTCGACGACCGTGAGATCGGTGGTGTCCATGCGAACGGCGCTGACTTCTTCATATAAAGCCTTCCGCTCCACCAAAATCCGCTTTAGCCCGTCCTGGCCATCGCGAGCCAATAACGGCCGGCCTTCACCTTGAACCCGCTTGCCCAGTTCTGACCACTCCGCATCCAGCCAAATGACTAGATGAGGCCTTAACAATTCTCGATTTGCGGGGCTCAGTACGGCGCCGCCACCCAACGCCACAACCAGGGCTTGAGGACTGCTCAACACCGTGAGCATTGCCTGACGCTCCCATTCGCGAAACCTCGATTCCCCATCGTGGGCAAAAATCTCTGGAATCGATTGGTGCGCCAGATCGACTACGACCTGATCCACATCGCGGAAATCGCGGCGCAAGGAATGCGCCAACAAAGGGCCGACCGTACTTTTACCGACGCCCATCATGCCCGTAAGAACGATGTGGCAAGGCCTAGTACCTGCGCACATAGTCATTCCAATCCGCCACGCGCTGACGAATTTCGTCTAAACTGTCTCCGCCGAATTTCTCCAAGAGCTGATCGGCTAAGACATGAAGAACCATGGCCTCGGCCACCACCGCTGCCGGCGGGACCGCGGTCACATCGGAGCGTTCTACTTGAGCTAAAAATGGTTCCTTGGTATCAATATCGACCGAGCCTAAAGGCGACATCAATGTCGAAAGGGGTTTCATCGCTGCTCGTACCACGAGCGGCATACCCGTGGTCACCCCTCCTTCCAAACCGCCAGCGCGGTTGGACGTGCGGCTCCAGCCCTGGCTCTCGTCCCACCAAATTGGGTCGTGGACCAAAGATCCGGGGATCTCGGCTTGAGCGAATCCGGCACCGATCTCCACCGCCTTGAACGCTTGAATGGATAAGATGGCTTCAGCTAGCTTGGCTTCGACTCGACGCGCCCAATGGGTGTAAGAGCCGAGGCCTACCGGAACCCCAAAGGCAACGACTTCGATGACGCCACCCAAGGTATCGCCGGCACTCTTGGCTTGATCAATAGCAGCGATCATCTGTTCTTGCACATCCCGGTCCACCACCCGTACCGGTGACTCTTCGGAACTTCGGATTTGGTCTAAGGAATATTCCATTTTGGGGGCGGCGACTGATCCGATTTGAATGACATGCGCAGCCACCTCGATGTGAAGTGCTCTTAGCAAAGACCGGGCCACCGCTGCTAACGCCACTCGCATCGTAGTCTCCCGCGCAGACGCTCTCTCTAATACGTTGCGCAGGTCACGGTGGCCATATTTAATTCCTCCGACTAAATCGGCGTGTCCGGGCCGGGGTCGAGTGACCTGGCGATCGGTTGGTGCAGGATCCGGAGACATCGTTTGCTTCCAATTTTCGAAATCTCGGTTTTTCACCAACAGCGCAATCGGTGAGCCTAGGCTGAACCCATGGCGCACCCCACCCCAAAACTCGACTTGATCGCGTTCTATGGCCATGCGTCCACCGCGGCCGTATCCCTTTTGTCTGCGACTAAGATCCTGATTGATCAGCTCGCGACTGACAGCAATCCCAGCCGGAGCCCCTTCAATGATACCCACCAGACCAGGGCCGTGAGATTCCCCTGCCGTAAACCAACGCCAACTTCCCATTATCCGCCACTCGCTTTCTACCATGAATAATTTTTTAAGAACGGTCTTCGCTCAATTTGCCATACGATAGCTCACTCGCCCGCTACCAATGGATGATGGGATGCGAGGCCGGAATTAAAAGAAGCCAAAATGCCGATAGGCTCAAAAACGGAGCAAAGGCTAGCCGATGCGACGCCGGTCGCCTTTTCAGCAAGATTAGCGCTAAGGCCAGGATTCCCGCCATCCAAATCGACAAACTGACCGCGATGGCCCCTCTCATCCAGCCCAAAGCTACTCCTAGGGTACCAGAAAACTTGGCGTCGCCCATGCCGACAGCGGACCGTGTGAGCCCATGAAAAAGGGTCATGGCGAGGCCGAGGGCGAGCCCCGAGATCACATGGTGGAACACCGACAGACCCGAGGACCAGGTCCAGATTACGCCTGCCATGGCACTTGCCAGGACTAACCGGTGGGGAATAATTTGTTCGCGCCAATCTACGAAGGCGACGGCAACCCACACCGAGACTAACAACGCATCTGCCCATGGGTGAGGATTGCTCAACTGCAACCCTCGGCTGAGCAGCCAGCATACCAATCCGGCGGCAAGCCGGGTCGACATCGGCCAACGCTTCTGTCCTCCACAAAAAGGCAACACCGAGACCAAGACCAGCGCCAACCCGGAATCGATAAAAAACGTGCTATTCATTGGTCAACCGCCCGCGTCATCGCGTCTCCCGGTGCTAACTGTCCGAACCAAAGATTCCATGACCACCGGGCCTGTTCAATTAACAGTTCCAATCCGTCGACGATTGGGCAATCCAGAGACGCCGCTAATTGCAGCAAGGGCGTGGCTCTGGGATGGTAGACCCAGTCCACCACCACGGTTTTACCGGAGGACAAAGAAGGCCAATACGTCCAGTGCGCCTCCCCGTGTTGGCCCAAAGGAGTCGCGTTAACCACTACCTCCCAATCTGCGCAAGCGGCCATTTCCTGCAGTGAGATCCACTGATCCCCCCAATCGACAGGTTCTCGGGATGCTATCCACACCTCCATGCCCAGGTGTTTCAGACTCACCATGCTTCCGCGAGCGACTCCACCCGAGCCGACGATAAGCGCTCGCCGCTTGGCGAGCCCTCCCACCAGCGGTTCGAGTTTAGCGATCAGCGCGCGAACGTCTGTGTTATCTCCTATCCAACCGTGGTCCCGCCAGACGATGGTGTTGGCCGCCCGCGCCGCCTCCGCGAGCTCGCTCAAATCATCCAAAAACGGGAAAATCGTTTCTTTCAGCGGACGAGTCAGGTTAACGCCGACACCACCCAGGTGGCGAAAAGCATCCAACGAAGCCACTAGGTCGCCGCGACGGACCTCCACTGGCAAGTAGTGAGCCAAGATCCCCGCCTCAGCAAAGGCGGCGTTATGGATGCGGGGCGATAGCGAATGCCCAATCGGAGAACCGAAAACGGCATACAGCGGCAGCAACTCCCTCAGTCCTTCCTCTTGACAGCAAGTTTCTGTGCCTTTAACAACACGGCCGGCTAAGCCTCACCCAGGCGACCGACCCGAACCCGATCTGGGCACTACTAATCGCTCGACCTGGCGAACGAGTCGGGTGGTGAGAAATTCGTGTTCATTCAACGGTCGGACCAAGATAGTATAAAGGCCCAGCCGGTTTCCACCTAAAATATCGGTAAAGACTTGGTCACCAACCACAGCCGTCGTCTCTCGATTCGTTCCCATTTTAGCCATGGCGAGCGCGAAACCACGTCGGCGCGGCTTGGCCGCTTTGGGGACATTTTTTACGCCGATCGTCAGAGCAAACGCTTCGACCCGCGCGGTCAAGTTGTTCGACACAATGCACACGTCGAAATCCAGGTTCCTTACCTGCGCTACCCAGTGGACCAAGTCAGCCGAAGCCTCGGGCCGGTTGTAGCCAACCAAGGTATTGTCGAGATCGACGATTAGGCCGCGAATCCCCCGTCGAGCTAAACGTGCCAAATCAATGTCATATATGCTCTGCAAAAACAGATGCGGCTTTAAAATGTTTAGCAATTGCTGCCTCCCGATTCCACTTTCCGTCTATAGTATATCAATCAGGTCCCAGATTTACTGGCCAAAATCCGCTTCTTTGTCCCTTGGTTGACATTTATCCATACTGGGTTACACTAGTGCTAGATTTCCTAGTAAACTAGTCGGATTTAAATTTTGTCTTCAGGAGGCGCTAGCATGGCGATTCCGGTCTTAGCGATTAGCGATTTACACGTCACTGTCGACGGCAAAGAAATATTGAAGGGCGTGACTCTTACCGTCCGCGGTAATGAAATCCACGCGATCATGGGCCCAAATGGTGCCGGGAAGACTTCCCTAGCCCAAACCTTGATGGGTCATCCAGGTTATACCGTCACCCAAGGCAGCGTGACCCTGGACGGAGTCGACCTATTAGCCTTGCGAACCCATCAACGAGCTCAAGCCGGATTGTTTTTGGCCATGCAGTATCCTAGCGAGATATCGGGAGTAACGACAGCCAACTTTCTCCGAACCGCAATCAATGCTCGCCGCGGCGACGGATCGGCCATCAGCCTGAAGGATTTCCGCGATCGGCTGGACCAAGCGATGGATCTCCTCAGCATGGATCACAAGTTTGCCAATCGCTATTTAAACGAAGGCTTTTCTGGCGGAGAAAAAAAACGCAACGAGATCTTGCAGATGCTGATGTTAGCGCCGCGCATCGCCGTGTTGGACGAGATTGACTCGGGGCTGGATATTGATGCGGTGCGCATCGTTGCTCAAGGCCTCACCTCCATGGTAAAAGACTCCTTTGGGGCTCTGGTCATTACTCACTATCAACGCATCCTGACCTATCTGAAGCCTGGGTTTGTCCACATCATGGTTGATGGTCGGATCGTCAAATCCGGAGACTATCACCTAGCCGAAACATTGGATGCCCAGGGATACGACTTTTTACGGACCCAGTTCGAGCGTGAGCCTGAGCAGGCCGCAGCGGGGAGGCTATGATGACGACTTCTCCGCCCTCGCTCGAGAGCCTTCAGCAAAACGATCGAGATCGCGTTCGTGAGCACTTCATCGAAGATCCGGATTGGCTCATCGAGCAGCGGATCGACGCGTTTTTTGAATACTTGCACACGCCTATTTTGGCAAGAAAACGGACTCCCTTGAACCATCGCCAGTTTGAAAACCTTCCACTGTTTGCACAACAACCGCCTGAATTGGGTGGATCTTGGCTGACCGCGGAGATGTCAGGCGGACTTTTGGCGCTGGCGGGATCAGAGGTGGCAGCTCTTCGTCCGCCCGAAGGCCGTACTGCCGAGAGAGTGATTTTTACTGACCTCAGGACGGCCGCCTTGACCCATTTTGAGGTGGTCAAACCCTATCTCGCTCGGGTCGCGCGCGAAGCCAATTCCAAATACGATGCGCTCAACCGGGCGTGGTGGCAAAACGGCGTGTTTTTGTTTATTCCTCGGGGCGTTCAAATAGCCGAACCCTTTACCGTGGTGCATCATCAAGTCGCCAGCCCCGGGTTTTTCCCCCGGTCTCTGGTCGTCTTGGAGGACGACAGTGAGGCTACGGTGATCGACTTATACGTCAGCGCGTCTCCGAAGTCCGGCCCACGAAGTATCGCAGCCATTTCCGTAGAGGCCGTGGTCGGTGCCAATGCCTCGCTCCATTACGGATCGATTGAACAGTTGGCTTTGAATACCGATGCATTCGCCACCCGTACGGCAGACTTGGAAACTAACGCGCGAATGGATTGGAACGTCGGGTCGTTTGGGTCGGGACTGGAAGTCTCCCAACAGACTACGTACTTAAAAGGAACAGGATCGGAAAACAATAGCCTGACCGTGTTTTTTGGATCGGGTAGTCAACATCACGATATAGAGGTTACAAGCGTGCATCAAGGTGCTCATACCCGCAGCAATATGATAGGCAAGGGCGTCATGAAGAGCAGGTCTCGAAGCATCTTTACTGGCGTCACTGACATGAAACACGGCGCGCGGGGCAGCGACGCCAGGCAAAAAGAACAAACGCTGATGTTATCCGATCAAGCTCGCGCTGATGCCATTCCTTCGCTCTTGATCGAGGAAAACGATGTCTTCGCCGCCCACTCGGCGAGCGCAGGTCCCGTTGACGCTAACGCCATCTATTATTTGACGAGTCGGGGCGTGGCCCCAGAGGAGGCAGAACAATTGATCGTGGAAGGATTTCTGGCACCGGTGATCGACGCCATAGCTCTGACTGATGTACGCCAACGCGTGTGGTCGGCAGTGCGAGAGAAGGTGCGTGAATGATCCGTTTAGAGCCCGACCTCAAGGCCGATTTTCCGATTTTTGACCGTCTCATTCATGACCACCGCCTCACTTACCTGGATTCTGCGGCCACATCGCAAAAGCCCAGACAGGTCATCGATGCGGAACTGGATTTCTATCAGAAGACGAATTCGAACATTTTGCGAAGTGTGCACACATTAGCCGAAGAGGCGACCGCCGGCTATGAACGGGTGCGCGGTTTGACCGCTGCCTTTATCGCGGGTCAAGCTAAGGAGATTATTTTTACTCGCGGAACGACAGAAAGCATCAATCTGGTGGCCAGAGGTTATGGGGATAGCCACATCGGTCCGGGGGACAATATCGTCGTCAGCGCCATGGAACACCATTCCAATTTAATCCCCTGGCAGCAACTGGCAAAGCGGCGGGGGGCCACTTTGCGGTTTGTGGAATTACAGGCCGACGGTTCCTTATCCATCGAATCGGCGGCAAAAGTCATCGACAAGCGTACAAAAATTGTCGCGATGACGCAAGTCTCCAATGTGCTCGGAACCATTGTGCCCATTCCCGTGCTAGCCGACCTGGCCCATGCCGCCGGGGCGATCCTGGTCGTTGACGGAGCTCAGTCTGTCCCCCATCAGCCAACCGACGTCAGCGCGATGGGAGCTGACTTTTTGGCGTTTTCCGCCCATAAGATGTGCGGGCCAACGGGAGTTGGCGTGTTGTGGGGCAAGATGGAACACCTCGAAGCCATGGACCCGGTGCTCTACGGGGGCGAAATGATTGCCTACGTGGATCGGCAGCAAGCTACTTGGGCGGACATCCCCACTCGATTTGAAGGAGGAACCCCCAATATCGCCGGCGTGATAGGATTTGGTGCCGCGATCGAATATTTGAACCAGGTCGGCATGGCCAACATTGCGCGCCACGGCAGTGACTTGGCCGAGATGGCCTATCAGCGCCTGAAAGAGATCCCTGGAGTAGCGGTGTACGGACCCGACGAGAAGCGGGGGGCGTTGGTCTCTTTCAACATTGACGCGGTGCACCCTCATGATGTCGCCCAAGCCTTGGATGCGGTTGGCGTCGCGGTCCGCGCTGGCCATCATTGCGCCCAGCCGTTAATGCGTTGGCTAGGCGTAGCCGCCACCGCTCGGGCCAGTTTTTATCTATACAATGATGCCGACGACGTAGAGCGGTTAGTGGATGCCATCCATTCCACAAAGAGGTACTTTCAGCGATGAATCTCGACAACATGTATCGCGAAACCATCTTAGACCATAACCAGATTCCAAGAAACAAGGGGACTCTTGAGGATCCTACCGCCAGCGTAGGACTGTTAAATCCTACCTGCGGCGACCAAATCCGGCTAGACGTGAAGGTGGTCGATGGTCAGTTGATGGACATTCGTTTTGACGGACAAGGCTGCGCCATTAGTATGGCCTCGGCTTCGATGATGACAGAGGCTGTCAGAGGTCAGTCAGTTGCAGAAAGCTTGGCAGTGACGCGCGAGTTTAAGGCTTTCCTAACCGGCACCCCACCGCGCCGCAATTTGGGCGATCTGGGGGCTTTAGAAGGGGTGGCCCAGTTTCCCAGTCGGATAAAATGTGCGACGTTAGCCCACAACGCCTTGGAACAGGCGCTGACCCAGGACGGAGTGAGCTAAGCTATCGTGGCTCAAAGAGCCCCGATCACCGATGGCCTCGCCATTTATTATTTTGTTAAGGAGGCATTTGGCTATGGCCATTAAACAGCCGCTAGTTTCCGACGAGTACGCTTATGGCTTCAACGATGGTGATGTGAGTGTCTTGAAGTTTGGCCAAGGATTAACTCGACAAACCGTCGAAGACATCTCCCGCATCAAGCAAGAGCCGAAATGGATGCTGGATTTTCGACTCCACGCCTTGGACATTTTTTGGAAAAAAGACATGCCCGGCTGGGGCGCGGATTTGAGCGCTCTCGACTTTGGCAAGATCATTTATTACGTGAAGCCGTCCGAAAACCAGGGACGGACCTGGGATGAAGTACCTCAGACGATTAAGGATACCTTTGAGCGTTTGGGTATTCCTGAAGCGGAAAGAAAATTCTTGGCCGGCGTTTCGGCCCAGTACGAATCTGAAGTGGTTTATCACAGCATTCACCAAGACTTGGTCGAGAAGGGCATTATCTTTACGGACACCGATTCCGCGCTTCGGGAATATCCGGACCTGGTTCGGGAGTACTTCGGGACGATTGTCCCCGCCGAAGACAACAAATTTGCCGCACTGAATTCCGCGGTGTGGTCCGGAGGGTCCTTTGTTTATATTCCCAAAAATGTGACTAGCCCCATTCCTCTTCAAGCCTATTTCCGCATCAATTCCCAAAACATGGGCCAGTTCGAACGCACATTAATCATCGCGGTTGAAGGCTCTTTTGGACACTACGTCGAGGGCTGCACGGCTCCAATCTATTCGAGTGAGTCACTGCACTCAGCGGTGGTGGAAATCATTGTCAAAGCCGGTGCTCGGATGCGCTATACCACAGTGCAAAATTGGGCGCCTAACGTGTTCAATTTAGTGACCAAGCGCGCCGTGGCCTATCGCGACGCAACCATGGAATGGGTGGATGGAAACATCGGGTCTAAAGCGACCATGAAATATCCGTCGGTATACCTGCTGGAAGAAGGGGCTCGGGGAATGGTGCTCTCCATCGCAGTCGCCGGCAAAGGTCAACATCAGGACACCGGAGCCAAAATGATTCACGCCGCTCCACATACCACATCGACCATCGTATCCAAGTCGATCAGTCAACTGGGCGGCAAAACTACCTATCGCGGCTTGGTCCATTTCGCTAAAGATGCCGCGGGCGCCAAAGCTAACGTTCGATGTGACACGTTGATTATGGACGCTGTCTCCACATCCGACACCGTGCCGTCTAGTGAAGTAGGCAATGCCAGTGCGCTAATGGAACACGAGGCTACCGTCACCAAGGTCAGCGAAGAGCAACTGTTTTACCTGACTTCCCGTGGCCTTAGTGAAGAAGAAGCCACTCGATTGATTGTGATGGGGTTCATCGAGCCTTTCACCCGGGAACTTCCCATGGAATTCGCGGTCGAGATGAATCGACTGATCAAGTTTGAAATGGAAGGAGCGATCGGATAAGCAGTGGCACAATGGCTGCGAATAGCGTCTAAAAACCAACTTCAGTCCGGACAACCTCTGTTGATTACGGTCGATGGCGAAGATTTGGCTCTTTTTCGGGTGGGTGAAGAAGTATTCGCTCTCGACGATTTATGTTCTCACGCAGAGGCCTCATTAAGTGAAGGCGAACAAAAAGGCTTTTGCATTACCTGTCCTCAACATGGCGGCCAATTCGACATCCGAACCGGAAAAGCCATACATTTTCCGGCGATTTCCCCGGTAAAGCGCTATCCGGTTCGGGTTGAAGGCGATGACATCCTGCTCGAACGCTGAGACCCCGACGAATGCGACGGGCGGGCCGATTACGTGCACTTCGCCCGCCCCTATCGATTCGCCTGCGGACTTCGTGGCCAGGCCAGAGCTTAACCGAAGCGGATCTCTGCCAGGTTGCGAAACTAGCAGGAATCCTCCCGCCACCTAACGCTGCCGGTTACCGCCCTGGTTTTGCCAGTCGCTTCGAGATGTACCAGGTTCCGCGGCTGCCCGCGCGGTTGAGCATCGTACGTCTTATCCTGGATCTCCCCAGGCGACGATTCCGCCCGTTTCCGCCCGATGCAACCGAACGAGCATCACCATCGAGGAGGGTCGAGACCTTTGGTCGGGCCGGTGCAGCGCCCCTCCTGGCCTTGAGCCTACAAAGGACACTGCGCGGGCATGGTGTTCGGCGCAAAAGAGGAGCCGATCCAGCCTCGAACATCCTACTCGCTTCCATGCTCAACGGATGCCCCGGGAAGGGGCAAAATCCGCCAACCACATCTCTGGCATTTTGGGCTTGGCTCCCTACGCCCTTCTTCGCCTTCCACTCTCTACGACGAAAGTCTAGACGCCAACAGATTTCGGAACAGTCTATACGGCGACGGCGCCTAAGACTAGAGCCTGCTGCGGCCAGGCGGAGGCGACTTCCTTTAGACCGGGCAAATCCTTAGATTGAGCCGCCAATGTTCCTGAAACCAACGCTCACAGTCGTCTGGGATCATTCAGAGAACCGTTCCGCTCTTTACCGGCCCTGCGTGTTCCTGAGCCTTTTGCGATATACTTTAAAAGCATCGAACAATAACATTTTCAAGGAGGAATGTTGTAGTGGCTATCCGCAATGTCATTTCCACCTTAAACGGCCAAGGCGAAGAGATTATGGGGCCAAACGTCCTTTTGTACCATCATCCTGGCAATGACATTATGAACGGTTCCCTGCTCACGGTCGAGTCCAACCATTTCTGTGTCCTAAAGAGCCGAGGAGCCATCTTGAATGTGTACGATACGGGGCAATATGCTGTTGAAACGCCGCAAAAGGTATTGACCGGTGCGATCCAACAAGCTTTTTATGGCGGCCAGTCGCCTTGGCAATATGAGGCCATCTACATCAACCGCTCGAAACTGGTCATCCGGGCCGAAGGCCATGCGCTGTCGCGTGAGATGGCACAGTTGCAGTACCAGGTTGATTATTATATTCACGTAGACAGCAAAGAGGATGCTTTAAAGTTGGTCCAACATATGCCCTATCAAGGGCACTTTATCAAAACGGACGAAGTAAACACCTATGCTGCCCCGGTTCTCGAGCAAGCCATTAATCAGATTTGTCAGGTGACCCCTTTGGAGCAAATCAACGAAAAAATTCACGAGATTACCCAGTTGGTCACAGCCCACCTGCAGGAATTTCTCACTACGTACGGTATTACTCTAAATAACGTAAAGGTCCTGGTTTCTCCCGCTGACGATTTGATGAAAAAGCTGATTTCTCTGCGCGCGTTCGGACTAGGCGAAGAACAAGCCGTGCGTTACTATTTGGCCATGATCATGGCAGAACGCGGTCTCATGACTGCCCCGAATATGGCCAATGGCACTGGCTATAGTGTTCAGGCGGTGCCGGTGATGTCCCCTCCTGGCCTTTCCGGAATGTCTCAGCCGCAACCGAAAGTAGAGTAAAGAGGTTGGAACTGACAGCGAAGATTCGAGTGGTAGCTGCCGCGGTGTTTGCCCCGGCCGCCACCGATCCTTATGCGACCGGGAGTTCTATGCGAGCTTTGGACAGTCTGATACGCAGCCGGGTCGCAGAAACCTTAGCCCACGCCGCCGCGGTGGTTCGAACCCAATATACCGATGCCCACCAGGCTTTGGGCCATCCGAGCCGGGAAAATCCGTTTGCTGATGGCGAAAAACTG
Organism: Clostridiales bacterium; assembly: GCA_027365485.1. Classification (GTDB taxonomy): domain Bacteria; phylum Bacillota; class Sulfobacillia; order Sulfobacillales; family Sulfobacillaceae; genus JAMCVM01. The sequence goes on from DAHXNH010000236.1 coordinate 52,690, forward strand.
CGCGATCTTGAGCAAATCAAGCGTCTCAGCGAACAGCTATCAAATTTGGGCTCACTAGTGTCGGCCTTGCCCGCCCCGGCCAACGATCGCGTGTGGCAACGGTTGCGTAAAAATCGGTCCTTGCTGGAGTTGCTGATTGAGTACGACTATACCTTGGTGGAACATGCCGCTAGCTTGGAGCGGCGCGTTCAGTCGGCCAACCTCTCTGATGGGCTCAAAGACATTTTGGCGATGTTAGATCCGATCAAAAACCTATTGCGGGAACGGTCGGATTTGTTAAGCGCCGTTCCCTAATGGTCCGAATCTTTCGTTTTTCACCGATGTGCGCGCTTGACACTAAGGGAGACGACGCATCGGTTGTCCCCAAATACTGGATTCGTTCCCGGTTCCCGGGCTCTAAGCCTTCACTTTGGGCTGAGGGCCCTTTTTGACAAACGGCAATGGAAATGGCAGCATATTGTTCTCGTTCAAGTACTTCAGCAGGGGCATCGACACAAAGAACATCGGCACTCCGGTAATAATCAAAATATAGATGACTACTAACACGTTTTATACCTCCATCGTACAGTTGGTCCGCAATCCATCTTAAACGACGTAGACCATCCGCTCTGAAGAGCCTGCAATGAGGCCCTGCGCTCCACCGCAACCAAAAAACCCTAACCCTCGGTCGCAACTACTGACCCTCTGAGACCATTGAACACAAAGGCCAAGCAACGAATAGGGGTTTTGGCTGAAGCGGCTCTGTAGGCCATACTCTTGCCGCCGCCTCAGCATTGACCTGTTTTCTAAAACCTTATTGCGGTCGGCGCCATCACGTGCACCACCCTCACCCACCGGGCTGGCTACTAAGCCAACGCCCGGTCAGGAAACCCCGGATTTAAAGAGCATAATCCAGATCGACATTCCCACCATGCCGAACGCAATCAAAAACACCAGATACAACGGAATGATTTGCCAGGCCAGT
>DAHXNH010000241.1 GCA_027365485.1 Clostridiales bacterium
CGTCTCGATGGTATCTGGCTATGGATTCTTTCCTCCAGGACAACTAGGGGTTCTCCATCGCTTTACGTTTGCTTAGGACTCGCGAAAAAATAACATGCACAAGTCCTAAATACAAACGACCGATCGCCAGCAGTTACTCGAACGAATCGTTCAACTTAATTTTTCGTGAGTCCTTAGAGTCCGATGCATCCGACCCCAAAAATCACTGATTTATGAAAATTTGACATGCGGAAGCTGGGTTATAATCAAAATCAGGAATATTTAATTGGATGCTTCGTTAGGATGGGTGAATGAGATGAGCGACCGCCTTCGCGTGTGGTTGATGGCATCGCAAACGTCGTGGCAATCTACCTTGAATCGCATTCTGACCGAGTATTGCGCGAGGCCAGGCGTCGAAATTGAGTTGACTTGTGTATCTTGGAATCGAGCGTGGTCGTTGATTGTGGAATCGCTAAAGAATAATGCCTTGCCGGATGTGATCCAGGTGGGTTCGACGTGGCTTTCGGGGCTGATCGGATTAAACGCGCTGGCCGGGATCGATCCCGCTGAGGCCCGTCAGCGGTTTGCCCCCATCGAAGATTATTCGCCGGTATTGTGGGACCGGGTGGTCCAACAGGAGCAGGCGTGGGCCGTCCCTTGGATGCAGGACTTTCGTTTGCTCTACTATCGACGAGATCTGGTCGAAGACTTGCCGGGATTTTCGCAAGGCATTGAAAACTGGGCGCGCCTCTTGGATTTGTTTACGGCGGCATCGCCTTATGTTTTTCCTGGGCTTCCCGAACCCGTGCTGGTGCAGACGGTGGCTTCTTGGGTATGGGCGATGGGAGGAGATTTCCCGCAAGGAAGAATGCGTCTAAGTGAAAATTGGGATAGGTTTATTGGCATTGAGGCCCTATATCGCACCATTCAAAGAGGAGGGGTCGCTCAGGAATCGGCCGCCATGGGCGCAGGAGAAGTGAACCATTGGTTTTTTGGCCGTGGCCTGGGCGCGTGGTATTTGTCCCGGCCGATTTCCTTAGAAGAAATGGACTTGCGATACTGGGGCAATTCCGATAAGGCGAAAGCGTTGTTTGGCGTAGCGGCAATTCCCCTGGGGGCAACATTGCCCTATTCCAGTTTTGTCGGCGGAAGCTTCTTAGCCGTCTCGAAAAGCGCCCGGCGTCCTGACCTGGCATGGGATTTAGTCGAACGACTGTCCGGTGTCGAGGCGCAAAGCGAGGTGTCGCAAAGCCTGTTGTCCTGGCCCGCCAGGCGGTCGGCGATACTGCCTGAGTTCGTGCCGCGCATCGACGCGACCTTGGTTCGTCTGGCGATGGAACGGGGACAGACCGAGCCTATGCTTCCCCATTGGCCCGTGTATGAGGCGGTTTTGGCGCGTCGGCTGGCCAATTTGTTTTCCATGGCATGGGACGGGGTAGCGTGGAACCAAACGCGAGCCGAGCGCTCGGGCTTGGTTCGTGATTTTAACGACGTCGTATGGGTGACCAATTTGTGAGGCGAAAGGACCCAGGTGATGAGTGTGGCCAACTCAGGTGATTATAGCGATTGGCTCGATCTCTGCTATCGGTATGACGGCTCCTACCCGTTGTCTCTCCTCCATCTTGAGTTAAGCGCCAAACTCTACGAAGTGGTCCGCGACCGATATCGGACGATGATGCTGCTGTTGACGGACGAGGACGAGAGCGCGATACACGGAGGAATTCGAGCCGATTCGCGTGGGGTGACCTTGGTCGACGCGTGTATTGACTTAATCGACCACCAGGATTTGGATAGTTATGCGGGCGTGCGGGAAGCTTGTCGGACTCGACGGCCTCAGCTTGAGCCCAGTGCAGAGCAAGGCTTGGTATTGATTGACCTTCCCCTCATTAGCGGGAATCGGATCGTGGGCTGCCTGGAGTTGGAAACGACCACGCCCTCGAACGAGGTGATGCAATCACTGGAAGTGTCGGCTACGCCGCGTTTATTAGCGGGCGCGCTGCGGTTTGCAGAGACGGTTCGTCAATCCTTCTTAGAGCGGCGCTACCTGATGTGCAGCGTGAATATTCATCAGCACTATAAGAAGGATCTTAGTTCGGACCATATTTTGGATGCGGTGTGTTTTCATATTCAGACCACCTTAGAACTCGATCGCTGTTTAATCATGGGGGATACGAATCAAGGTTGGAGACGTTTTTGTTCGGGGTTGTCCTATGCCGAAGAAGGGCCTTCGGTGGTGGATCCTGAACCATGGTCGGCGCTTGCCCCCTATGAAGCGAAGATTGAGGGCACCGTGATCATGTTCCCGCTGCCGACCCGTGGGGGGCACACAGCGGTGGTAATCTTCGACAACTCGATTAGTCAGACTCGGTTTCGAGAACCAGAGATTCAGCAATTAGCCATGGTGCGAGATGCACTGGCGGTGTTGTGGGCATTCACCGAAGACTTGGAAGCCGAGCGCAATGCGGTGTCATCCGATGGGTTGACTGGCAGTTGGAACCGATCCTATGGAATTCGCTTCATCGCCGAGTGGCTGGAAAATTTACGCCAGGGAACGGACACCTTTGCCTTGCTCTTCATTGATGTGGATCGATTCAAAGATATTAACGACGGTTATGGTCACTTGATAGGAGACAGGACCCTTAAAGCACTGGTCGAGGGATTAACAACCATCGTGGGACGCCGCGGGGTGGTCATACGCTACGGCGGAGATGAATTTTTAGTAGCCTGTCCCCAAATGAATGCCAAAGAAGGGGAGCGCTTAGCTGAGTCTTTGGTGAAACTTAGTCCGTGGCCGACGGATCTCCCTCAGCCCAGCATTAGCGTGGGGCTCGCCTTGGGGCCGACGCACGGAGAGACCCCCGAGGATTTAATCGATAGTGCGGATCGGGCGATGTATCGTGCGAAACGCCGCGGGGGGAATCGCTGGCTTACGGCCACTCTCAAAGCCTCATGCGAGTGATGGCTGGGATCGGCTGAGGACGAAAGGGCGGCGCGCATGCTTTCACGACCATCCCATCAGAACGGTCGGAATGAAGAGCGTGCCGAGGAATTCGAGCCGTCGGCACGCGGTTCATTAATGCTTTTTCTGATGACGAAAGGTTTTGCACGCAGTCTCCTGACAGGATTCGGCAGGAGTTTCACCGATATCGTCAACCACCAGGCTGGTCTGAGGGGCGTCAACGCCTTCTGGATAGCGTTCAACTGCCCGATTGCTGGTGATGAGGATGGTGTCGGCTGCGCAGTAGTTTTCCCTGGCCCAATAAAAACAGTTGTCCACGGTGCATCGAATAGTGGCCATGATCCATCCACGCTCCCTTGTTTTTGCCACGCCTAGATCACCCGTGATATCGCTTAATCTAGAACCTTTACTTCCTCGGCGTGTTGATCCAAGATGTGCTTGGCTCGGCTGGTCTCGTTGGAGTGAACCAAGATCACCGCCTTGCCTTCTTGTACTTCCTTTTGCAGGTGTTCACTTTCGTGCTTGGGAATGCCCCAATCCACAAAGGCTCCGGCCAACCCGCCGAGCGCGGCTCCACTGAGCGTGGCGGCGATGGGGCCGGCGGCCAAGATGGGCCCGATACCGGGGATGGCTAAGAGTCCCGCGCTGGCTAGAAGACCTACTCCGGCGCCGATGCCAGCCCCGGTCGCAGTGCCACTGGTTAAGTTGTGCATTTCGGTCTTGTGCGTCTTTGCGTCTTTAGCGACCATCGAGATCTCTTTTTCGGAAAATCCAGCCTTTCTTAACTCGCCAGCTGCGCGTTCCGCATCGTCCGAATTGCGAAACGTGGCGATCACCTTACCCATAGATCGCTCACCTCCATTCAAAGCATGGCCGTACACGCGTAAAATATGCATGAACTGACGGTGCATGGTAGACTCGAGGCATAAGATGGATTCGGACAGCGTCGTCAAGGAAGGCTTTCGGTGGTCATGGATGATTCCCGGAGATCTGGATTTTATGGCTGCTGTCGGAGCATTTTCCTGCTCGCAACATGGTGTCGGTGTAGGGGTTTATTACGAGGATGAGGAGCGGCAGCGATGGGGTATCCTGAATCGTCAACACTGATTTGCCATCAAGAACATGGGGTCTTGACCTTGACCATGAATCGCGCGGAGGCACTCAATGCGTTGACTAGCGAAATGCTCACCGCGCTGATCGATGCGTTGATAACGGCAGAGTCTGACGATGAAGTGCGCGTAGTAGTATTGACCGGCAGTGGTCGAGGATTTTCCGCGGGACAAGATCTGGGCGAGTTAAATAATAAAGAAGGCCAATTTTCCGTAGAAACCCAACTGCGGCAGTATTATAGCCCCTTGATCCAGCGCTTAGCCGATTTCGCGAAGCCTACGATTGCTAAAATCAATGGCGTCGCTGCCGGGGCTGGGGCCGCCCTGGCGATGGCTGCCGATTTTAAACTGATGGACCGGCGGGCTCGCTTCCATTTGGCGTTTTCTCAGATGGGCTTGGTGTTAGATTCTGGGGCCTCATATTTTTTGGTCCATGCCTTAGGTCGAACCCGCGCGCTAGAACTCGCGTTTTTTGGCGGTTCACTGTCTGCACAAGACGCCCTGGTCTTGGGCTTGGTCAACCAAATTGCTGAGCCCGGAGAATTGGATGGGCTTACTGACGAATGGGCCGAGCGTCTGGTGCTGGGGCCTCAGTTAGCCTTTCGCTTAATCAAACAGGCATTGCGTCAGGCGGAAGGAGCATCGCTTGCCGAAATTTTGGAATTGGAGACGGCGTTTCAGATTGAGGCTCAAGCCAGCCTGGATCACCAACGGGCTATCGACGCCTTTATGAACAAGCAGCCGAATCCGTTTGGCCGCCACGCCGACCCCGCAAAATGAGGTTGAACGCCGCCACCTTTGATGGAACCTGACGCCTGCTGATTCGAGAGGAACCCGAGGTGAAAGGTGGGATATCGGTTGAACCCGGCGCAAAAGACCAAGATTCCAAGGTTCCACCACTGGCTCGGGCATCGAGGTGTCTTTGTCGGCCTTGATACCCGAGGGATGATGGGGTAGGCGCCACTGAAAGGCTAGACACGTGAGTTGGCACGGTCGACGCCTAAATTCGGTCAACAAGAGCGCTATCCGCGTTGTTGCTGTCAGTCTGGCAGGAGGTAGCTGACAAAGGCAAAGCGGCGGCTATCTGGTGCCCAAGAGTTGACATTGAGCGTGCCTTGACCGCCCAAGAGCGTGGTCACCGTGCGCACCTCACCGCCGTCAGAAGTCATCACATGCAAGCTGACTGGCTTATTGGGGGGGTGCTCGTCTGGGTTCACGTCGCCTTTTTGATAACTGAGAAAGGCCACCAAAGCCCCGTCAGGAGAGACGTGCGGGAACCAATTGTTGGCATCGGTGAACGTCATTTGCGTCGGGTTGGCCCCATCAGGATCCATCCGCCAAATCTGCATCAGGCCCGCACGGACCGAATTGAACCAAATATGCCGACCATCTGGGGCGTACTCCGGTCCGTCATCGAGGCCAGGCGTGTCGGTCAGTTTCACTTCCACTCCACCGAGATGAGGGATGCGATAGATATCGTATTGACCTTGGCGTTCGCCGCAGTAGACAAGGTGTTGACCGTCTGGCGACCATCCATGAAGATAACTGGGACCGATTGGCGTCACCAGGACGGGATGGCCTCCTGCCAAAGGCAGAACATAGATCCTGGATTTGCCATCTTCGGCGGTGTGATGACTGACTGCGAGAAATTGGTTATCGGGAGACAAGGCATGGTCGTTGTTGCAACGAGAGACAAAGCTAGTCGAGATCGCGGTCAGTGTCCCTCGATCGATGTCAAAGGCGTACATCTGGCCCCGACTATTTACGATTAGCCGCCGGCCGTCTGAAGTCCAGTTGGGAGCCTCAATGTGGTCGTCGAAGGAGGCCAGGCGGGTACGTTCGCCGCTCTCGACATCGATCGTCTCTAAAACGCTGATAATCCGGTCTTGTTTGTTCACACTCAAAGATATCCCTCTTTCCGAATGAAGCGAACGGGTATGTTGCTGACGCGCATACGCATGATGAGACGACCCACTGAGGCAAGGACGTTTGGATCGGAGGGCGGAAGCTTTAGGGGCACGCCGGTCCTCGCAGAGATTCATTGGCCCTTTTGGAAAGGACAACCCACGATTATTGTACGGTAGATTGCAGGCAGGTTAAACCCACAAGAGAAAGTGGATCACAGATGCGAGTGGGTTGGCAGCCGTAAGGATTGATGCGACCACGGCTGATGGGCGCCGTGCTATGATCAAATTGGGATCGAGGCTCGATTTAAACCGAGCGCTGGTGCGTTTTCTTGCAGTTTTAAGATCGGCGGTCACTGGGTGAAGAAGGTCGGGTTACTGTAAGAATCCCCCGAAGAAAACACCTAATTGCCACACTGTGCAAGGGTGCCTACGTTCTTCGATCCCGCGCTTTCGAAAACAAACCGAGGGGGTTTGTCTCTTGGGTTTTTCGGGGCCTGGGCCACGGACGGCCAATGATCGTCCAAAATATTTCGGAAGGTGCTTCTTACCCTAAGGCGGTGGACCCGATGACTCAGCACAAAAGAGCCCACCTGCGGCGAATCGGATTACGTTGAAGGGCCGAGCAATAACGCTCTTTGGGGGGACGATAGAGGCCAGATGCCAGCCGTTGGGCAGGCTCCTTTCTCGTCATCGCGGCTGACGGCAACGAATCCAGGCACTAGGTGAGTAGAGGCCGGAGTTGGCAGGGTGGTCCCCTTTCCGTCCGTGGATGATCCTGGGATAATCAGACGTATAAGGATGCTTAGATGCGATGACGGAATATCGATTTGAAAGGACGAGGTTATGCACTGTATCATGGCCGAAAAGCCGAGTGTCGCCCGCGAACTGGCCAATGTTTTAGGATCTGCGACGAAGCACGAGGGCTATTTGACCGTCGGCTCAAACTGGGTGATTACGTGGGGATTCGGTCATCTGGTCACCTTGGCGGATCCCGAACACTACAATCCTTTGTGGAAAACGTGGCGCCTGGAACAACTGCCCATGCTGCCAGAGGGATTCGACCTAGTGCCTGTTGCCAAGAGTGTATCTCAGTGGAAAATCGTTCGACGATGGCTGACCGATCCCTCGGTAGAGGACGTCATTTGTGCTACGGATGCTGACCGCGAAGGCGAGCTGATTTTCCGCTATTGCTATCGCCTCAGTGGTTCGACCAAGCCGGTTCGACGATTGTGGTTGTCGGAAACGACAACGAGCGCGATGCAGACCGGATTTAAGACGATGAAACCTGGCAGTGCCTATGCTGCTTTGGGCGATGCTGCCGAAGCCAGAGCACAGGCTGATTGGCTGGTTGGTCTAAACGCCACCCGAGTGTTTACGCTCTGTTATGGCCGCGGCGGCCAAGGCGTGCTCTCGGTAGGTCGCGTGCAAACTCCAACGCTTCAATTAATTGCCGAGCGTGATCAGGCGATTGCCGCTTTTCGACCGGAGCCGTATTGGCAGGTCGACGTAACGTTTAATGCGCCGCCTGGGCACTACGTCGCCCGCTGGACCAGCCAGACGGACGAGGCGATGGACCGATTGCCTCTACAGACGACAGCGGAAGACTTAGCGGCGAAGGTTCCCCGAGGGACCCCGGGTGTCATTACGAACCTGGATGTGAAACGAGTTACCGTTCATCCTCCTAAATTATTTTCGCTCAATGACCTGCAGAAATTTTGCCATCGTCAACTAGGATTGACTGCGCAACAAACCCTCGATAGTGCACAGAGGCTCTATGAGGCCCGGTTAACCAGTTATCCCCGAACGGATGCCCAGTTCCTCAGTCAGTCGGTGGCCGAGAGCCTGCCTAAGCGCATCAGTTTGTTGAGCAATCCCTATGGCACACTGGTCCAAGCCTTGCCGTCGCCTCTGATCACGAAGGCTTTAGTCAACGAGGCTAAAGTGGCGGCGGCCGGCCATCACGCCATTATTCCGACCGGGGAATCGGGGGAACGGCTTCACGGTACCGACGCGGCGGTCTATGATCTGATCGTACGCCGATTTTTCGCGGCCCTGCTGCCGGCGGGCCAGGATGCTCGCACTACGGTTACCACGGAAGCGGCGGGAGAGCGATTTGTTAGTCGTGGGACGACGGTGGTGCGTTCGGGATGGCGGGTAGCCTTAGAGGTGGCTAAAGACCCCGATGCGGCTGATGTCGAGGATCCTCCGGTGCTTATCCCCGCTGGCTTAAAAGTGGGCATGGCGGTGACCTCGGAAGGGGCGGAGGTCTTAAGTAAACAGACCAAAGCTCCGCCGGCGCTGAATGATGCCAGCATTTTAACGTTAATGGAAAAGTATGGCCTGGGAACTCCTGCCACCAGAGCTCGGATTGTGGAGGTGTTGTTGAGCCGAGGCTACGTGACCCGGAAGAAGAAAAACGTAGTGAGCACCGACAAGGGACAAGCCCTTTTGAAAGTCGTCTTGCCCGACTTGAAGTCGCCCGACCTGACAGGCAAGTGGGAGGCACAACTCGAGAATATTGTGTCGGGCCAGGAACGTGCGGCTGATTTTCTGGCGGCGATTCGTGATTACACGGACCACTTGATCACGGCAGTGCGTTCTGCGACAGCCGAATCCCATGGGGCTGGCACTGTCGCTTTGGCCGAGAATTCGTCTGCGGCCTTTTCCGCGTGGGGCCGCTGTCCTCAGTGCGCTCAAGGTGACGTCATTCAGAGCAAAAAAGGGTGGCAATGCTCGCGCTGGAAAGAGGGATGTAGCCTCATGATCTGGTCGACGGTGGCGAAGAAAAAGCTGACAACGGCCCAGGTGCGTCAACTTTTAGCGGGAAAACCCACCCGAGTGATTCGAGGATTTGAGTCTAAAGCAGGGAAGAAATTTGCCGCACGGCTAATCTTGCAGAGTGGCAAGGTGACCTTTCAATTTGAGTCCCAACCCTCGTCGACTAGCTCAATCGATAGCTCAGTCAAGGCCAAGGCTCCTCGAAAGAAGCGCTCTAGGTAGCGGGTCCGTTGGATCGGAAAGGGCGATAACTACCACCGTAATCTAATGAGGGGATCCAACGAGTGTGGATCCCCAAATGAAGGTGTGGCAATGACGCGGATGACCGTCCAGTAGGGATGAGGGACCCGGCCGGAATCTGGACGCACCACCACCTATTCGTCCGTTATGAGATGAACGAAATGCCCTATACGAGTTGCTTTGCTTGCCACTGGAAATGATCTGGGGTTGGGTTCTAACCGTGCACCGATCCAAGGTCTTCAGCGACAGTTCCGGCTGGCGCTCATGATTGCCCAGAGGTTCTTTCCTCCGAGGATTTGCCGGGCCACTGGGCTGGCGATTGCATTTCGCCCTGAAACCGCCCCCTGAGGCGTCCTATTTGTGGCCAAGGCGTCATATGGATGGCGACAAGGAGGGGTTGTGGTGGCCAGAATGTCGTGGCAAATGTGGCTCGTCGGATTTCTGGGAGTAACGATCGGAGCGGTGGCCGTCCTCGGTCTAACAGGCCGCCCTGCCGTGGGTTTCAATTGGCCAGTCCCCCAAATCGCTGGCCAGGCAAGACCGTCGGTTACCGTAGTGCTCAACTATCAAAAAGGCCATCTCAAGGGGATGGGCACAGGGGTTATCGTTAAAGCCGCGGGAGATATTGTGACCAACTATCATGTGGTGGCCCACGCTACCAGGGTCGGGGTCATCCTGTCCAACGGACGACGCTATACAGCGAGCGTGGTGGGAACCGACCCCCCCACGGACTTAGCGGTGGTGCACATCGCCCATGCTGGTCTGCTCAAACCAATACGCTTTGCCCCATCCACTCGGGTGGTGCCCGGAGAATTGGCGGTCGCCATCGGCAATTCTCTCGGACTAACCTACAGTGTTACCGCCGGCGTCATTTCAGCGCCCGATCGAACGGTTGAGCGTGATGGTCAAATCTACCATTTGATTCAGACTGACGCCGCCATCAACCCTGGGAACAGTGGGGGACCCCTGCTCAATACCAGGGGCCAACTTATCGGCATCAATTCGAGTAAAATTGCTCAGACCGGAGTGGAGGGCATTGGCTTCGCTATTCCCGACAGCGTGCTCAAGGCGGTCATCGCGCAGATTTTGAAGTATGGGCAGGTCCAAAGACCTTGGATTGGAGTGGCCGTAGATGGGACTCGATCGGGCAGTGCTGGACTCTTTGTAGTTCGTGTCGAACCAAAGAGCCCGGCCGCGAAAGCAGGACTTCGACCGGGAGACTTCATTGCCAAAGTCAACGGCCATCCAATGCATACTCTCACGCAATGGACTGACGTTATCGCTTCGAGTCGTATTGGGCAGTCGCTTTCGCTGACCCTCTGGCGGGGTTCGGACCAACTGGCGGTATCCCTGCGCCTCGGTGCTCGACCAGGATCCGAGGCGCAGGCAGTCTCGGGAACGTCATCGAGGGCACCGGACTTCTGAATCAGACCAGTGCGCGATCGGCTGGGTCACGGTGCGCTGGCGTGGTATGGACTGGAGTTGCCAGCGATTACCGAGCCCCTGACGTCGGTATGGTCGGTCTTGACCATTGAAAAACGCGAAGTCGACTCGGTGTAGCGCTTAGCCGACGGGACGATTTTGGATGGGGAGTTTGAAACTGACTCGGTGGGGCACAAGGGTCTCAAACGGGTTCTTCGCGATGCCACGATCTTGGCGACGCACTACCACACCGCGGTCACGATGGTCGTAGTCCATCGGAAAGCGCACTCGGCTGCAGCCGGCCTGGATTTAGGGGTGGTCGCTCTGCGCTTGAATCACGTGTTTTTAGCCGAGCGCGATGGGCAAGCCGCCTTCAAGCGGCTCGAGGCCAGGGTAGGGCATCCTGAAACCTGGGAGTCGGCCGATTATTTGGACCTCGCATTTTGCCGTTTATGCACGATCCGACGCGGACGCAAGAGGAACGCGCACTCTGGGCGGCCCAGCTAGCAGGACAGTTGCCGGAGCCGATCAACCGCTATGCGACGGCGATGATCATTGGGCTTACCAGTACCTTTGTGGACCCTGAGGTGCTAGACTCATTGAAAGAGGGGGATCCGGATGAATCGCTTAGTCGAAGAATTGGAAGCCGAAGCCCTGCAGCGCGGTCTAGAACAAGGGATCGAAGATGGCTTAGAAAAGGGCCTAGAACAAGGCTTAGAACAAGGCCTAGAACAAGGGCGGGTCATGGTGAGGGAAATTTTGACCCAGAAATTTGGGCCTTTGCCGCAAGATGTTCTGGCCCGGGTGAAGCGATGCGAGGCGAAGCGCCTGTTGACCGACGTAGGACCGCGGTTAGTGTTGGCGCAAGGGCTCGACGAGGTCTCGCAGATTTTGCGGAATACCTAAAGAGAAGCGCTCCGCCTAGGTCCGAGATCCTCGCAGGATGGATGGCTTTCAGCGGCGTTATCAAATGCGCCCTAAAACCCCCTAGCGTTAGTCGTGGGAAGTGTCAAGGATTTGGATGTCAGAGAACGTTGCCGGGGGGCTTGCACCGCCTCTTTAGCGTAAACTGGTGCCACTTTGACTTATCGGTTCCCTGGCCAACATGTGGCTGAGGGAACGGTGCAGGAGAAGAAACGACGCTTTATGGGGGGGCGCGAGTCGATCCGACCCGATCCGATCCCCTCGTTCTTGTGCTCATAGTTCATCGCTAGAAATTGGTGCAACGCCTTCAATGAGCTTTGGGGATTGCCACTACGCGGGTTTCAGTGCGCAGAATCGGGATGTTGCACACTTATTGCCTAGTTTCCTAGAGCAATCAGAGGCGATGCGATGCGCATGTCATTGTCGTCTTCATGCGATGGCATGCAACAGGTGGACATACCACGGAAGTCCAACCCCGTATATCGCAAGGATCAGAACTAAAGAGACGGTTGAGAATAAAAGCCATTGGCTAATGTCCCACGCAAACTGGGGGCGCAGTGGCCACATTACCCAGAACAACGCGACACCGACGAGATTCGTAAGAGTAAGCGTGATAAGATCGGTATCGGGAAGGGAGGCTCCCATCCACGCCAAAGCCACAATCGTTGCGGAAGCGGTGAGACTGCCTGCGCTGGCGCTTGTCCATCCCAAAGCCCCAACGACTATGCGCCCATCACTGACAGTCAATCGTCTCATGTACGGACCTCCTTGAGTTTGAATAGGACGGGACAGTATAATCTATGCGAACTGTTCGCGGGATATAGCGGGAATTTCGGGGAGGGCTTATGGCGCGACTAATCTTGCTTACTGTAGGAGTGCCTTCCGAACCGGCTATCCGCGACTTAGTCAGCGCCTACATACGCCGCATGCGCCCACCCTTTTGGGAGATGGAGTGGCAGACGGTGAAAGAGGTGTCGTATCAACGGGGCCAAGAAACCCAAGCCAAAATCAAAGAAGCCCAAAAACTCTTAAGTAAAATTCCGGAACACGCCCTCATGGTTTTGTTGGATGTTAAAGGCGTCCAATGGAGCACAGAAGCGCTTTTGGTTGCAGTGCGGAACTGGCGGGATAGCGGACGACAGGTAGTGTTTGTGGTGGGTGGAAGCCTTGGGGTGGATTCCAGTGTTTATCAGCGCGCGGACCAGCGCTGGTCCCTATCGAAGCTCACGTTTCCCCATGCGTTGGCCCAACTCTTAGTGGCTGAGCAAATCTATCGTCTAGCCACATTAGATTTGGGACATCCATATCATAAAGCTTAGCGACGGTTCGATAGGAGTGATGGTAGATGTTACAGTTGTTTGAACCATTTTCTTGGAAAGGGTTGCAGTTAAAAAACCGGATCATGATGTCGCCCATGTGCCAATATTCGGTGTGGGATCGCGACGGTCGCCCTAATGCTTGGCATCAGACGCATTACATCAGTCGGGCGGTAGGTGGGGTCGGGTTGGTTATGATCGAGATGACCGATGTCCTGCCTGACGGAAGAATTACCGTTGGCGATCTGGGTTTGTGGGATGACCGTCAAATAGGGGCGTATCAGGTGATTATTGATGAGATTCATCGATACGGAGCTAAGGCGGGGATACAAATTGCTCATGCCGGCCGAAAGGCCGAATCACCCGAGCTCAACCCTGTCGGGCCCTCAGCCATCGCTTTTTCGGATCGTTATCGGGTTCCCCACGCGTTGACCACGATGGAGGTGGAGGACGTCGTCGAAGCGTTTCACCGAGCCGCCAAACGGGCGGTTGAAGCCGGGGTCGATACGCTGGAGTTGCATGGCGCTCATGGATATCTGATTCACCAATTTTTGTCGCCGATCTCAAATCACCGCGACGATCGGTATGGAGAGAGAACGCGATTTGGCGTTGAAGTGGTTCAAGCCGTAAGAAGCGCGATTGGGCCGAACATGCCGCTTTGGATGCGCGTGTCAGCGGTCGAGTACGACCCGATAGGCTATGATTTGGCTGAGATGGTCCCTATGGCCCGTCTCTTTCACGACGCCGGAGTGGATGGCTTTGACGTCTCGTCAGGCGGGAATGACACCAAAGGGCCGACAAAGCTTTTCCCCGGATATCAGGTGGCTTATGCTTCGGAAATAAAGAGACGAGTTGGCGTTCCCGTCATTGCCGTGGGAATGCTCCAGGACTATGCATTGGCGGAATCCGTTTTACAGCGTGGGGATGCGGACATCATTGCCGTGGGACGAGGACTGCTTAAGGACCCCTATTGGGCCAATTCTGCTGCCCAAGCGCTCGGAGACAGCGTTCAGGTGCCTGAGCAGTACTATCGGGCTTTCCCTCATGAATTCCTGTCGCGGTCTATCGAGAGTGATTGATCAGGACTTGAGTGCAGCTCCAAAGGCTTTCACGTCAAAGTGTATTGAAGGAGGGGTAAGCGATGGAGTTGCAAGAAATGCAAGAGCGGGTGGAAGCGTGGATTGGTCAATTTCAAGAAGGATACTTTCCCCCACCGATTATGATGCTGCGTTTGGCCGAAGAGGTAGGGGAATTAGCCCGAGAAATTAATCATGTCTACGGCATGAAGCCTAAGCGCCAGGATGAGTCCGAGAGTTCAGTAGCGATGGAATTGGGCGATTGCCTCTTTGTGTTGGTCTCGTTAGCCAATTCATTAGCACTGGACTTAAATCACGTTTTTGAACAGGTGATGGAAAAATTCGAAATTCGCGATCATGATCGTTGGACTCGTAAAGATTCGGGATTCGCAGGCGACACGTAGCGCGGCGAACGATCTACGGTGCCAGCGTCAAATACGCCATGATCAGCATGATGAACACTTGAAAGATGCCTTGGACGGCCGCCATTCGGCGAGTGCGAAAGGTCCAGCGCCTCAACAAATCGTGATTGGGATTGGGCTTGGCCATCTCGCTTAGCATCTTAAGATTGGTGGGCAACATGACGCCAAGGCCGATGACGGTCAACACGATGGCCACCACACCCGCGGCCACGACCCAGGGGAAGAGGGCGCTATGGATTGTAGCAAACCCGTCGCGATGAGCTAAGAACCATCCCGCCGTGGCTGTGGTAATGCCTAACACAGGCATATAAAGGAGCGTATTGGGAACCAGTCGCATCTGCACCATGCGTCGTTGTTGCGGCTCTAAATGTTTCCAAACGGGGCCTAAAATAAATCCGAGAAAAATATCCGCTCCGGTCCATAGGCAACCGGACATGACGTGGCTCAAAAGTAGGAGATAGAGATTTTGCGTTGCCAAGGCCACACCCAAGGTAGCAGGCAATAGCAGAATCCACCACGTTAGATTTTTCCATGGGATGAGGGGCATGGATTCGTGGGTTGACGATACTCCGGCATTTTGCAAGGGCAATGCACCTCGACTCTAGTAAAAATGGATATTAGTCACATCCTTGGTGTATTTCTCTGTTCATGAGGAAATTCCTGGCGTGATCACGCATTTGGATTTAAATTGTAGGTATCTGGCTATTGCCCCTGACTAGCCCGGGGTTCGTGCGGCATGCTTATGGCAAATGCGTGGAATACCGGGACATCGCCATAGGAAATTCACATCGATGTATTATTGGTGTATAATTATACGGTTGATTGATGGCGTTCGGTCCATGCGAGAGCCTCTAGTCGAGGTCATCCGCTGCTAATGAGCGCTGGTCCTTAGTTCTTGCCACGTGAATCTAAAAGGGGTAAGGTTAAAACGTTCTCGGGTGCGTGTCAAACCCGCCGCGTTAAAGCGGCGTAGGCTTATTGGAGGAGTGGGCAGACTCGATGGCAGAAGAGAGTAATTGGCTAACCTCGAATGTCTGGGCTCGCCGGGGAATGGTGTCTTCCGGGCATCCCATGGCCAGCCAGGCAGGGTTAGAAGTTCTGCATCGAGGAGGCAACGCCGTGGATGCCGCGGTTGCGACGGCCTTGGCCACTGCAGTGGTGATGCCGAATATGTGCGGTTTTGGCGGAGATGTGTATGCGCTCTACAGTGAGCCTGGGGGACAGGTGTTTGCTTTGGTAGGTAGCGGCGCGCTTCCCATGTCTTATGACGAAGCGCGACTCACATCGACCATGGCGGATCGCCTCCCTCTGCGTGGACCTCAATCCGTGGCGGTTCCAGGCGCTCTCGATGCTTATCAGACGATGCACGAACGCTTTGGTCGACTGAGTTGGGCCGATGTGATTTATCCTGCGCTGGGACTCGCACGCGATGGTTTCTTGGTCGACTCGGTCCTGGCGCAAGACCTTTTGGATAATCAAACTGAACTCGGCCGGGATGCTTCGGTGCGAGAGCGTTTCTTTTCGGACGGACGACCTTTGAGCGAAGGCAATCTCTTGTGCCAGCCGGAACTAGCCGAATTGCTAGAAGCCATTTTAGAATCGGGGCGCTCTGTTTTGTATCAAGGTCCAATGGCCGAGGCAATCAGCCGCACGGTCAAAGCTGGCGGGGGGTTTCTTGACCGCGAGGATCTGAAAGCGCATCGCTCGCGATGGGAACGGCCGCTGGCCTTAAATATTGATCGCTACACGGTATGGGCATCCCCACTGCCGTCGGCGGGAGTGGTATTGTTGGAAGCGCTGGCTATGGTTGAGCGAGGCGGGTTTGACTCGGACTGGAGGAATCAACCGGAAAGAGTCCATCGAGTGATCGAGGCTCTTCGTTGGAGCTTTTATGACAGGCGCGCACGACTGGGCGATCCTGATTTCGTGGATTTTCTAGCCGAGACGCTAATTGAACCTACACATATTGACCGCCGGTTAGCCTACTTGGGTGGCAACAAGGCGAAATTGCCCTTTTCTGCTCAAGATCCGGTCAGTGAAGGAGACACGACGTCGCTGGTCGCAGTGGATGGCGACGGCGGAGCGGTAAGTTTGATTCACAGCTTGGGATTGGCTTTTGGATCAGGGGTCTACGTGCCGGCTGGTGGGTTTTTTCTTAATAATCGCGCAGGACGATCATTTAATCGGATTCCGGGACATCCTAATCAAGCACTACCCGGAAAACGACCCATGCACACGCTGAACACGTATTTGGTGCAGGAACATGGCAAGACCCTAATAGTCGGCAATACCCCAGGTGGGGATGGGCAACCGCAGTGGAACTTAACGATTTTAATGGACCTTTTATGGGGAGGACAAAGTCCCCGAGAGGCCTTGGCGAGGCCCCGGCTAACGGTGCTGCCAGGGACCGATATGCATACGCTGGCCGAATCTGAACGGGTGGTGCTGGAGTCGCGATTTAGTCCAAAAGTTTGGAGCGACCTCGCGCAGCGCGGACATGCGATCCAAGTGATTGGACCCTACGCCGGCGGGGGTTCTGCTCAAGTGATTCGACGCGTCGACGAAGGATTTTTGGGCGCGTCAGACCCGCGAGGCATTGGACAGACCTTGGGATTTTAGTGGTTGAGGTAAGGTAGGTAGGAGGATAGCGAGATGGCGGATACGAATCAATACGATGTGGTAATTCTCGGAGGCGGAACCGGAGGCTATGTGGCAGCCATTCGAGCGGCACAACTGGGTCTGAAGACGGCTGTGGTCGATAAGGCTAAGGTGGGGGGCACGTGTCTGCATCAGGGCTGTATTCCCACCAAGGCAATGCTACATACCGCTGAGTTGCTAGATACATTTCGTCACCGAGAGGATTTCGGACTCAGTGGCGAAGTGGCTTTGGATTATCCCGGTGCGTTGGCCAAAAAGGACCGCGTGGTCAACCAATTGTACCGAGGGGTTCAGTTCTTGCTTAAGAAGAACAAAGTCGACGTATATGATGGATTTGGTAGACTCACCGCTGCGACGACTGTGGAAGTATCTAAAGCGGACGGCAGCAAAACAGTATTGCAGGCCAAGGACATCGTCCTAGCGACGGGTTCTGTGCCCCGAGGATTGCCTCATCTAGATTTTGACGGCAAGCGGATTATCAACTCCGATCACGTGTTAACTATGGCAGAGATTCCGAAATCGATCTTGATTTTAGGTGGCGGCGCGATAGGTGTAGAGTTCGCCTCTATGTATAACGACTTCGGTAGTCACGTGACTTTGGTGGAAATGCTGCCGCATATTTTGCCCCAAGATGATCTGGAAGTGGCGCGAGAATTGACGCGTCTTTTGACAAAGCGGGGGATTAAGATTTACGCCGGTGCCAAGTTCCTTCTTGATCGCGTCGAGGTGGGAACAAAGGGCGTAAGCGGCGTTATTCAAACGGAAGATGGCAAAGAAAGCAAGGTGGATGGTGAGGCTCTGCTGGTGGCCGTGGGGCGGCGCCCGGTGAGTGAGGACTTAGGCCTCGAGACCGTAGGAGTTGCCTTGGACAGAGGCTTTGTCCGGGTGGATGACCATTATCGAACGAACGTGCCACATATTTATGCGATCGGCGATCTAATTGGGGGGTATTTGTTGGCCCATGTCGCTGCTCACGAAGGCATGATTGCGGTTGAAACGATTGCTGGTAAGGAGCCTGAGCTTTTAAATCCGAACCGAGTGCCGCGAGTGACCTATTGTCGACCAGAAGTTTCCTCCATGGGCTGGACCCAAGAAGAAGCTGAAAAAGCAGGATACAGCGTCAAAGTCGGCGTTTTCCCGTTTAAAGCCAATGGACGTTCGCTGATTTTGGGCGATGCTGAAGGGATGGTCAAGCTGGTCGCTGACGCCAAAACGGATGCTCTCTTAGGGGCGCATATTGTGGGACCAAATGCCTCGGAACTGATTAACGAGATGGCCTTAGCCAGATTTTTGGAAGGGACGGCATGGGAAGTGGGAGAAAGCGTGCATGCGCACCCCACCGTCTCGGAAGTGCTTCACGAAGCCGCTCTTGCCGTCGATGGCCATGCCATTCACATCTAACGCGAAGACAGTATCCGAAGTACCGATAAGAGAGGTATGATTGCATGGTGTGGTCTCGAGATTTCGGTCAAGAGCTCAAAAGCATTAGAACGCGTGGTCGCCTAGGAACGAGTGTTGGAGTGCCCTTGACGGCCATGGAACACGAACCTGAAAGGGGAGATTTCGGTTGCCGGATAGCGGTTTAACCCCCGAATTAATGAAGGAAATGTACTACACGATGGCGCTTTCGCGAGCGCTGGACGACAGGCTTTGGGTCTTAAATCGGCAGGGGCGGGCACCGACCGTGTATTCGTCAAACGGTCATGAAGCGGCGCAAGTGGGTTCTGCGTTTGCCCTCAACCGCGGAGAGGACTGGATTGTTCCCTACTACCGTGACATGGCACTCGTATTGGCCTGGGGGATGACCCCGCGCGAGGTGCTGCTACACTTCTTTGCTAAGGCCGAAGATCCCAATTCTGGCGGCCGTCAGATGATGGCTCATTGGGGTTCGCATCGTTTGCACATTCTAAGCACGGGTGCGGTGGTGGCGACTCAGGATGCGCACGCAGCCGGCTTAGCATTGGCCTCGAAGATGTTAAAAGATGGTCGAGTATCCGTGGCTTATTTTGGTGAGGGTTCGACGAGCCAAGGCGAGTTTCACGAAGCCTTGAACTTTGCCGCAGTACACAAGTTGCCGGTCATCTTTTTCAACGAAAACAACGGCTATGCTATTTCCGTTCCCCAGCGCAAGCAAATGGTCGTGCAGGACATCAGCGCCCATGCCGAGTCCTATGGCATGCCTGGAATTAGTGTCGATGGCAACGATCCCGTCAAGGTCTACGAAGTGACTAAGGCGGCGGCCGACCGCGCCCGCCGCGGCGAGGGTCCAACCCTAGTGGAGGCCAAAACTTACCGTTTTGTTCCGCATTCCAGCGACGACGACGACCGCGCCTATCGCACGCGAGAAGAAGTGCAAGAGCATAAGCAATTTGACCCGGTAGTGATGTTCGAAGCGCGCTTATTGGCGGACAAAGTGATTACGGAAGCGGACAAAGCGGAGATAATGAAGAAAATTAAAGCCGTGGTGGACGATGCCACCACTTATGCCGATAAGGCTCCGCTGCCTGACGCCGACACGCTCGGCCTGTATGTGTATGGAGAGGACGGCAAGTAGCCGCATGGTTGGAGGATGTCCTGAAAACGTGCGAAGTCAAGGAGGGAAGGCCCGACCGCAAGCGGTCAAGGGCGAGATATGGCGCAAATGACTTTTTTGGAAGCGATTCGCGAAACTCTGCGACAAGAACTGGCGCGGGATGAGCGTGTGATTATTTATGGGGAAGACGTCGGGGTGCGAGGTGGCGTTTTTCGAGTGACCGAAGGACTCCAAGCCGACTTTGGCGAGGCGCGGGTTATCGACTCGCCATTGGCTGAGGCGGCCATCGTCGGCACCGCTATTGGTGCGGCAGTCAATGGACTTCGGCCCATTCCAGAAATTCAGTTTGCTGATTTTATTTTTCCGGCGATTAACCAGATTGTCCAAGAAGCCGCGCGGATGCGATATCGGTCTAACAACGATTTTGAGGTACCGATTGTAATTCGCGCACCCTTTGGCGGTGGGGTTCGCGGCGGGCTTTACCACTCGCAGAGTGTTGAGGCGTTTTTTGGCCATGTCCCGGGGCTGAAAGTCGTCATTGCCTCGACGCCGTATGATGCCAAAGGGCTGTTGACCCAGGCGATTGCCGATCCCGATCCGGTGCTGTTCTTAGAGCATAAGGGCCTTTATCGGTCGATTAAAGGGGAAGTGCCCGAAGAACGCTATCTCATTCCCATTGGAAAAGCGGACCGGAAGCGGGAAGGCAAAGACGTCAGCGTTATCGCCTACGGCCTAATGGCTAATCTGGCTCTGAAGGCAGCGGAGACGTTGGCCGGGGAAGGAATTTCCGTGGAAGTGATTGACTTGCGTTCGATTCGTCCGTTTGATAAGGCGGCCATCTTAGAGTCGGCCAAAAAGACGGGTAAGGTGTTGATTGTCCACGAGGACAACCTGACCGGTGGTTTCGGCGGCGAAATCAGTGCGGTGATTTCAGAAGAAGCGTTGTTCTATCTTGATGCACCCATCATGAGATTGACCGGACCCGACGTACCGGCGATGGGATTTAGCCCTCCCTTAGAGCACGCCTTTATGATTACCGCGGATAAAATTGCTGATGCCGCGCGAAATTTGGCAAAGTTCTAGGTAAGGAGAGGGGGAGAAATCGTGGCGCATACAGTCGTGATGCCCCAGTTAGGGGAATCCGTGACCGAAGGGACCATTGGCCAATGGCTCAAAAAAGTCGGTGACAGTATTGAAGAATACGAATCGCTGTTGGAGGTATTGACGGATAAGGTCAACGCCGAGGTGCCTTCACCGGTGGCGGGTACGCTGAGTCGGGTTTTGGTCGAAGAGGGTGCCGTGGTCGGGGTGGGTACACCGATTTGTGAGATCGCCGTGGAAGGTGAGGCCGAGAGTTCAGCGGAGGCCGCGCCCGAACCGGTAGAGACCAAAACTCCAGAGCCTCAGGCGGACGTCGAGGCCAACGCTCAGCCAGCGGTTCCGAAGGAATCCGATGAGGGTCGCGGTCGGTATTCACCTGCGGTTCGTCGACTGGCGTCTGAGAATGGCATCGATCCGTCAGGCCTCTCAGGCACGGGCTCGGGCGGGCGCGTAACTCGCAATGACGTTCTAAAGGCCGTGGACGAGGGGACTCGTCTGAGTCCGGTCGAGGCTCGGGAGCCCGTTTCTTCGGCTGCCAGTGTTGCAAGCGTACCCCAAGTGGCAGGAGCGTCGGCGAATATCGAAGACGGGGATGAGGTCGTTCAACTCTCTCAAGTCCGCAAGATGATTGCTGAACGTATGGTTCGATCCAAGATGACCGTGCCCCATGCGTGGCTCATGGTCGAAATTGATGTCAGCGGACTGGTTTCGTTAAGGAATCGTTTGAAGGAAGAGTTCAAGGCACGCGAAGGCGTTTCATTGACTTACCTGCCGTTTATGCTCAAGGCGGTCTCCGCGGCATTGCGTAAGATGCCCATGGTCAATGCTCAGTGGAACGGCGATTCCATCGTGATGAAGAAGCGGATTAATCTCGGGGTAGCCATGGCTACCGAACGCGGGTTGGTGGTGCCAGTGGTGAAAGATGCTGACCGATTGAGCATCATAGGATTGGCTCAGGCGACCCAAGACTTGGCCAAGCGTGCCCGGAGCGGGCGCTTAACGATGGCTGATTTGTCGCAAGGCACGTTCACGGTCGACAACACGGGTGCCGTAGGTACCGTGTTGACGTATCCGATTATTAACGCCCCGGAAGCAGCGATTGTGACCATGGAGTCGGTGGTCAAGCGTCCGGTAGTCGTGGGCGACATGATTGCGGTCCGCTCGATGATGAATTGCTGTATTTCGTTTGATCATCGGGTCGTCGATGGAGCAGAAGCCGCGCAATTTTTAGGAGAGCTCAAAAAGACCTTAGAAGCGTATACGACCGATAGCACGTTGTAATTCGCCTGCGACTAAGCAGCCGAAGGGAGGTCGAACGACATGCAAGAGGACAGTGGTATTGTTATGTTAGAGCCCGGTCGGCGAGGAGCCCCTGGGCCTAAGGTTCCACCGTGGATTAAGGTGCGGCTTACTCAGGGTAAAAACTATACGGACCTGAAGGACTTAATGCGGTCGCAGACCTTGCACACGGTGTGCGAAGAGGCGTTGTGTCCAAACATTTACGAGTGCTGGGAGGCGCGCACGGCCACATTTCTCATTTTAGGGGATATCTGTACGCGAAACTGTGGGTTTTGTGCTATTACCACGGGTCGCCCTACCCATCTAGACCGCGAAGAGCCGGCCCGGGTGGCGGCCACGACAAAGCATATGGGTCTTCGACACGTCGTTTTGACGTCGGTCACTCGGGATGATCTCGCCGACGGCGGCGCCGAAATTTTTGCCGAAACCATTCGGGCAATTCGCCGTGAGGTGCCGGGATGTGGCGTAGAAGTCCTGACGCCCGATCTGATGGGTAATTGGGAGGCGCTTTCGACCATTGTCGAGGCGCATCCAGATATTTTTAACCATAATACGGAAAGTGTTCCCCGATTGTATCCTCGAGTTCGCCCCAAGGCGCGCTATGAGCGGACGATGGAGTTGCTGCAGCGGGTAAAGCGTCAAGATCCGAGTATCATTACCAAATCCGGTATTATGGTTGGCTTCGGGGAAACTCGGGAAGAAATTCACCAAGTGTTCGCGGATCTTAGAAGTCACCAAGTGGATGTGCTTACGGTCGGCCAATACTTGCGACCCGATCTCGACCATTTGCCGGTGGTGCGCTACTATCCCCCTGAAGAGTTTCTCGCCATCAAAGAAGAAGCTCAAGCCCTCGGATTCTTGCATGTGGAGTCGGGTCCTTTGGTGCGCAGTTCTTATCATGCTGCTTCCCAGGTCCCGACCGTGGCGCCTTCGTGACATGGACCTGAGACTCGTGTGGTTGGTGGACCTTGGACGAATGCCTTATCAAGAGGCCTGGACACTGCAACGAACGACGGCGGAGGCGGTTTTACGCCGAGGTTTGAATGAGGTGGTTTACTTGGTCGAGCATCCGGCGGTGTATACGATTGGCCGTGCGGCCCACGGCCAATCGAGTAATTTGCTGTGGGATGAGGCCAAGCTCACCAAAGAGGGTATCCAATTGTTTGAAGTGGACCGGGGCGGAGATATTACGTATCATGGCCCCGGTCAAGTGGTGGCCTATCCGATTTTAAATCTTGACCGGCCAGGCGATCGGGATTTGCACCGGTATTTGCGCGATTTAGAAGAGGCCATCATTTTGACTCTGGCCGACTGGAACTTGGCGGCGGGAAGATTCCCCCCCAACACTGGGGTGTGGATCGGAGGCGAGAAGATCGCTGCGATTGGGGTAAAAGCTTCCCATTGGGTGACGCAGCATGGCCTGGCGTTGAATGTTCATCCGAATATGGATCACTTTAGCGGCATTATTCCCTGTGGAATTCGCGACCATGGGGTGACGTCTATCGAGCAGCAGTTAGGTCATTCGCCTCCGTTGGCTGATGTCAAAGCCCAATTATCCTGCCATCTTTCCGAGGTTTTTCAGATCCGGTTGGAATCGCTTTCCCGGGCCGACTTGAGGGCCTTTTTGCAGCCGTAGAAAGTAGCCTTCAAGATCATGGGGATCCTTTCATAATACGTGCGATGACCTTTCACAGTCGAATAGAGGGGCAGGTAGGATGCGGATATGATCAAAGCCACACGACACAGCGAGCGAGCGCATACGCCGCAAGCACGGTCTATTCGAGAATTGGTGTTCGGTGTCAACGACGGGTTGGTTTCGGTGACGGGTATTGTGATGGGCGTGACGGCCTCTCGCTTGGCGGCGCATGATATCGTGATCTCGGGCTTGTCGGCGGTCACGGCGGCCACCATTTCCATGGGGCTAGGCGCCTATTTGTCAACCGCGGCCCAAAATGAGTATTTTATGGCAGAGCGTAAACGGGAAGAATATGAAGTGGACACCGTGCCCGATGAAGAACGGCGCGAAGTTGAAGCGATTTACCGTGGCCAGGGATTTACCTCGGAAGAAACCCAGAAATTGACCGACCGATTGACCGGCGACAAGGATCGATGGATTGCTTTTATGATGCGCGAAGAGCTTGGTATCTTGTTGGATGCCCTGGACAGCCCTTGGCGCAACGCGTGGGTGATGGCAGCCGCAGTCATTTTAGGCGCGATGCCCCCTATGGTCCCTTATTTGATTTGGACGAATACCCATACCGCGATGGTTTTGGCCATTGTGCTAGCATTTAGTGCCGCCTTCACCTTAGGCGTGGTTAAGGCGCGGGTGGCCAAGGGCCATTCGTTGCGCAGTGGGTTGCAATTTGTGGCGGTGGCGGCAGCCGCGGTCATTGTGGGGATCGCCGCGGGCCATCTCTTTCGGCAGATCCTCAGATGATCGACGAGAGATTTGAAAGCCTTTACGTGGCGGTTGTGGCTCAATACGGCCGGGATCTAGTCGCCGCCGGAGATATGGTGTTTAGCCCGGAGGCGAAGAGGTTGCCAGATGCCCTACGCATCCGGGCGCGCTTGGCCCGGGATGGTCAGAGAATTCACCGCGACAAACTCACGGATTAGGGCACGAGCGATCGAATGAGGCCTTGGAGGATGTTGCCTAGGCTTTTGTCGGGCGAGGGAACTGGGACCGGAGTCACCCCGCCGGTAGAAGAGAATGTCTCACCGGAACCACATCCGGGGCTGATGGAGACCGGAACGCGCCCGGGTAAAAACACTTCGCGATACGTCGAACAGCAGCCGTTGGGCAACAGCCCGTCCCCGATGCACACGCTCTTCCATATCAGACCCGCAGGGGCAGGGAAGGTACGCTTGGGCCGGTTGGCCAGGGCAGCCGCCATAAAGTGGGCCCAAATGGGTCCTGCTCCGCGATCTCCGGTAAGTCCCAAAGGAGCGTAATTGTCGTTTCCCACCCACACGGCCGTGGCCAACTGCGGAGTATAGCCGACTAGCCAGGCATCGCGCTGAAAATTTGAGGTTCCGGTTTTGGCAGCCGCGGGTCGATTGATAATCGGCTCTAGGTCGTGGGC
Organism: Clostridiales bacterium; assembly: GCA_027365485.1. GTDB lineage: Bacteria > Bacillota > Sulfobacillia > Sulfobacillales > Sulfobacillaceae > JAMCVM01. Next base: position 24,807 of record DAHXNH010000241.1, read on the forward strand.
GGTGCCATTGGGGTTTAAAAGGGGTGCGTGAAACAATTGGGTGACGACGTAGGCTACTTGCGGGGTGAGCACTGGGGTCAAGTGCGGGGTATCGGTGAATACCACGCGTCCACTAGGATTGATCACTTTGAGCACGGCCATTGGGCGTACGCGCTTGCCGCCATTGGCAAGAGTGGATACTCCACGCGCCATTTCCATGGGTGTGACCCCGGAGGAACCAAGAGCCGTGGTTAAGTTATCTGCGAGCGGGGTGGTGATACCCATAGCATCAGCCGTCGCGATCATCGCTTTGGGCCCGACCGTATTCATCCATTTTACGGCACAAATATTGTCAGAGAGAGCGATGGCTCGGCGTATGACCAACCTTCCGTTATATACATAGCCATAGTTATTAGGCACGTAATACGTGCCGTTGCCATTGGGAAACCGAACCGGGGCTGATACTTGAGTGCTCGACGTGGGATAGCCGTCGTTAATCACCGTGGTGTATAGATAGTACTTCATGGTAGAACCCGGCTGGCGGCGAGCATCAAGGGCGCGATTGAATTGGGTGCGGGCGTAGTTGTCACCGCCGACCAGGGCCCGAACGTATCCGTTTTGGGGATCGATGGCCACCAAGCCTGTCTCGGGCTCGGGTACGCCATGCACCAGCGACGTGGCGGGAAGATAGTTAGCTACGGTTCGATCGGCCGCCTGTTGCATCGGCCAATTGAGGGTGGTGGTAATCCGATAGCCTCCGGAGGCAAGATCTTTGGCCAGGGACGGATCCATTTGCGTCAGATCGTCTTCCACTAATTGGGTGAAATACGGAGCTCGGTTGGCCAAGGCCATTCCCCCACTCAGATACAGCGGGGTGCGTTTGGCCCGAGCAGCCTCGAACGAGGTAATATACCCCAGTTGCTGCATCCGAGTTAATACCTGATTTCGGCGAGCGATGGCGGCCGCGGGGTGAAGGTAAGGATCGAAGTAGCTCGGCGCATTGACGACTCCGGCGAGTAGCGCCGACTCGGGTAAGGTGAGCGCTTTGGCACTGTGGCCGAAGTAGGTTTGACTGGCGGCTTCGATGCCATACGCTCCTTCACCAAAGTAGACGTCGTTGAGATACAGATCGATAATTTGGGGCGGGGTATAGGTAGTGGCCAGTTTCATCGAAATGAAAAACTCTACAATCTTTCTGCGAAACGTGCGGCGGTCGCTTAGATAGAGGTTTTTCGCCAATTGTTGGGTCAGCGTACTGCCACCCTGGAGGATTTGATGGTGCGTGATGTCGGTCAGTGCCGCGCGAAAGATTCCCACTGGATCGAGTGCAGGCTCGATCCAAAACGTATCGTCTTCGATGGAAACCAGAGCGTTTTGCATAGTTTTCGGAATCGCGGAATAAGGAATCGGCATCCGATTTTGACGGCTATAGAGGACGTCAATTAACTGTCCGCCTTGGGCGTAAATCGTCGTGTCTGACGCCATGTGAGGGGTGGGCAAGGGCAGCCAGGTTAATGGGAACAGTAAAATTCCTACGCCTAATACCATCACCGGTAGGCTGAGATAGGCGGTTCTTAAAAGCACCCGGCTAGCAAACTTCCGCATCCAACCAGGCGTATGAGCTGATTTTTTTCGATCCTTTCGTGATGGCATCGATATTCTCCTCTCGGCCAGAGTCCCACCCCAGCTTTCTCCTAGTGTGGCCAAAGCCGTGATGACCATGCGAGTGTAGGCGCATGGAGGGGAGACACCTTTTGGGTGCTTTGATTGCCAGTGCTGGTGCCTGATCTGGTGAATACCACGCAGGTTGTTTCTGTAAGATCTCGTGTATGCACCATAGGACTCTACTAGAGATCGATGAGGATGGTTGGAACCTCCCTAATTACCGTTTGAAACGGCATAAATCCCTCCTTAATGCCCCATCCGTGCTTCTGGCCGAACACACGGTCGCGTATTCTGGCCTTTCGCGCGATTGCTACAGAACCCCCAACCCCTATTCGGCCCCGACGATGTGCGTTCGCCGCGCTGTACGGCGGATTCCAACACATTGTTGAGCGCCGTCTCCAATGCGGCGATGGCTTTTACTGTGGTGGGCATACACATCGATTCCTTTCCTAAGAATAGTGAAGTAGGTCTCTGTTCAGCGACAATGACGACTTTGGCATGATGAAATGCATTGCGCCAACGGGAGTCGAACCCGCATGCCGAGGATCCGGTGGACGTAGCCACCGAGGGCCCTAGCGTCTTGCCAGTTAAATGACGGCGCTGTGTTTATTGAGCAGAGTGCAATCGTAGGGATCCCATAGGGGACTTGACCTCGCCGTCCAACGCACCCTATTCCGCGTTCACGGAAGGTTCCTCCCATCCCAGCAATTAAGTCGGATCACACGAAACCCCAGGCGGCCGACCTGGGGTAGTCAAGACGAAGGTGCAGAACAAGCATGACACTTCTTCAGACGACAACCGTATGGGCCGTCGTCTGTGGTTCGGGCCAGGGGGTACCATCCTGTGACAGTCCTTCCAAATGGAAGACCAAAGCCGCCCGAAATTCGTCCAGGGTCGCACCGATCGTTTGACCCGTAGCGATACACCCAGGGACGTCAGGCGAATACGCCGAATAATTCGATCCCGTTCGCTCAACAATGACCGTATACTGCTGCATCATCGTTCCTCCTTGCGCCATCCTGCTTGCCGTTGAATGCTGCGCCATGTACCCGGGGCAACCTCATCTTGAAGATGTCCTGCAACCGTCACCCGACCCGGTTTTGTCGAGTGTTTATATTGCCGATGACTACCAGGGGTGGCTACCAGCAGCCAATCGTCGGCTTCTAATGCATGCATGATATCCCGCACTTTTATCGTAAATCCCGCAGTTTCATGTTCATGACCTCTATTATACCCTCCAAGAATGATTACGCCGATCGCCACACCAATACCAAATGTCTACGCGAGCGTATGATGCGAGACAACAGTTGGCCATTACTTCACGATGCGAATAGCCGGATAACCAGTTCTGAACGGTTCGGTCGACGAACTGGCTCTCACGCACTTTCTGGTATTGATAATTGACGAAGTTGCGATAACGCGAACGGAAATGAGTGTGTATTGATTGTTTGCCGATGATAACATAGCGAAAATGGGATGCTCTATGAAAATAGCTCCCCCGTGGAAAGGAACGGGGGAGCGTTCGAAGCCGGGATGGCGTGGTGGACCACGCCCGGTTCGCAGTCCATCCGGGAGAGGTGTTCAGGTGCCGTTGGCTTGGAGTGGAGTCCGCCTAGGCAGCCTCGGGATAAGGCTGCTGAGTAGGATCTAAATCATAGTAATACCAGGGGAGGGCGAAGAGCGCATTGAGGAGTTCCAGTCCTGCTCGTCCATACCCCCGTCGACGGACCATTTTGGTTTTGTTGTTAGTCCCCTCCATGGGGCCATTGCTAATGGCCGGATAGCGTAGGCAGTTTTTCACCGCCTCGATATCCTGTTTCAGTCCGGAGGCGAACTCCGCAATCGGTTCCGAGGCGTCGTCCTGATACGTCTGAATGAATCGGTCCAGGCCTGCCTCATCGCCGGTATCCCGAATCGTGGTAAAGGTGGATAGGCACGTCCGTAGCCGAGCCACAATCGGGAGCTTGGCTTCCAGCTCCGTATACCATTCAGCGCTCACGATCTTGCTGGGCTTCGAAACGAGGCGTGCGTATCAAAAATGATGGCGACCGTGGCGTCATCGTAGGCCGTCGTATTGATCCAGGGGGCGGGCACGGACGCCGTCTTTGGTGCTTTGAGGGTCGCACTCTCGACCGAGGCCAGGCCCGTTCGGGCCTGCAAGGCCGTCGCCCGTTCGTGCGCGACTTCCTGTATTAGGCGTCGATAGATGGAGCCCCGAGCAAATTGGACAAACGCGCCCCGGAGACGGCAAAGCCGTCCATGGGTTCCACAAAGGGGTAGACGGGACAATCCGGCTGGTCACCAATGTAGCGCGTGTTGGTCATCCTGTGATACACGGTCTTCCCATCCAACGGAAAATCTTGCACCGTATGGTCGGTATACCGCTTGGCGGAGTGCCGACTCACGGTGTGGCAGACCGGGCACGTGGCCTGGTCCGACCGCGACCGCCATTGAAAGTGCCAGCATTTTTCACCCCGTTCAACTTCCGTCAATCCCAAGTCACTCGGTATCAAAAACCCCTACCAAAACTTCGCTAGCACCTCCATGAGTCGGGTGATGCTACTGAATCGACCGGCTAGTTCCGTCGCCTGGGTTCTAAAAAAGTCTTGCAATTGTTGGCTTAACCGTACGGAGTCCATAGCCATCCGTATCCCCTTGATGACATTTCTTTTCAGGATAGTCCATCGCGTCGAGGATGTCCAGCGTATGATTTCGGTCATGTTTGCATCCAACCACCATCGGAAAAAATGACTCTGTTTTCACTTTATGGTTACTGGGTCAATTCTTAATAAATAAAGTGCGTAAGAGCCGGAAAATCCTTAACCTGACAACATTGGGACCCACCCTACCGATTGTCTTGCCAAATCGGGTGAGGGAGTCCATTCGCGGGGGTGATTTCGGGCTCTCATAGGACGACTAAAGCCTCACCTCGTTCTTACCGTGTAACTCAATGATCGAGGTGCGTTGATGTATCGGTCTCGGGTTTTCCCTAAGGCGATGGTGGCTATCTTCAAATGACCCCCTTCTTCCAAGATCGTCCGACATGGCGATGTAATGTTCGTAGGAGTTGGCCCGAAGGCATTCAACCGGCTCGCATCCGCTTGGGTTTGAATTGCCATGGATCTATGTGGTTTCGAGCGGATTTGTTATAATCTCGTACGTATGCATGTCCCCAAAGCTCGGCTTATGCCGTTTGATAATTAAGGAGGGCTTCCGTGTTACCTATTCCCCGAAAATTCACCCTTTTAGCCGGATCGGCCGAAGGGCCGACGCGCTTAAATGCGTTTGACAATGCATTGCTGCGGGCTGGAATTGGCAACGTCAATCTGGTGCGGGTCAGCTCAATTTTGCCTCCGGGAGCGGTGGAGTATGACCAGTTGGAAATTGTTCCTGGATCGCTTATGCCCACTGCTTACGGGACGATTACTTCGGAGATCGTGGGCGAAGTAATTTCCGCCGCTGTGGCCATCGCGATCGGCGAATCTGATCAATATGGAGTGATCATGGAGTTTTCTGGGCGGACCGACCGTAAGCAAGCGGAAGAAACGGTCTCTGAAATGGCACGCCAGGCTTTTTTTAGTCGCGATCGGCACCTGAAGAGGTTGTTGGTGCGCGGGTGCGAGCATCGAGTGGAACAAATTGGCTGCGCCTTCGCGGCTGTGGCGCTTTGGTATTAGCGCACGGATTTGGCCTGGCAGAGCGTTAGTTGAGAGGAGATGCAAGTTGGACGTTTGGTTTACGGAAAATCAGACCGCTTCGGTGCGCTTGGGGCTTAAGGTGCAATCCGTCTTGCACCAAGAGACCACCCCCTATCAAGAATTGGTCGTGGCCGAGACCGCGGCCTATGGACGAATGTTGGTGCTTGACGGCGCGGTTCAGACGACGACGGTCGACGAGTTTGTGTATCATGAGATGATTACGCACGTGCCCTTGATGATTCATCCCCGGCCGAAAAAAATTGGAATCATTGGCGGCGGCGATGGTGGAGCGGTTCGCGAAGCGCTGAAACATCCCAGCATTGAATCAGTACACTTGATTGAAATTGATGCACAAGTGGTGGCTGCTGCAAAGCGCTATTTCCCAGAGATTAGTATAGAGCTAGACAACCCCCGAGCTCATGTGCATTGTACGGACGGCATTGAATGGGTTCGTCAAGCACGTGATTTTGACGTGATGGTGGTGGATTCAACCGACCCCGTGGGACCAGCGACCGGCCTTTTTCAGGCGGAGTTTTATCAGGCGGTGGCAAGCGCATTGGGCGATGATGGAGTCATGGTGGCGCAGTCGGAATCACCCTATCTAGAGCCAGACGTGATCCAAATGGTGGTCCGAGGGATGCGATCGGCATTCCCCATCGTTCGACTCTATTTGGCCGCTATTCCCACCTATCCTAGTGGGTTTTGGTCCTTTACGCTGGGATCCAAGGGTCCGCTTCCGGGGCCAGCCGATGCTCAGCGGACGAACTTTGCCACTCGATATTGGACACCGGATGTGCATCAGGCTTGCTTCCAGTTGCCTAAGTTTGTGGAGGATCTCTTGTTGTGACCGAATATTTTGTTGCCAAGAAGTTTCTCGGGATGACTGCTGCCGCAGTCGATGCTGAGTGGATCTATTTTGGCTTGCCTATGGACTTTACCGCATCGTTTCAACCAGGCTCGCGCTTTGGCCCACCGAGAATTCGTGAGGCCTCCTATGGCCTGGAGACCTATTCCATACTCCTGGATCGAGACTTGGAAGATGTGTCGGTGGCAGACGTTGGAGACTTAGAGTTTGCCTTTGGTAATGTGTCTCAAGCTTTGACGCAAATTGGCGAAGCGGCGGAGAGCATCTTAGCCGAGGGAAAACGGTTTGTGGCCGTGGGCGGAGAGCACTTGGTTACGCTGCCTTTGATTCAAGCAGTGGCGGCTCATTATCCTGACTTGGTGGTCGTACACTGGGATGCCCACGCCGACCTTCGTGATACCTATTTGGGGGAACGGTTGTCGCATGCTACCGTACTTCGCCGGGTGTCGGAGCTCTTGCGACCTGGTCACTTGTACCAATTTGGCATTCGATCGGGAACGCGCGAGGAAATGGTCTATGCCAAAGAGAATACGCACCTGTATCCAGAAGCGGTGCTGGCTCCGCTGACGTCGGTCATCGAGGAACTGAAAGGGCGTCCTTTGTACGTTACCATTGACTTAGATGTAATCGACCCGGGATTTTTTCCTGGCACTGGGACCCCTGAACCCGGCGGAATCTCAGCTGCGGAAGCCTTTAGCGCACTCAGGCTGTTGGGCGGGCTGAATGTGGTGGGTATGGATTTCGTGGAAACCATGCCGTTACAAGATGTTTCGCAACGCACCGCGGTGCTGGCAGCCAAAATGATCCGCGATGCGCTCTTAACGGTCACCCGACCACGGTGAGAGAAGAAAGGAGGATATGATGGATTCGCTTTGGGAGCAGGCCCGGCTAGAGATTAGGGCGGGATTACAAGTGGCACTCACTTCCCTCTCGGTGGATATGGCCCTAGAGAGGATCGAGGTAACTCCTCCCACCGAAGAAGGTCATGGGGATTGGGTGACGAATCTTGCGTTTCGCTTGACGAAGCGTTTGGCGGGGTCACCGCCAAACATTGCCGCCCGGTTGGCGGAACATTTTCCTCAGTTGCCCTTGGTGCAGCGGATTGAGGTAGCAGGACCAGGATTTATCAACTTCTGGGTAGACTCGCAGTGGCTGGCTCAGGTCTTGGTCGAGGCGGTGAATAATCCTCAGGGCTTTGGTCGGCGCCCACCTATAGGGGAGCGTGTCTTGTTAGAGTTCGTCTCGGCCAATCCCACCGGGCCCCTCGTCGTGGTCAATGGCCGAGCGGCTGCCTGGGGCGATAGCCTGGCTCGACTGCTTACGATGGCGGGATATAGCGTAGACCGCGAATTTTATGTCAACGATGCCGGTATGCAAGTGGTCAAGCTGGGTCAAGCCATGGCCATTCGACTGGACGAGTTGCGTGGGTCGCCGTTGCCGGAGGTCTGGCCGGAAGGCGTCTATCCGGCAGAGTACGTTCGAGACTTGGCTCAAGCGTATGCTGCCTCTCATTCCCAGTGGGAAGCTTTAGTGGAAGATGTCACGGCCTGGCCTGAGCTCGGCGCATGGGCCGCTGAAATACTGAGAGCGCAGCAAGAAAAAGAACTGGAACGGTTCGGGGTGCGCTTTGACCGTTGGTTTTCTGAGAAGAGCCTTCGAGACGCAAAGCGACCAGATGCAGTGGTGCAGCAATTGGAAAGCCTTGACCTTTTGTATGACCAAGAAGGGGCGCGCTGGTTTCGTTCCACCCAGTTCGGTGATCAGAAAGATTACGTGGTGGTCAAGTCGGATGGGGGATACACGTACATCGTTCCCGATGCGGCCTATCATGTCGAGAAGTTTCAACGCGGTTATGATCATGTGATTGATTTGCTGGGACCCGATCACCACGGCCATTTAAGCCGGATGCGGGCGATTATGGCGGGACTCGGCTATCGTGCAGAAACATTGGAGATCTTAATAATCCAAATGGTGCGTTTGCTTCGCGGGGGACAGCCGGTAAAGATGTCGAAGCGGGGAGGAACGTTCGTCACCTTGGCCGAACTGATGGATGAGGTGGAGGTGGATCCTGCACGCTGGTTTTTTGTCGAACGGTCGTCGGATACGCCGATGGACTTTGATTTAGACCTGGCCCAATTGAAGACTCAGGAGAACCCGGTGTATTACGTGCAATACGCGGGCGCACGCATTCATAGCATCTTGCAGACTTATGAGGCCCGTTTCGCTGAGGATCCGGAGCCCTTTGACTCTCTCAAGTTGGTAGAGCCGTTAGAGCAGGCCCTGATTAGAGATGTGGCTAAGATGCCTTCAGTCATTCTGAGGGCAGCGGAGCAGCGTGCGCCGCAGGCGCTCTGTCGATACCTCACAGAAATAGCGACACATTTTCACGCATTTTATCGACAACATCGTATTATGGAGGAAGCGCCTTCCCTCCGCCGGGCGCGCATAGAGTTGATTCGAGCGGTATTGATTGCGCTGAGCCAAGCCATGGAGGTCATTGGTGTTAGTGTGCCGGAACGCATGTAATGCGGAGCGGGGAGGGCCCAGATGAACGATTCATACCCAGCTGGAAAGGGGGCGTGGAGCATGGATAGGTCGGGAGTCGACGCCATCCATCGTCTCTTGGAACACGAGGTCAACGAAAGATCTTTCCCCGGAGCGGTAGTCGGGGCGGCCAATCGCGAGAGCGTATGGTTCCGACAAAGTGTGGGCTATCGTCAGGTCACTCCAGAGCTCTGGCCGATGACGGTAAACACCCTGTTCGATCTAGCGTCATTGACCAAGGTGGTGGCGACGACCAGCTTGGTGTTTCGCGTCTTGGAGCGGGGACTTCTTCGTTTGGACGATTTGGTGTCACGATTTTTGCCGGCGGATTTTGGCAGTCTCAGACTGTTTCATCTTTTGACCCACACCAGCGGCCTTCCCGCTTGGATGGATTTGACCTCGTTTGATCCGACCATGCGCGATCTTCGCATTGGGGCTGTCGCCAGCGCTGACCGGATCTACCCGGCCGGTGATCAAGTACTGTATTCCGACCTCAACTTTGTCTTGCTCGGTCATATCTTAGAGAGCATCACCGGATTGGGACTCGATCGGTTGTTTGCCGAAGAGGTTGGAGGGCCCCTCGGACTAGAGCATACCGGATTTCTCCCTAAGCCGTATCCAGAAATTGCGGCCACGGAAACAGACGCTAATGGGATCCCTTTAGTGGGCGTGGTTCACGATGAGAACGCGCGGGCAGCAGGGGGTGTCCTCGGCCATGCCGGCCTGTTCGGGACGCTTGACGACCTGTTGACTTTCGGACAAGCTTTGTTGCGCTATGGCGAAGGGCCAAAAACCCGCTGGCTCTCCCCGGCTTCGGTGAAGGCCTTGATGCGGCCAAGGACTTTAGGGATCCCCGGAGAACTCCGAGGCTACGGCTACCAAAAACCTCATCCGCTGTCTTCAGCGGGGGACTTGATGTCAGAGGCTGCAATTGGGCATACAGGCTTTACTGGAACCTCGTTGTGGGTAGATTTTGATTATGACGTGGTGATGGTCATGCTGACCAACCGCGTCCATTTTGGTCGCGCACTTAATGCGCCGGTCCGTCTTCGCCCTATCTTTCACAATATGGTCTTGGCGATGATCTAACCGGTCTTTGCTGCTAAGAGCGCGAGGAACACGGGAGTTCGATTGTATCCTGCTGATGAACCATGGCGTGGTCAACGATGCGATTTTGGACCTGGTCGAGTCGGGTAGCGGGTAGAGAGCTAACCGTTTAACTGCCATTGAGGATGCCTTGGTTGGAGGGCAAAGACTCTCCATTGTCCGTTGCGATTCATCCTCGGATGAACGAATCTGGTCCCCGCCATGAACCGATGGCAGCCCATCTTGGATTGAACAAAACGGCGGCGCTTTTTACGGTGAAGAGGTCGGCCAGAACTTCCTCTCGTGGGGTTTTTCGCCATTGGACCATGGACCGGTCCACTAGCAGAATTCCGTTCGCCTCCTCCGAGAGCGTATTCTAAGCGTCAGCCTGGCAAGGTCGTGGGGTTAAGGTGGACCACCCTGGCCGTATAATACAAAGTACGCATGAGCCCATCGCGTCGAGGATGTTCAGCGTATGATTTCGGTCGTATTTGCATCGAACCGCTCTCGGGGAAGATCACTCTGTTTTTGCTTAATGGTTACTGGGTCAATTATTAATACCAGAAAGTGCGTAAGAGCCGAATATTGGGCAGCTTCATCCGTCGGATCAAGCCGATGGCGACATTTCGCAGCGTTGCCATAACTTGTGGACCGCATTCGGTCCGGATTTGGGACCGGCCTTCATCAAATGCCATGTTCCGGACGGCATGCAGGCGGGTTTCTGTGTCCCACCCAGTGCGCTCGCGCCTGCCCCCCGATTTGCTGAGCTGGGGCCTTTTGCGGACGCAATCTCGTGACGCCGAAGACCATCTCATCGCGGGGATTTTCTCCCACGAGGTGGGTCACATGGCGGTCAATGTGAAAGATCTGGCCCAAATCGGGCCAGTGTAGATAGGCATTGAGGACAGTCGAGGTGCGCACGGTCCGCTGCTCGATACGGCCATGCCCTTTATCGAGGGTGATGCTCGGAGGACTATAGTCGTCCAACTCGACGGCCAGCGCATCATCCTCCTGAAGGGAATTCTGGCTTAACCACTCATTGATGACGGCGTTGTCGGCATCGCCGTCTAGGCTTTGCAGGGCCCGACGGATGGTCGCCTCGCCGTACTGGGGACTATAAAGGTTGGTCCGCAGCGCTCGCGGTGTACTGGACTCAAGTCATGATTTCCAGTCGCTGATCGCGACATGGGAGATCCTCCCAGCGAGTACAGCGGCTAGGGCCAACAGCAGGACTTCCTCTAAGAGGAAACGAAAATTCCGCTGATGACGGGGATCAATCAGGATCGAGAGACGGCCGCGGAGGCCGGAAGGCCTGCCAGTTGAGTGTTTCCCGATCGATTCTGAAGAACCGTTGCCTCCGTCTGAGCCAGAGGTTCGTCCGGACGCTGAGCATCCCTGACTCCACCTCACCCGTAATTTTGCTGACAGACCTTCACTGGAACAGAGCGGTCGAAAAATGTTCATTCCCTTAAAAAAGGCGTAAACACAAGGCTTTACTAGACTTTGACGAGGCCTTGCTGGCCGAACCATGACATGTTGCAGTGTCAGCAGACGATGGGTTAACATCGGAATCGGCTACGGTAATATGAATAATTGGGGAGGTGAAACCATGAGCGAATGGACTAAAGAAAAAATCGATCGCGTGATGAAATCCGTACGGGAGCGTGCGGCCGAGGATAGATCGTTTCGAAAAGAGCTGTTAGCGCATCCGCATCAAGCCATCAAAGATGCGACTGGGGAAGTCGTTCCCGACTCGATTCGGCTCCAACTAGTCGATCAAAGTGCCGCACATATCACGGTGGTGTTGCCACCAATAACTCAGGCGTCCGATGACGAGTTATCTGAACAGCAACTTGAGACGGTGGCGGGAGGAAAGATGAGCCAGCAAACCGCAGAATATATGAATAGTTGGTTCTCATGGTCTGTAAATTAGTCATGCCGGGGAATGCCATATAGACAAAAGCAGTACGAGGCTCGGAGCTTAGCCTTGATAGGAGGCTCTGAGGTTCACTGTTCTGTGGCTTTTATAGGGTGCCACTTTGTTCTCTGGCTAGCTGTTGCCCAGCTTTCGGAGGAATTGGATACTATTGGTTGCCGCCCCCACGCCTAAAGGCGGGAGATTCTTACGAGAACCCACTCATGTGAGCTTTACTTGCAAAGGGTTCTCCAAAATCCCCCGAGCCACTACCAGTACTCGAAGTATAGCTCGTCGCTCGACACCGAGTCTATGGTGACCGGTTAGATTCACGCATGCCGTGGTTCGCCAACCGGTTTACTTCTGGTCTTGCTGACGCGATATATTTTACCTCTCCCACGATTGCGGGAAACTACCGCCAATATATCCATCTTTATGAACTCGGTTTGGTCGCTCTCGCGATTGTTGTGACCATGGGCCAAAATGACGAGCTTGCAGACAGGTCCGCGGGGTACCACGTGAAGCTAGACTGAGTCGCTGGTCGCAAGAAAATGCTCGCGGCGAGTTAGAGGGCTGGGCACAGCAAACAAATGGGTCTAACTGCCCCACGGTAGTGTAGCGAATTGGACAGGTTGAAAATATCTATGGATCCCGTGGCGTCAGCAATTCCAACAGGTCTCGTACTGCTTGTCCCCGTTGAGCGGGATGACGCATGGGCACTTCTGGATGAAGTTCATAGCGATTTTTCCGCCCATCCCGAACACGGGTGAGGTATCCACTCTCTTCGAGATCACTCAGAATGCGTTGGACCGCGCGCTCGGTAATGCCAACGACCTCCGCAATTTCCCGCGCAGTCAGACGCCCACCGTTATTGGCCAAGCAAAGCAGAACCTGAGAATGATTCGTGAGAAACGTCCATTTGCCCATGGGGCGGGTCCCCCTTACTCCCAATCTGCGACGCTCATTTCATGATAAAACAACTTGAAGTTCGATGCATCTGCATCTTCGGGAAAGGCAAGGTCCCGTCAAAGTATTTGTCTTGCAGTGGCGGGTATTTGGCTTTGGTGTTGGAATGGAGGGGTGTTGGGGCAATACTGGCTGTAGTGGCAGCGAGGTCCGATGGTCTATGCGTGGAGATCATAGCCAAAGGCCCGTATCTATGTCATATTGACATACGACATAGATATCGCGATAATATAGTTGTATTAAGCCCTCGTGGCCATCTCGGTGAGCGGTCGATCCTGAGATGGCTCGCCTAAGGGACTGGTGCGAAACTCGCCAATCTGTCTTTCGAACATCGCAACCGCGCGGGTTCCGGGGTTATCGATCCGTTCTTTTAGGACTTCTCCACCAGTTCTCTAGGAGCTTGTCCGTTTATTCGACCGAGAGAAGCAATGTCTACAACAGATAGGGTATACATTCAATTGCTGCCCGCGTATGTTGTGGTTGCGCTGGCGTGGACTTGGATTTATGGCTTAGCTCCTACGCGGACGTTTCTTTTTGATAACTGTCTTGAGCACATCCTTGTTGTCGGAATAGAGGAGGGGATGCGAAATGAGTGGAGAGCGGAATATTTCCCATCCCTATCAAGGCCGAACGGTCGTGCTTGCTACTAAACATCAGAAAGATCAGATGCTCGGACCGCCTTTGCGCGCAGCCGTGGGACTTAAGATGCATGTGCCCGACGATCTAGATACAGATCTGCTGGGGACCTTTAGCGGCGAAGTGGAGCGTCAAGGTACGCCACGGGAGGTG
>DAHXNH010000279.1 GCA_027365485.1 Clostridiales bacterium
AACGTGCTGCTGGAAGAGTCATAGAGACTGGACGGAATCGATGCCGGGCCCCCCACCACATCCATCGAAGTCACACCAGACACTATCGAACTCGCCAACAACTTCGTGGTGCTGGAAGGCACCGTGCCGCTGTAGACTTCAGCCATGGCGGCGTTATCCATCGCCATGAGCGGCCCTGCAGTCAACGCATCCACCAAGTGAGCGTTCACCCCGTTGGTAATAAAGAGGGTTTTGTACCCGCCCTTAGGCGCGAATTCCTGGTCAATAGCCGCAGCGGTACCTGCCCGATCTTTGCCATAGACTGGAACCAAGCTCAGGGTCGATGGAGCGTTGTTGTAAAGATAGCCTTGCGCTGCCCCAATGAGATACCCAGTGGTGGCAGAATTAAAGTAACTGTCTTCGTTGGCATCAATCGGCGAGCTATCGCCTGTGCTCGGCACCAACAAGATAGGATCGCCCATCTCAGCGGCGACCGGATCGGCAGCCAAAGCATCAACCAGGTTGCCCTGTTCACCCGACGCCACGAAGACGGTCTTAAACGTCGTCACGCCTTCGATTTTGGCTAAGGCCTGAGCGACTAATCCAGCAGTACCAAACCGGGTCGGACCACTAATGGTCGTGGCGGTGATTCCGCTGCCTAATTCCGCTTCAATCTTCGGAGCGTTGACCGAGTCTCCAACTGCACCAATCAAAATAACCTTGGTGACGCCAAGTTTGGTCAACTCAGCCATGGTCTCAGTACCTACGGTGTTAACACCGGATGTCAAAAGAATTGGAGCCTTTAATGCTGCGGCCAATGGAGCTGCGGTCAATGAGTCGACCCAGTTGGCTTGCAAACCAGAAGCCAAAATTGCAGTTGAAGTTCCTTTCGGATACTCTGCATTGGCAATCGCGTTGGCCGTTCCAAACTCGTTTGCTCCGTAAAGCGCGTTCACGCCGTTGGGGAGTGTGGATGTCGAACTAGTACTCGTGGTCGTCGTGGTCGTAGTGCTCGTCGTAGTCTGCGCAAAGGCCGGAACCATCGGGCCAAACGCAAACGCTGCTAGGGCAACAAACGAACCCGCAGACGCTAATGAGACCAGTTTCTTCGATTTGTTCAGGGTAATTCCCTCCCTTTAAACCTTCGGTTCAATTTGTTAAGCAGTTCACGCATCATTCCGTAAATCTGCTTCAACATGTCACGCAGTCATTACTGCGTTTCCATGTCTTCGCGATCCTTGGCACAACTTCCTACCGAACCCATCCAACAAAAAGAATGGTATTTTGTGCCTCAGTTAGGTGCCTCCCCCCAGAGACGCCTTCCGATGGCCTACACCCTTACCTACCTGCTTAGGGGGGTCAGGTGGGGTCGGGGGTCCACCGGCTGATGATGCGGACAAACTCCCCCCCATCCTTGACCATTATACGACGTTCGATCGATAAATCCTTCTAACAAAGAGAAAAAGTTACGGAAAACCAATTTTTTTGTCGCGGAGGAAACATGTATCATATGAAGCAGGTATTTGGCAAAAGAACGCGAATCTCATTAAGATGCTGTCGCCAACCGTGTCGAGCCCAGTCACAAGGAGTTAAAACCCTGATGAAACTATTGCCTTGTCGCCCTGCCAAATGGGCAGGCCGAGTCTTAGCTATTGTGGCCGCCGGCTCTCTCATCACGGCCGCCTCTAACCTTTCCGCCTTTGCTCAGGCGGCGCCTCCGCATATCAGTGGACTGAGCACATCGGTCGCCCAAAGTGGATCCACGCTGACCATTTATGGCTCCGGTTTCGATTGGTCGATCGCCGCTCCCGACGTCAACGACGTGGTGATGCTAGGCTCGGTCGAGTTGCCGGTACAAACCTGGTCGACCACTTCGGTCACGGTGATGGTTCCGACCGATGCCAGTTCGGGAGAACTTACCGTCACTGCTGACAATGGTACCTCAAACCCGGTGTCGGTGTCTGTCGCTCCACGCGGACTCCTTCTCCTCAATGAGTCAGGAATGGTGTCTGCCCTAGCCGGGGCCGGGACCTATGCTGGCCCCGCGCCAACGGCCGCCAACGCGGTCTCTATTCAAGCCACACCAGACGGTAGCGGTTACTGGATCTTGGATAAAAGCGGCAACATCGCTGCCTACGGAGACGCTAAGAGCCTCACGCCCACCAGCCAGCCGACCCCTCCCGCGGTCGGCCTGGCCGTCAACCCGACCGGGACGGCGGGATGGATTTTGAGTCAAGACGGCGTTGTCACCAATGTCGCCAGCGCCAACACCACCGTCGCTGAAACGGTGTACAGTCTGCCCCAAGGTAGCTATGTAGGCATCGCTGCCGATCCGCTGAGCCCGGGCTATTACGCCCTCAACCAAAACGGAGCGGTCGTTGGGGAAGGCACCGTCAAGGGCAGTTGGCAGAGCGGAATCTCCGCTGCAA
Source organism: Clostridiales bacterium (assembly GCA_027365485.1). Classification (GTDB taxonomy): domain Bacteria; phylum Bacillota; class Sulfobacillia; order Sulfobacillales; family Sulfobacillaceae; genus JAMCVM01. The sequence goes on from DAHXNH010000279.1 coordinate 2,409, forward strand.
AGGCCATCGCGGCCGATCCCAGCGGAGGTTTTTGGGTCTTAGGCAAAAATGGAGACGTGGGGGCCATTGATGGCGCCCAAAACTTCGGCAATCTCGAAGCCACAGTGAAACTCACCGGGCAAGTCCCGGTGGCCATTGCCTCAACGCCTGACGGAGGCGGGTATTACATCGCCACCGAGACTGGGAAAATTTACGCCTTTGGCGATGCCGTGCTGCCGAGTGACCTCACCGCGCCCGATGGCCCCGAACTGCCCACCACTGCGCTGACCGTCATTGGTCCCTATCAACATTACGGCGTGCAAGATTTAGCCTATTGGTACCCGACAGGCAACCTCAGTCAATATGTTTCCTATCAAAACACGATGGGACAAGCCGCCAATATCATTTCTCCCCATTGGTACGGAGTCAATGGCAATGGCACCGTCGGTGGACCGGGTTCGAGCATCACGAGTCAAGTCGCCGAAATGCAAGCCAATGGCATCGAAGTGGTACCGATGTTTGGCCGCACCTTTAATTCCCAGTTGGGTCCGCTGGCCACGGTCAGCGGACAAGACCAAATCGTTTCGAGCATCATGGCCGATATCACCCAGTACCATTTGAATGGCGCCAACATCGATTTTGAAGGTCTCCCGAACAATTCCGAAGGCTACCTCGATGCCTTCGTGCAAAAGCTTCGGGCCGCCTTGGGCCCGAGTCGCATCTTGGTCACCAATGTCTACCCGGACTGGGCACCGTATACCAATCAACACGGACAAACCGTTCCCGGCTATGTCGATTCCGTGTACAACTATACCGAGCTCAGTCAATTGTCCAATTATATGGTGGTCATGGCCTATTCCATGGCGTTCAATCCAGGACCGATTGCCTCGCTAACCCACGACACCGGGATCATCGACTACCTATTGCATGGAAGCAACGGCACCAGTACGCCCATCGTCGACTTAAATCACGTCCTGCTCGGCATCCCCGGCTACGGCCAGGTTTGGAACGGCACCAGCGGCTATGGGACCGGCAACAGCATGACCATCCCACAAATTGAATCGATGTTGGCCAGCATGCACGTCACCAGCACCTATGATCCCAGTGCGGGCGAAGAGTTTGCCCACTACCACGTGCCGTTTACCGCGCCTCAGGCCACGTTGCAAAATGGCGACACCGGAACCAACGTGGTGGCTTTGCAATACGGACTCAACCAGGTCTTAGCTGATCCCACGAAATTCGGAGCATCGAACCGCAACGGAACCTCGCCGACGTTACCCATGACCTTAGACGGGATCTTTGGCCCGGAAACCCAACAAGCGGTCAGCGCCTTTCAATCCGACTTTGGGATCACGGCCGATCCCCGAGGCGTCTACGGGCCAGCCACTCAATCCAAATTAGCCTATCTCTCTAGTCACGACGCCAGCGGTTTCAGTCCCGGTATCCCCGCGACCGTTTGGTTCGACAATGCCCAAGCCGACTTGGCCCATACGCTCTTGGCCCAATCGAATGGACTGGCCGGAGTGTCCTTATGGGCCATGGGCGAAGCCGATCCCCAATACTTCTCCACGCTTTCGAAAGGCACCAATGTCAGTGCCAATCCCAACCTAAGGGTGACGCTCTCTTCACCCACCCTGTACGCCGGGGCGAGCGCGACCGAGACGGTCACGGTGACCCAAGGCACGGGATTTCCCGTCGCCAACCTCACCGTCAGTCTCTTGAATCACACCGCCACCACCAATGCAGCGGGGCAAGCATCCATCACCTTGACCCCGTCGGCGGCGGGAACCGATTCGGTCGCCGTCACCGATCCCAGCGGACAAACGGTAGCCACCACGCCGGTCACGGTGGCCGTACCCACGGTGACCCGTCTCGCCGGAGCCTCCCGTTATCAGACCGCGATCCAACTAACCAATTCGGTATTGTCTCAAGCCCACACTGTCCTCTTGACCACGTCCACGAACTATCCTGATGCCTTATCGGGTGCGCCGTTGGCCAAAGCCTTGGGGGCGCCGATTCTGCTTACTGATCCCACCTCTTTGACTCCTGCCACCGCCAAAGAACTGGCTAATCTGGGGGCTAAGAACGTGGTGTTGTTAGGAGGACCGGCGGCCATCTCGACGGGAGTCGCCACCACGTTAGGCCAAGACGGCTACACCGTCACTCGCTTTGCCGGAGCTTCGCGCTTTAGTACGGCAGCCAAAATTGCCGCGGCGTTAGGCGATCCCAGCCACATCGCGGTCATCGCCAACGGCGACAGTTTCCCAAACGCCCTTTCTGTGGCCCCGATTGCCGCCAGTCAAGGCTGGCCACTGCTTTTAGCCAATGGTCAAAGTCAGAGCACCCCGCTCACGCCTTCTACCATCGCCGCCTTAAAGACGCTCGGAGTCACTTCCGTCTATCTTATTGGAGACACCTCCGAACTGCCTGCGAGCATCACCAAACAACTCGCCGCCCTGCACATCCAAAGCGTACGAATCCAGGGTCAGGCCGCGGCCGGTCCCGTGTATGGCACCAATTTGGCCGTGCTTGAGTACTTTGCTAGTAAAATCTCACTGTCCCATCTATACATTGCCACCGGTACCGATTTTCCCGACGCCTTAACTGCCGCTCCAGTGGCAGCCATGACCGACTCGGCGGTCCTCCTCATTCCAGGCACCAGTGCCATGGAAAGCCAAGAGACCGCATGGCTGGCTGGCGAAACTGGTCAAGTCGGTGACGCCGACGTCGTCGGCGGAGTGCAAGCGATTACCCCAACCTATGCCAATGCCGTCGCAACCGACCTGGGCATTTCTCCGGCTTCTTAACCCACCCGAAATCCAAACGACGCTAGCCTAAAGGCCAGCGTCGTTTTCTTCGATATTCTTCCATCCTGGTTTTTTTCACAACCTGCGACCGACGACCATTTTCGGAACCCTGGCCCGCGTCCTTCCTGACCGCCCTAGCACCTAATCGCTCAAGTCGGGGGGCTTGGCCCAACGCGCAATTGGACTCCACGGATGATGGCGGGCTGCTAGGCTATTTTCCATCCAAATAATCAGTCACGAACCGTATCCGCCCTGGTCGATAGTCGGCTCATGCCAGGCCTGCGGTCGGCGAACCCTATGTCCGCAATGAAAAATCTCCCACGTTCCCAGGATTTCCTGTCTTTTCAGTCAGCCCCTCGTTCCAACGCTAGCGAGACCCTTGCCGCCCTCTCTGCTGACTCCGATGCGCGGGGCGAGATCGTGGCAGGGGATAAAACGGCCGCAGTCCCTCGAAACGGCTTGGGGTAATCTACAGGGAGGTCCCAACACTTCCCGACGGCGGCCCCTCCGCTATAGATGCTCTCGGGTTAAGGAGAACACGGCAACATCCAAGCGAGCCGTTGATCCTGCTCATCCCAACATTTTTTAGCCCCGAGGTTCATAACGTCCTACGCCAAAGCCACCTTATAATAGAAAAGTAGGCCTGCCGGGGAGTTTCGGCGCAACCGCACCTTCACCCAGGATGACCGGCTGCCATGATCTCGCTGCCCCCATCTTGCCACGTCCACCACCTCGCCCCCAACTCGACCAGCTTCACTCCAGTCTTAGGCCTTCGCCTTTGAGTGATGAGAAGAAGCGCCCACCAGCGCGTGTTCGACGCCAATGGCGATCGGCGGGGTCAACCCAATTAAGAAGAGATTTTCGATAGACAACCGAGAAAGACTGGAAAGATACTGTTGACTCAAAGCGGGCACGGCCTTAGTGTCCACCGGAACCAAGGCAGAACGCCAACTGGCGGCCAGTTCTGTCGTCATCACGGCGGCCAACGGGCTGGTTTGGCTGTCTTGGTTGAACGCCACCAAGTCCTCAGGCCCTGCATGATTCAAACGGTCCACTCGGAGGACCGTTGCTAGAGGGGACTTGGCCTGAATAGCCACCGCCCGAAGATGATCCGTTTTGGGCAGGCTTAACGTCCCAATCGTCCACACGGTCTTTTCGGTCGCAAGAAACCGGATGGTGGCGGGCCCAAAAGCGCCCGCGGGCAGTAACAACATCCCTATGCGGCGGTGGCTCGCCAACGCCGAGGCAGCCATTTGCTCTACTTGGGGAGCCCGGGCTGATACCAAAACCACCCCATGGATGCCCGTATGGGCCAGGGTGGCCTCCGCCACTTGCAAAAACAGCGTAGCGGTCGACGGCGTCCAAATGCGAGAAGATATGGCAATATCCCGTGGGAGTCCCAAAGTTGACGGCTGCAAATTTCCGACGACCACGACCCGAGAAATATTTAAGCGTCTCAGGGTGACAATCGTTGCAGAGGAGAGGACGCCTTGGCGGTTGGCGAAAAGAAGCGGTCCGTGCACCGCTCGGGCGAGCGCCACCGTGTCCAATGCCAGCTTTGGAGAAAGCAGAGGATCTTGGCTTACCACGGCGGTATGAGACGAGACCCCGGTCGGAAACAAGCTCTCGGCGGTCACGTTAGCCGAGCCTAAGGTCGCGCTTTTGTGCACGAACGGCGATAAGGGAGACGACGATCGCGTCCAGACCATCGTCACATTTTCTGGTTTCACCCGAGAGCGCCCACCGGTTTCAACCGAAACCGAGAGATGATACGTCCCCACCTGGCGAGAGACGACGGAAAAGACGGCTTCTCCAGAGCTATTGCTGGCGACGACGGCGCTCAAACCGGCCGCCTGGTTATTGACCGAAACACTCGGTGCAATCCCATTCAGCTTAATCGGTACCCCCGGCACCGGGGCCAGTACCCCTCGCCGATTTTTCAGCCGTACCGTCAAAATGACTGTCGATCCCACGCGAACGCGTTTTGTCGACGCGCTGACTGAGGCCGCGGCGATATCATCTTGTTGCCAAAACGGATCCACCACCACGGAACCCAGGCCGGTCAGCGGGTTCCAACCTGGTCCGGCCTGATAGAGCGCGTTTCCACCGTGAATCACCGAGTAAAACGCACTGCGGTCGTGGGTATAGGTACTATAGATGGCCGGATTCATGAAGCCTTGGCGGCCATCTAACACCGCCATATCAGCCACCCAGCCAGCCCACGTAGGCGTGGACGCACTGGTCCCTGCCATGCCTTCCCAGACTCCGTTATCGATCGCTGCATAATAGGGTTCGGCCGCAAGAAAAGCCACGTCAGGAACTCCACGGCCGGTGGCGTCTGCCCCGACGATGCCTTTTTGCCAAGCCGGAACCGGTTGAATCCGACTGTACCCGCCGCCGGATCCATCGATTTGATTGTCCCACAGACCGTCGGGGCTCCATGCCCACTGGCTCTCAATCGCATCCGTTGTTGGATTGAGGCCGAGTTGAGTCCCTCCGACCGCCGTCACCCAATCGCTGGAGGCGGGCCAATTGGTATCGGCCACGCTGCTCGAGGGATCTCCATAAGGCCCCGAGTCGCCGGACCCGGCGACGAAGGTGATGCCTTCCAGACTGCCTTCGGCCATCAACGCGTTCCACACCGCCAAATGACGCGATGTGACCGAATCTTCCGGTTCGACCGCGCTGATGCTAAACACTTGATCGACGTCTTGATTAACAGCTGCCGCCACGGTATCGGTAATGGACCCGTTAGGGGGCACGGTATACAAGTCTAAAGTGGCTCCGGGGGCAGAAGAGATCGCGCGTTCCATATCCAACATAAGTTCGCCATGCCATCCCGACAACGGCTTTTTTTCACCACCGTCGACCGACACCACGTTAACCTTAGAGGTTGGCAAATGATATCGCTTCTCAAACAACGACAAATCCGACAAAGTAGGGCTAGAATCTGCAAAAACTCCGATACGCATCCCGCCAGCCGCTCTGGCAGCGGCCACCAACCCGTTCGCATCGTAAGCGGTGTTGACCTGCTCTGGAGAAAGATCATTGCTAATCACGGCAGGTCCGGTCCAGGATAGTCCCTTGATGGTCGCATCATAGCTAACATTTCCGCTCGACGCCGAAATCTGCCAGTTACCCGAATAGGGCGAAGATGAGGAGAGCACCAAGACGTCGCTTCCCGACTTGTTTAACGTTAAATTCCCATTGAGATCACTCACTTGATAGCTCGACAATATCGCATCGGGACCGGGATTCGCCGAGATATTCCACCCCTTCAAGGGAAACCGCGTCGTGGGGTTGACCACCGATACCGTGATCAAGATGTTCTGACCACTAGGGACCGATGTCGGTCCCTCAGCGGACACCGAAATATTTTTGTTCACACTTTGAACGATCACGCTGACTGGATGACGAGAGTGTGAATGCGGCTTTTTGACCACCGGCGGTGCCGTATAGGACGACGGGGCAAGATCGCTAATATAACTCACCGATTGGGCCAACACGCCAGAAAGCACAATTGGGTGAGTCTCCACCCCTTGTCCCTCGGCATCTCGACGAAGGCCCGCGGACCATACCCGGTCCACCAATCCCACGGTGCCCGAAACGCGAATGCCGAGACCGAGCCCGGTGGCGCCTTGGACCCGAAAGCCTTCACGACTGAGCGTTTGTTCGACAGAGCGGACTTCATCGAGCGTCGGTGAAAACTCGTGGGCCACTTCAGATCGGCTCAAAAAATGGTGATATTGAGGGGATGAAGGATTCGATACCGCCCGCGCCCGAGACTCCAGGTTGGCCACATCTGATGGACGAAGATAGACTACCCCGTCCCACATGCGGGAGGGGTTGATGGCTGACATTCTGACAATTTGGGTTTTGGTCATGCGCACGGCGTCCATCCAGATCGACACTCTGGGCACGGGCGGGCCAAACATCCAGCCCCCATTGGTAGCCAGGGCAAAGGTAACCGCTAATCCGGGTACGGCCCATCGACCCCATAGGCTTTCAGCTCTCATCGTTGGCCTCTTTTCATTGCGTTCTCACCGTTGGGAGGTCGACCGCAGACAAAATCTATTAGACGACATATGCCCTAATTCCTGCCTCAAACCGTTAGTGGCGGTCGCCAATTTGGTATCCTCCGGCCAAGCTGGGCACCACCCGACCGAACCGAACACCGGCTAATTCTCCACCGCTGCCGGAAGTGGAGACATAGAGCGTCCTTCCCACTAAGAAGGGCACTTCAGGGAAAAATGATCCTGTGAGCTTGACACGATGTTCCACTTGACCGCTCTTCTGATCGATGTCCCATAGAACACCGGTCTGGTCGCCCACCACTACCTGGTTTGCCACGACGACGGGAGTGGTCATTAAAGGCTCCTGCCCCAACTCATTTTGCCATAACAGCCGACCGGACTCTGATGCCACCGCGTAAATGGTATGGGTCAGCGCACTCGCTAAATAAAGGGTCCCATCTGCCGAGACCAGCATCCCGGCGCCAGCGGACTTAGACGGCGGCGCCGGCAGCACGCCTAACGTGAGTTGCCAGCGCATGTGGCCGGTTTTTAGCGACAGCGCTACGACCCCGAGCGTCCCCGCACGCTCGGCCAAAACCGGAAGATCCAAAGTGGATCCACTGAAGGTAGACACTCCCACCCGAGAGCCGGGATTGAGGGAGGCCCTCCATACCGGCCGATGGGTCGTCAAATCGAGCCGATATTCGGCCACCTGCCCGTGGCTGCTGTCACTAATATAAAGGCTATGGCCAACGGCCAGCAGGGACGACGGGTGGGTCAAGCCGCTGATAGACCGACTACTCACTTGCCTACCGGTTTTTGGAGACCTGTCCACTAATTTTCCTCCACCGACCACCCAGATCTGACCCTGGGTGTAAGCCACTTTGGAATCGGCCTCCATCCGGCTGTGCCATAGCGGTTTGCCACTGGCTGCAGAGAGAGCGAGCAAGGTCGAATACCCTCCCCGTTTCGTAACCAATAGGATTCGTCCCTCTGCGATGATTAAGGGCGCGGAAATCGGTTGGCTTAGGGTTCGACGCCAAGTGACTCGACCATCTTTGGCACTCACGGCTAGCACTCGATAGCGTCCCTCGAGCCCATAAATGCTGCCTTGGACCACTCGAAGAGAGGTTAAGGTGAGCCCTTGATCTCGCCAGGAAGAGTTCCAGTAGGCGTTGACGCCTTGTTCCACCACGGCCAAATGGCTTGGGTTCACCCCCACCATCGGCGACGCCTTCGCCCCATAGGGGATGAAGTTCCAAGGCATCCACCACGCTAAGGCGGCACCCAGAGCTAACAGCACCACTCCCCACCATGACCGGGTTCTAAAGAATGGGCCCAAGTGCCTTGAGCGCGGAGTCGAGCGCACGGAGCCTACGTAGCTCGGTCCAGTCACTCCCCCACCACTCCGCGAGGATCATTCAGGTGAGCAGAGAATTCGGGCACGGTCAGAAAACGACGAAGGTAGCGCGGGCCTACATCTCCCCAAGCCTTAAGTTGAGCGATACCGTCAGTGCCCAAGGGCACTGCCAGGACTTCATCCAGTTCCGTGGTCCGCCCTTCTTCTCGTTCTCGGCGGAAAAAACTCTCGATACGTCGTCGAAACCGGGGCCAAGATTGATGCACGTCATAGGCCACGGCCACCGCCACCCCACCCTCAGGATCCACCGTCGCACCCACCACGCCACGTTCCGATAGGCTCTCATCCCCCCGTCCGACGCCAATCTCTTCCAACATTTCCCGATCCGCGGAGGTTTCAGCGTCAAAACGGCAGCCCTTGACATCACTGTCGATGGCGGTCCCCCCAATGCATTGGATACGACCAGGACGCTGAGTTCCCGCTCCCATCTTACCAATCACCAGATGGTCATCTAGGGTAATCGGCAGCGCAGCCGCGAACACCGGCCGGACCGCGAGTTCGGCCATCCCTTGACCATAGCGGCGGCTATAAAGAAAGTGGGCATAATCGGTAAACTGCGCCTGTACCTGTACGGTGGCTTCCCAAGTGGTGCGGAGCACGGTCAGCAAAGGTCCGCAGAAGAATTGGGGCGAAGTCTTCTCGACTTCTTCGCGCCAAAACACGTCCACACGTGCTTCCCAGGGCTCGGGCCAGCACAGGCGGCCAGAAGCCACGACCACTTGCAGTCGCTCTTTTGGAACCCAAGCGAGGGACGGTGGCGTCCCGGGGAGTTTTTTGGCCATTGCGCACCTCCTCTAAAACCACGCACCCCGTCTCACCATCATCGCTACACCCTACCATCTGCGATAAAGTCTAATAGCCATGACGAATTCATCACGTTATCCATTATACGTCCAAATTTATCGAATAGAGCATTCCGAATCCAATCCTCGATCGTGTGTCATCCCATCGTGTGTCATCCCAATGAAATCTTATCGACCGCTGATTTTTCAATTGAACAATTGGCTCAAGGGTTCCCATGCGGCTCTGCCGCACCCCGCCGGACGAAAAAGTCTCGGAGGAATTTCTGGGAACAGGTGCCGCCCCGTCGCCTTCGGTTGCACCTTCCACCATTTAGCGATGAGCCCGTGGCCCATTCGCGCCATCGAACATCGAGGCGGTTGAGCGCGGATCAGAAAACTCGACGTGCCATGACCATAATCCGACCCCAGCCTGGCTACCTAGGCATGCGAGGCAAGGATCAAGAGGTGCACTCCTGCGATCATCCCACCAGACATGCCCGTGGAATGTGCGATGCCTCACGAATGTGCCGTCAACCTCCGCGCTTCACTCTAAGCCAAAGCGGTGGGCTATACTAAAGGCACCCTCAATGCGTCCTTTGATCAAATATCGTCTGAGCGGCAAGGAGGAACGCGTATCATGTGGCAGCAATATTGGATTATTGAAAGTCCTGAGAACGAGGCGGCTCAGGCCATCTGCCAACGAGTATTGGACCGCTGGGCTCCTCAAAGTTTGGAAGGGGTGTCGGTCAGCGCTTGCCGATTTTACGCTGGCAAAGATGACCTAGCGGTCGGCAATCAATACTGGCAAGAGTTTCGAGACATTCAAGCGGTAGTGGCAGAAAGTCCGCGCGAGGATTGGCGTCAGCGCTTCGCAGAATTGGGTCAACGGGGTTTGGGCATCCCACCCCGCGAAGGATTTGTGGTTGTGGATGATGACCAACCTCGGAGCCCACGCCCCAAAGACTGGGCCAAACCGCACGGTCCGCGTTGGATCGTGACCGTAGACTGGCCAGGCGACCCGCCTCAACCCTCGCCGTAATGTCGCATCGCATAGCCAATGTCGGCGTAGGTAAGCGGAACAAACTCATCGAGTACAGTCATCACCGCCGGGTCGGAAAGGGCTTGAAAATCTGCTAAGCGCTTCTCCCAGTCGCCTAGTTGCCGGCCCTCTTCCGTATCCTTCTGCGCATGATGAAGCACATGGTAGACTCCGGGGCCTAACCGACTTAAACGGTCGACATACCACTCCCGGCGACTAGTCGCCGGAGCCTCGTAGCTATCGATAATCTCGATCCGGGGAAGGTCAGCCCGCTCGCGCATATCGGTCAACAAAGACTTGAATTCTTCGGGAACCGGCAACTCGTCGAGATTCGATGCTGCGGCCACCGGCATCCCCAACTCCGTCGCCAAAGCGATAAACCGGGCGGCAATATCGGGTCTGAACACCACCCCCATGTGTGCATCGAGATGCGTAGGCTCGATACCCATACGCCGGACCGCTTCAATCTGGGCCCCAATCTCTATCGCAGCCTCATTCGCGTCGATATGCCCCCAGGCTTGGTTCAACGTCGGCCAAAAGAACCCTGCACTATCTCGAAGGCTCGGGGCCGTCGAAATCGGACGCAACCTAGGTGCCGCCCATTCTGACGTCAAGGTCACGTGAACCCCAAGATCGGCGCCGGCTATGCCAACCAGCCCGGTAGCCCAAGCACTGGGTGCCATCACCGACCCGCTGCGCCTTTTGAGACTGAGATAAGCCTGATTTTGCGCATGAGTAATCCCCAAATCGTCATGGTGCAGAATCAACACCCGTTTATTAGCTAAACCCATGGCATCCCAGAGCGACATCCCTACCCCCCTTATCCATCCGTTATCTAAGTTTGCAGAGTTTCGGCCCACGCCCTTCGCCGCAACTGCACAATCCAAGAGTCAAAACCGCTCAACACTTGTTGATCTGGGTCCAATCCTATCTCTTCCTGGGCAGGCCCGATGGCAAATTGGGGCGTAGCCGGATTCAGTGTGCGCCGACGCCTCAAATCTCCCGCGCAGGCGAGTCCCCCATCAAGATCGTCATTGGCCATTGGCATCGCTACCGCGGGTAAAGGCCAATATTCGTGCGATGGATCCGTTCACGATCGCGGGGTTCGACGGGCTCCAGCCAGTATCGACCCCTGACGCTTTCCTAAAAGCCACAACTGGCCGATTCAATCCGGCAATATCTTCTGCTGCTGCTGCTAAACTCTGAAACCATCTGGGTTCTTGTGGCCTACGCTCAGCTTCGTGCCCTCTCTACCATCATTAAATCCCATCTCAGGCTGACGGTTGATAACCGATCTAGTCGCCCACAGTCCTAGCCCCGCTGTCTCTCTATCTCTCTATCTGTCTATCTGTCTATCTGTCTATGACCTTGGAAACTGGCAAAGATTCGACCGGTTCACAGCCCAAATAAAGAATGACGCCCCTAAGAGGGGCGTCATTCAATCGATCTCACCGTTGACCACTCAACCAAACTACGAACCGCAGACTTAGACAGTCTTGGTTGATGCCGACGGTGATCCCTCAGAAAGCCAGTGAACCTTACATAAATCGGAATCCGGTGATTCAGTGGTAGACGTAGGATCACCTCCTTGGGAAAATTTATGTTTTGATTATAGCAGACCTTTTTTCGCAAAGCACGAATCCCTCAAATTTTTTTCAATGGCCCCTCGAGCCTCATTAAACCCGGTAGCTCCGATACATTGCACGAAGTGGCAGCGACTCTCATGCGACTCATGAGCTGTCCTTCTTTCTCATCGGCGCCATCTCCTCTTACTTTAAAGCGGCAAGTACTCCATGAGATTCTAACCCACGGATCCGTTGGGCCGATTTAAGGGAAAATCAAATGAAGTTTAGCCGTTTTACCAAGTCTTAGAATAGTGCTGGGGTCATGCGCCTTATTCCGCGGACTGACCTAGACGGGGTTTTGGCTCTTCTGCGAGGTTTAGCGTATACCACCCAGCCCGGCGATCTTGGTGACTAAAATCGGTTGGATTGTGGTTCAAAACCGTGGAACTCGGCATCCATCGCGTCATGCTACATGGGCGAAGAGCTTGAGAGATTGCCACTTCCTATAGTTTTCTGCTCACGGAAACCCCGGCATCTTCAAGAGCCCGACAGGCCGATCTCATCTGAGCTGTGACGACCGTCTTTGGACGGGTATCTAAAAGCCCGAAAATATCCTGGTATGTGGCTAATCGTGTCGGCGATTTTTCTTGACAAACTATATACCTATGAATCAATATATATCTTGTATCTAGGTATACAGAAAGAAGGGATAGGACGTGGACGGTATCGCTCCGTCGTTACCTACGCTGTTGGTGCTTCGGGCACTGGAAGACAGTCCTTCGCACGGATACCGCATCGCCCGTTGGATTGAGGAGCAATCCGAAAACATGCTCACCCTCAGAGAAGGGACGTTGTACCCGTTGTTGCATCAGTTAGAGAAGGAAGGGTTGATTCACGGTCAGTGGCAAACCGAAGGGACGGATCGTCCCAGCAAAGTGTATGAACTCACGGATTCCGGTCATGTCTTGTTGGACCAAGAACGCCAAGCCTGGAACCAACGAGCCGCCGCCATCAGCAAAGTATTATCCAACTCACCGGGGGTGAACCATGGACTGGCGTGAATATATCGATAGAGCGACCCAGGGGATTACTGACCCGCAATTGGCCACCCAAGTCCGAGATGAATTGCTCTCGCATTTCACCCTTTTGTTCAACGATTTGAAGCACGAGGGGTGGCAAGATGAAGCCGCCTATGGCGAAGCCGTCAAGCGTATGGGCAACGTCAACCATGTCCGCCGGCGACTCGCATCCGTCCATTACGACTCGGCCAAAGTTCGTCTCGTGAGCCAACAATACGAACAGGCCCGGGATACCTGCCAATCCCTTCTACCGCTACGCTCCCTGTTCAAGATCGAATGGAACCGATCTTGGAGAAACTGGCAAACCTGGTCCGCGTTTGCGCTCATCCTAGTCATTTGCTTGATCTCGTTGGTCCCGCTGCTGGCGTTTCAAGGGCTTTCGCTAGCTTCAGCCGCCAAGGATTTTGAGACATTTTTTGCGCATCGCGAGCTCTACCATCCATCGAATATGTTTTTAGGGATTTTTTCACAGGGGTTTCTTGTCTTCGCGTTGCCTTGGTGTGTGCCTTGGGTGATGGCGGCATCCTTAGCTTGGGACCGAAGAACAGGCTTAGTCGATCGGATTCTTGAGTTTACCAACCTACGCGTCTATATCGCCGCCAAAATTTGGAGTGCTTCGCTGCTGGGGTTTTTAATGGTCCTGAGCGCGGAACTCATCGCTTTGGCGACGTCCTTTTTGTTATACTCGACTGTCCCCAATCACTTTGAACTGGGATTCCAGCCTCATCTGCTGGCCACTTTGTACCACGCCGATTCTGCCCTGTATGCGATCTTGGTAGCCATCGTGACCGCAGTGGCGGCCACCTCCGTAGGCATCGTCGGAGTTTTTCTCGCCACCTTGACACAAAGGAGTTATGTGGCCGCTACCGCCACTTGGCTGCTCTTTATCTTGGGCTCGCTTATCATGCAAACCTATTCATCGGTTGCCTACTCGCCGATAACCTTACTCGGAGAATATCCCTTCGAGACGCCTGGCCACGGTCTCGGGGTCGGTTACCCGGCGGCGATTGCGATAATCTGGGCCTCGGTGTGGCTGGTAGGCTCCGCCTTAACCTTAAAGACGTTTCGCCATC
>DAHXNH010000435.1 GCA_027365485.1 Clostridiales bacterium
GATTGAGTAACGTCATGATGACGTTTGCTCGAATCCGAGACGGTTGGTTGGTGTCGTCGGATAGCTCCGCGTTATGGGCCACCACGAATGGTGGGCAATCGTGGTGGGTCATCAACCACAATGCCCGATGGCACCATCTGATGGCCCTCGACTTTATCTCGGCACACAACGGATGGGCCGTGACCACTGGAACGCCGCACCGGGTTACCCTATGGCATACCACTAACGGCGGTCGTACATGGAACCGGCTGGGGTGAAAACACGGGAGCCATCGAGCGGGTTCCCCACTGGAATCCGCTCGATGGCTCCCTGCATCCCACCGAATGTGGTTAGCTGATCACCAACATGTAGGATTCGGCTCCCGTCGAATCCGTACCATCCAAATCAAGATTATTATTCGGATAGTGCGTGGTTCCACAGGGCATGAACTTGCTAGAGTTACTCAATCCGGCAAAGTCCGTGTACCCGTCCTCCACACATAAACACCCTTCAATATACTGATAGACTAGGACGGGCACGGATGTTTCTGTGCCGCAGAGATTTTGGGAAAACTGCGAGAATACACTCCAATCGGGTCCGGCCGTCGGAACACAAGAGGCTGGAACGTCCTCTGGCTGTGCAGGCCAGAGACCATAACATACGGCAGCATAGCCAGGCCAGTCTGTACAGGCATCGTTGAGCGCTTGGGCGACTAAGCTATTCGGCCCCCACAATCCCGTCGAACTATCTTGAACATACTGACAGTACAACGCCGGCCGAAAGCTTTCGGTTCCCGATGAATCGGTCCCGGTGCGAATGGCATTGGCCCATCCAGACCAATAGGCCGGAGTCAAGCGAACGTTCGGTTCGACATCCAAATAAACGTACACGAGGCCGCTGTCAGGAATCGCGAGTTCCCCAAGGAAACTCTTCAAATTGCTCAGCGTGGTCTCGGCGTCCGATGCGCCGACCGAAAGTCCTTCGCTTCCGGTTTGTTGTTGATTCGCTTGAACACACGCCTGGATCGGCAACACATATTGGCACTGATTGCCAGTGGTGCTTTTAAACGACGTGAATTCTCCCGTGGTAGCATTTTGATCTCCACCAAAATATCGTCCAACAAACGAAGGCCATTCTCCTTTCCACTGCTTGAAGTTAGCCCAGTTGAAATCTGGGTCATTTAAAGCAGCCAACGTATCAATTCCGAACGCCATCGTAGTCACGCCTCCTTCATCAAATTTGGGCACATGCCGAAGTGCAGCATGTACTCTGAAGGATAGCGACCAATTCTACCAAAAAGCTTCCCAAAACCTTCTAAAATTCTGCTAAAAATCTGACCGTGGACCTAATGGAGCGCGGGTCTATCGCAGTGCAAGAGATAGCCGTATCCATAGCGGGTTTGTAAACAGTGATAGGGGGGCGTGGTATCTTGCAACGCCCCCCGCAAGACATGAATTTGCTTATACAAGTCGGCATCGCTACACGGTTGATCGAGCCAGCCGACCGCCTTCAATTGCTCCGTGGCGACGAGTTGATTGGCATGCTGGAGCAAATACGTCAAAAGCCGCGCGGCGGTAGGCGCTAAGGGGATACAATGTGTCCTGTCACAAACACTACACACCCGCGTATCCCAATAGAGCGTGGAGTTAATCAATTCGATCGCCTCGGGATGCTCGGCGGTCAGTCGTTCCTGCGTCATCTCCATCATCCTCCTGACTTCGTCGTATATACCCTGAATGATCCTTACGGATATCCGGTATAACGTCGTAAACCAGGAAATGGTTTCCAATTCTCGACAATCCTTACCAATGCCTTAACGGGGGCGAATATGCCACAGACCGTAAGGCATAAAGGGAAGGAATGGACGCGAAGACCTAGTTGCAGCTTTACGCACAGAAAAGGGGATTCTACTAACGAGCCAGGGCTTTATACCAGTCTAAGAAGGCTTTGTCAATTTGGTGTTCCAAGTGGCGCTGAGCTTGAAGGCTGTCTGCCAACGGGTTGCTGTCATCCGACCACCAATCTGTAGTCGTAGTGCCAACGTTCGGGCCGTGCCAAAAGTTGGGCCGCCTGGGGTCTGCCTTAGGTGGTTGGTACCGATGGAGGTGCAATTGTTCACCGCGGCCTGCGACCCCCCAGGTCGCGCCAGAGCGGGGATCCTTGATGGTGAATCCCTGATGTCCGGTGATGGGACTCGGCCCCACTTGAAAGGACGGCACGGTGGCAACAATGCTTTGGCAGGTCTCGCGAAGCACAGTCTCCCACAAGATTCGGAATTGTTCCGCTTGGGCATCGATTTCTTGTTTGCGCTTTTTAAGATCCATGAGAATCTCTCCTGGTCTTATTGGTCTACCTATATCATATCGCAATGTACCGAGGGGACACACGGTTGAATACCAGGCTTCCAGCATGCTATTCGATCTCTATGATAAATGATACGGCTCAATTCTTTCAAAGAAATTCCGACTCCATGGAGCATTATCGGGGGCGTTAGCGCTTTAGCACCTGCCCTCAACCCATCGTTGTGATCCATGACGCAGGTACTCCCATTACGGAGCCGTCCGCTTGAGTTTCCAACCCTTGAGGCATGCCGGTCCTTGCAGTACGGAGCGTCCGTTCCAACCTGGGTGGGGATTGCCGAAGAGAGCAGCTTGGGCTAAAAACCGGGAAAATCCAACCTCAGATTACACACAGCCTTTATTCTCGTTATTGCAAATGGTCAGCGATTTAATCCGCCTTACGCGCGTTGATACCCGAAACAACCAAGTTGAGAACCAACCGGTAGCGTCCAGTAATCATTCTACTTAATTTTTCGTAAGTCCTAAGTCGGGGGGCATCAGTTCTAGCGTAATTTCACGGTTGCCCTGGTGGTCGGGGAACTCCCTCCAGACGAATCATCGTCCCCGGTGGCCCTGAGGGTTCCCAGCGCACGGCGGGTTTCTGCCTGAAAGAAACGCCGCATCCGACGCCTTTTACTTGTCCGGTCCGGCCATGGAGGACTCCTTGGAAACCATCGCTATGAGGCGACGTTGAATGGTTAGTAAGCAGGTTTCGAGGTCCGCCATGGTTCCGTCGCTCTCGCTCAAGGCCTCCTGAAGGGCGGCGCGAAGGGCCTCGACGTATGCCACAGGGACGGCGTCTGAGACGTTGACAGCCTTCGAAGGGTGCTTGGATGGACGCATACCCATTCTCCTCTCTCCACCATGCTGGATCCCTTACGCATTCCCTATTTTTCGCCACGGCAAACCTTGTTTCCTACTTCCCCTTCCCAGAAACCCTAGACTTCCCTGAGACGATCAGTTCATAGGCCCAGAATCCTCAGCCGTTTCATCGCGAATGCCGCTTCATTTTGCGCACGGGTCTTCCATAAACCTTCCCTTTACAAGAGCCCCACCCCATGGATATCCTCGACGGATTAGACGCGAACATCTTGGCGCTCGAGGTTTTGCTGGACGGCCACCGCCCCTCGCCCTTGGATGAGGCGCGAGATGGTTTCGCGGCTGACCCGAATGCCGATCGATCGAAGAGAGCGGACCAAGGCGTTCGCACTTGCATCCAGGCCTTGCTGAACGATAAAATCTTTCAAGCGATGGGTGAGGCGGGCATCCGGATCCGCGATCTCGGCAAATTGCTCGGTAAAGGTATCGACGGAGCACTCGGAATTCTCGCAGACATACCGATTCGCTTTCACGGCATGATAGAAGGTGACG
>DAHXNH010000436.1 GCA_027365485.1 Clostridiales bacterium
GGCCTTCGCCGCTGACGTCTCGATAACCGCAGACCTTCGCATGTGCTCGGGTATGCGATGCGTTCCCGGCCAAATTTCGAGTGGCCCATTTTCCATTGTAAAGTCTACCATAGGGAAGTTGACCACCAGCGCATGCGGGGGAAGGGTTCCCTGGTGCCCGGGAAAGAGGGACGCATTGTCCGAGTGCACATGCTGATACTGGGTTCCGGGCAACGAGGTGTTCGACGCGAAATATTCCAGTTTCGCATCGTCTCCGAGAACAGCGTCAAGCAGTGGGACGATCTTGGCGTTTGCTAGGATCTGGTCATCGACAAACGGCGACTCTAACGGGAGGTCAAGACGACAGTTGCCAAAAGGAAAGGCCATCTCAGGGTCTTTGAGTAACGGAGTCAACAACGCATCGAACGCCTCTCGACAGGCGAGAACCACATCCGACGATAATGCCTCAGGCAGGATGGTGTACCCATAGACTTCAAGGTCCAACAACGATGATTCCACACCAGTCAATACGGTAGATGGTTCGTTCGCAAGCACGACAATCGCTCCCTTTATCTCGTTGGGACGGTGGCCTTCCCGGCCGGTCTCCGCTACTTCGCCGTGGATATTTCACCACATCCTAAAATCGGACGCCCTTGGGATAGACGGCCAATCCTCTCAACCCTTCAATCCCCCGATATTGAGACCTTTGGAGAAGAAACGCTGACCAAAGAAGAACATCACCAGGATCGGCGTCAAGATGACAGTACTGGCGGCCATTAGCAAGTTCCAACCGCCGGTATACTGGCCCACAAAAAACTGCAGTCCCAACTGCATCGTAAATAAGTTTTCCTTGTTCAGATAAATCAGGGGACCCAAGAAATCATTCCAAGTCCCTTGGATGGTAAAAATACAGACGGTCACCATCGCCGGCCAGGACATGGGCAGAATCAAGCGATAGATGGTGCGAAAGACTCCGGCACCGTCAATCGCTGCCGCATCCTCCAGTTCCCGCGGAATGCCCATAAAGAATTGGCGAAGCAGAAAAATGTAGAACGGACTGCCGAAATACGAGGGGACAATCAGGGGCAGAAACGTATCCACCCATCCCAGCTTATTAAAGATCGCGTATTGCGGAATCATCGTCACCGCAAACGGCAGCATCATGGTAGCCAACACAAGATAGAACAACGGTGTTTTCCATCGAGATTCTAGCCGAGCAAAAGCATAAGCGATCATGACGTTGGATACCAAGGTTCCAATCAGCACAAAGAAAATAATGGTGAAAGTATTCAGAAAAAATCGAGCAAAGGGAACAAACGTCATCGCCTTGGGATAGTTCGACCACTCCACCGGATGCGGAATCCATTGCGGAGGAAACTGAAACACGTCATAACCGGGCTTCAACGACGATGACACCATCCAAATGAGCGGGAGCAACATAATTAGACTAAACATGGCCAACAACACGTACACCCCGAATTGGCTGGCTTTGGCTGCAGGAGCATCAGATTGTCGACGGGCATGATGCGAGTTCACCAATTTACTCACTCTCCTTGATAGAACACCCATTTGCTGGAACTCACCATCACAAAAAGGGTCAACACTAACACAATGAAGAACAGCACCCAAGCCATAGCTGCTGCGTACCCCATGTTCAGATACTCAAAGGCTTGTTCAAACAGGTAGTACACATAAAACAGGGTGGAATCGAGCGGACCGCCGCTCGTCATCACGAAAGCCTGGGTGAATGTCTGAAATTGGCCAATAATCGAGAGGACTAAATTAAACAGAATCGTCGGCGTGAGCATCGGCAAGGTGATATGGATAAAAGTGCGAAAGTGGTTCGCCCCGTCCAGTCCTGCCGCCTCTTTCAGGTCCGGAGAGACATTTTGTAGTCCCGCCAGAAAAATGATCATGGGGCCACCGACCCCCCAAAGGCTCATGAGGATAAGCGCGGGTAGGGCCCAGCCAGGGCTCGACACCCATCCGGGTCCATGAATACCAAAATAAGCCAGTAAGGAGTTCAGCAAGCCATACTGCGGTTGAAAAACCCACATGAAAACTTCTGCGACCGCCACCCCCGATACGACCGAGGGCAAATACAGGATGGTGCGAAAGATGGAGAGTCCTTGGATTTTTTGATTAAGCAGAATGGCCAAAAACAAGGCAAACGCCAAGCTTAACGGCACACTGGCTAATGAGTAAATTGTGGTAACTTTGAGAGACTGCCAAAACAGCGGATCGTGGGCCATCTGGATATAATTCTGCCAGCCGATGAACTTCGGGGGATTCAACAGGTTCCAACTGGTCAGGCTAAGATATCCCGAATAAATCATCGGCCCGAGCACAAAGGCAAGAAACCCAAAGATCCAAGGCGAAATCATCCACCAAAACAACCGAGCACGTTGCTGCTGTAATGTTCGGCCCCGACGTCGCACGGGTTTTTGCGATGTTTCAAGTGCAGACGGTACCATAGCTGGCGAAGCGGGCGCCAATCGGCGCCCCGCTTCTTCCTCCTTTACGAGAGAACTTGAGAACGTTATCCGCCGTAAGTTTGAGCTAGCAATTCATCAATCTGGGGCACCGCGGCCTTGACCAGAGCAGGAATGCTAGACTTGGGCTTCAGTATCGCTTCCTCAATCAGATTCGTTAGCGTAGGATTCACGTCTTTGGTCCAGTTGAGCGTCTGCGTGGGAATCAGTGGGGTCACATCGCGCTCCTCTTTGAAGTACACACTGAGTTCGGGCAGTTGTTTAACGCTTTCCGCAATCCATGGACCCTTC
Source organism: Clostridiales bacterium (assembly GCA_027365485.1). Lineage (GTDB taxonomy): Bacteria > Bacillota > Sulfobacillia > Sulfobacillales > Sulfobacillaceae > JAMCVM01. Next base: position 2,763 of record DAHXNH010000436.1, read on the forward strand.
TGAGCATCCATAGCGTAAGCCTTATCCTCATTCTCCCACCATGGCGAAGCAAAAAATGCCGCGAGTTCTTCCGCCGCTTGCAAGTGGGCACTGTGCTTATTGACCGCCCAGCCCGACCAAAAAATCGAGGTGACCGGCTTGCTCGTCGGGGTCAGTGAGGGCATGGGTGCCACGCCAAACTTAAATCCAGGCACCTTTTGGTATTTGCTCAAACCCCAGGGGCCGGTGGGCTCCATCGCCACTTTTTTTGTCTCAAAGAGATCGACATTCGCGTATCCCGCCATCTGAGTAGGCGTAGGACTGATGTGGTCCACGCGATACATATTGAGGTAGTATTCGATGGCTTTGATCGACTTCGGCGAATTCAGGTAGCCAGACACCGTCTTCCCGTTCGGGCTGAGCATCTTGGCCCCGAAGGTAGCTTCAAACTGTTCCAAGCCAGCCCGCAACCAGGTTCCTGGCAACTGGGCCCCATATTGCACTGTTCGTCCATTTTTGACGATAGTCAAGGCTTTTGCGTCTTTTACAAATTGCGCCCACGTCCACCCTGCTTTAGGCAGCGGTAAATGGGCCTTTTGGAACATGGAGACATTGTACTCCACCGCCTCGTCCGACCAATCCTTGGGAATATAGTAAATTTGCCCTTTAAGCTTGCCTACGTTTAACACGTTGGAATAGTACTTCGAGGCATTCAACCCATCCGTGTGGTGGTTGAACAACGGGGTTAAGTTCTCAATCACCCCAGAGTTCACAAACGTTGGGACGTCCGTATCTCCGACCAAAAACACATCTGGACCGTTGCCTGTCGCAAGTTCGGTTAGAAGTTTGGTGTAATAATACGTGCTCGACGAAGTCTGCAAACTCACGTGGATATTTGGATGTAACTTCATAAATTCCGCCACTGCGGGCTTTTCCAAAATTCCTGGTCCGGTATCGAATGTCAGCAGCGTCAAATCAATCGTGGGTCCACTGGCTGCTGACCTCGTCGGAAATCCGGCTCCCATAGCTAATAACAGGCTTCCGGCGGCAACCCCCACCGCCACTCCGCTAGCCGCCCAGCGTACACTCCGATTCCGCTTCATGAATAACTCCTCCTTGATTGAAGTGACTATCTACAGTGCTTGTCACCCCCCGTACTTCGGGGTCCATCGTGCAGGTCGCCCAAAACGTTGGGCGCTCCCTTCACACTTTGGTTGGCGTATACACCCCATTTTGGAGTGGCCAACCCATCCGCACGATAGCCACCACCTCCTTTCAGCAGGATTTGGCTCTGACCGCAGACAAGCTTTGGGGTCACCGATTGCCACGAAGCAACCGAATACTTCGAAATATTCTCTGTCGACAGCAGTATTCCTGCTACTTTTTCTTTTTTTGTTGATTATAGACAATCGATGGTCTAGCACCACCAACGCCAGTGCGCATGGTAACGCGCCTAATCGAGCGCACGAACTGTTTTTGCCGCGTTAAAGCCAATCCGCACGGCGTTCTAGGAAGTGCATTCTAGACGTATCGAGCCCTTTCCATCTAGTAGAACGCTCGCTTGAGAACCCAATACGCCCAAGGTTGCAGAGTCCCAACGCTCAATGTGGGGATATTTCTTCGAAAGATCGAGTTGGAAGCTGCGACTTTGTGAGATTAGATTCCACAAGGTAAAGCTTTCTTCACTGCACTGGTAGCGAATAGCAATACGTTCTGCCTCCAACTCTACCGAGCCGTACTCCACGAGGTTGGGAGCCACCTTCAAATCGGCCGCTAAAGTAAACTGAATGCCAAGATAGTGATGAATGAGGACCCATACGAAAACACAGGGATATTCATAATAATGGGGAGCCCCATGCCAGTGAGGGCCGTCGGTATAATAGACGTAGTTCATGTCGTAGCGTTCCGCCATGACAAAATCTCGACTCAATGCTTCAGCAGTCACTTGTTCCAACTGTTGTCGAATGCGACCGTTATCCCGTTGATGCTCCCAAAACGCAGCATCCCAGCACCAGTAACGCGCCGCGGCACATAAATCATACGGCCCTCCGCTTCCGATTTCCCCTGCATTATAGCTACCCACGTCCGCAGCTACAAACGAAGGAAATCGCTGGAATTGGTCAAGATTCTTGGTCACAAAATCCACAACACTAGCCTCCCGGAAGGCATCCGCGTCTTCCAATAAAATCGGGAGGATATTCGCCAACAAATGACCATGATCATGGATCATGGCATCCCGGTCGATCCAGTCCACAAATCGTTTATCGACGGGATTCCAGAATCCGTCTGGCAATGACTTCACCGTAGCCGTCCTGATCCTCAACGCGAGTTCGCGATAGTGGGCTGCCTTTCGGTTCTTTTTTCGCATCGCTTCTAGTTCGGCCAATAAATTCAGCGCTCGGGAAGTCAAGACCGCCGCAATACATTCGCGACCATCCTTAATCACCTGGTCTTCATAAAATGCATCGGCCCACACTCGTCCTTGCGAATCAACCAGTTCTTCGAGTAACGAGGCTGCCCCCTCCAGACCTTCCAAATTCCTTTCTAGCCACCCGTGGTCTTTGCTTGCGGCAACGTAAAGCCATGCCGATTCTAATATCTCAGCGTTGCCTGTGGCCAGAAACATTATCGCTTGGTGGCTTCGATCCTGACTTTTTCTTTCCACATGGTACTCTCGTTTTCCATCGGGCTGCAGAGCACACGGATTTCTCCATCGAGACTCCGGATCTTCTTTCATCAACGTTAGCTGCAGATCCAGCATCCTTCGCACGATGGCCACGTCCAAGGCATCAGCCATCGCTAACCGTCCTTTAATTTGAAACTCATGATCTACGTCCGGATAGGTCCCCGCATAGGTTCCATCTCCCCCTAAAGCGCTTAAAACATAGCCATTCACCATCAATCCTCGGTTTGCTGGCGCGTGCTCTACCACGCTGGGCAACATCGTATTCCAATAAAATCCGCTAACCGCCTCCTCGAATCGACCGCCACCAGGAAAACAAACTTAAACCGATTACCTAGCGCGTCTGATTTAGGCCGTCCATTAAACCAGTCGAGAGTGCACTCATTTGATTCGGTCTGAAAAAGGAAATGGTCACGTCGAATCCTGATGGCGAACGCTTCAGCACGAATTAACCAGGTAGACAGCATCTCAGACCCCGGTCCAGACAACGCCCATAACAGTTGTTCCCCAACCACCGCCCGGCCTAGTCTCTGCGCCGCGATAGGAACGACAAACCACTGATTATCTTGATGTTGAAGAGCAAACCCCTGGTCAGCCCTCACGGTAACCGTGATCGGCTCCGCGCCAGCTCGAGTCAACCGAATCCGGTCCTCCGTCTGCTCTTTCACGATGGCACCGGTCCACCGGAATTGGCCAACACGCTCGCCACGAGACATTGAGAAAATCCCCCTTAAGCGCTCTTTCCTTACGATTTACCGTTATTGTCATCGGACAGGGAAACTTAAACCATTCTAACCGTGCCCCAAGAAAAGATTAATCAGAAAAACATCGTGATGTACAAACTAATCGATGCACTCCTCACGTTCCCCGGTCATATGCCAACCCTTGTCAACATGTTTTTCGACTCTTCATTGCCTCTCAGAATGTTAATGTGCTCACTTCTACCGATTATCCTATTACCATATTTAGCTGAGGTCAATAGTATTTTTTGTATTTATAAGGGTATTCTTTTTATAGCAATGTATGTCATCGAATATTCATCGGACCTGCCATTACGTATGGGTCAATCGTGCCCAGCAGAGGAGAATGGGCGAATGATGAGCCGGGAATAGCAAATTAATGACACAGTGGATTAGATCGCATGTTAATATGATTAGTGAGGTGAACAGCATGTCGCGGTCAGGTAGATTGCTATATGAAGCTGTACATTCGGAGCTCAGAGACCGCATTGTCAATGGCACCTGGAGCGCGGGCTCTCGAATACCGTCGGAACAAGAGTTATCGCACGAGTTTGAGGTGAGTCGGATTACCATTAACAGGGCTTTACAAATGCTTGCGTGGGAAGGCATCGTCGAACGGCGACCGGGTAGAGGAACGTTTGTATCGCAAGAGAGCACCCAAAAGACCCGCAACAACTTGGGAGATCCCGACATATCTCCCAACCTCCAGAACCCTCAAGGGCTCATCCAGGTGGATAATCCTGCGTCGCCACTGATCGGGTTTATTACCACGGCGTTGTACGCTACAGCTTTTGTCGAAGGTATCGAAGAAGAGATCCGTAAGTGCGGTGCTATCCTTGCGGTCGGATTGTCTTCCGGCGATCCAGTCAGGGAAGCCCACTTATTGCAACAATTTAGCACAAATCGGGTGGACGGTATCATCTTATGTCCCAGTAATGGGGAAGAATACAGCAACGAATTATTGACCTTACGCCTGAGGGATTATCCCGTTCTATTGTTGGATAAGTTTCTTCCCGGCCTCACGTTGCCGTACGTCACCGGCAACAATGAAATGGATTCCTACTTGTTGACGCAATTTCTATTTCAGAAAGGCCATCGCACGATCGCGTTTTGTTCGACTCCGATTAAACATACCGTGACTTTGGAAGCGCGATTGGCCGGCCATGAACGGGCCTATAGCGAGTCCCGTATGGCCCGCGATCCCTCGCTAGTCCTGACGGTCCCCCACGAATTACAATTGAATAGTGAGGCCGTGCAACAACTGCTTGGCCCGTTTCTGCGGCAACATTCCACCGTCAGCGCAATCCTAGTGGCGTCGAACGCCTTGGCTAGGTCGGTCTATTTGGCTTTGCAGGCTTTACAAATCAAGGTCCCAGAAGCGATGAGCCTAGCGTGTTTCGATGTAACATCTTTGCCCCACGACTCATGGAATCCCACCCGCATCGAATATGACGAATACGCCATGGGGCAACTGGCAGGTCAAATGATAGTCTCTATGATCCAGAGTTCTTTGAACGAGCCCACTGTGGTTTTTAATGGCACCCTAGTTGAAGGGTCAACGACCCGACTCGTTTTAACCCCCGAAGGGGCAGCGTCTGAAGAAACGCTATCCAAAAACAGCCCTTTTTAGACACCGAAGATATCACCACTGGTACAACACGGCATGTCGAATGATCCTCGACATCGGTGAAGGTAAACAAACTTAATCAAAGGAGCGTTGTCAATGATGCGTGTCCACTCCTCGGATCCGAATGTGGAGAAAAATTTTGCCTGGGCCCTGGCCATGGCCTCGAATTACGTCGTTTCAAGCGCCTCTGTCGGCCCGTGGTATGAAGCCGCTTTGCCGGGCCGACAAGCTTTTTGCATCCGTGACGTGGCCCACCAAAGCACTGGGGCTCAGGTCATGGGATTAGCCGCCTATACCAAAAATATGATCGTACGGTTTGCGGAGAATATTGCCGAGTCTAGGCGATGGTGCACCTATTGGGAAATTACTCATAATAACCTGCCCGCCTCCGTCGATTATCAAAATGACGAGCACTTTTGGTATAACCTGCCCAGTAATTTTGACTTGATGGATTGTTGTCGACGTCAATACGAGTGGACAGGCGATCGAGACTATCTGATAAATTCCGCACTCCGAACATTTTTTGAGAAGTCCACTCACGAGTACATTGCGGCTTGGGATCGCGATGGGGACGGAATTCCAGAACATTATCCCTCGGACGGTCGCTGCGGCATCGCGAGCTACAATGAGGACGCCCGCGACCCTTTAATGGGCGGGGACATGGTGGCCGCTGAGTACGCTGGCTTTCGTGCCGCCTCTCAATTTGCCCTATGGACGAAAGATTCGGAGGCTGCGGCGGAGTGTTTGGCCGCCGCCGAGCACCTACGCCAAACCTACAACCATGACTGGTGGAACACGGCGACGGAAACCTTCTACGGTCTTCGGAACGCCCAAGGCGAATGGAGCAATGAGTACGCCTACATCGCCAACTTTCTTCCGTTGTATTTTGACATCGTGGATCCGGGAAGAAAGACGGACGCCGCTATCGCCCAACTGGTGCACCATGGCAGTCGCAATGTCGAAGATATGACCTATCTGGTGGATTTGCTATACCAATATGGACGATCAGAAGAAGCCTATACGCTCTGGAATGCCCTTCCTCAAAACAAGCGGAGTGCATATCCCGAGGTCTCATTTTGCATGGTGGGAGCCATTGTGGCTGGAATGGCGGGAATCGAACCCACGTTCTCATCGCGCACTGTCGACACTCGATCCCGGTTGACGACTCGCTCCCACTGGTTAGAGCTTGTCGATGTGCCCTTATTCGACGGCACGATCGACGTTAAGCACGTGGATACTTCCGAAACCCAATTAGTAAACCAGACGAGCCTTACCCTGAACTGGCGTGCCATATTCCCAGGAATGGTGGACCAGGTTCGTGTAGACGGCGAACCCATTTCACCGCAAACACGAGAGACCAAATTTTCGGGCGCCCCGGAGTCCTTTGTGATGGTCGCAGTCGGTCCAGGAAGTGCCCGAACAGTTCGAATGCCATAGAGACTCGCTCGGACTGTGAAGATAGATATATCCGGTCTCAACCATCTAAAAAACCGCGCATACGTCTTTGCAGTTCAGGTTGGCGGGTGCCCTGCAAGGTGGTCAGGTTAAGGATTATCCAATCCATTGTTCGCGATAATTCGCGAACAATGGATTGGAGTGATGACCACCGATCTAGGAGCCGCAACGCTTCCCGTCGGTAAAAAAGCTGGATCTTCGGACCATCTTTCAGTATTTCAGCACTGGATGGGATAATAATGTCCGTTAACGCCTTGGATCTCATCCATACCATCGTTCAAACATTACAGGACGGGTGGCTTCGTGAGCGATCCAAAGAACGTCCCAGCGATTTTACCCGCGACCGCAAAGTCGGGTTCGTCGGGGTCATGTCCATGATTTTCAATCATGCATCCCCAGATCAGTCAGGTTGAAGGGACGAGTCTCCACCGGATTACTTTACGGAAGCGTATTTCCTTTAAGCAAATTCGCCGATCCGACCGATTTTGGGTTGGACATTTGTATTACATGTGGCTCTTGCACATCGACTGATACCCAGCCTTTGCCCCGGAACAGGCGGTGGCGGGGTTATACCGTTGGATACCGTGGAGTTTTCCCGTTGGAAAAGTGAGCTCTAGTCCGGGTGGACACTGAAGCAGTTTTCGGCTCTTACGCACTTTCTGTTATTACTAATTGACTAGGCAATGATTAAACAGGCATATTATGGGCATTTCCTGTTATTTACTGCTGGTACTTCGAGAAATACGCACAACATATCTATTGTCTCTGGACGGTTTGACGAGTTTCCCTAATTTTCTCGAGGAAACAATCGCAAACCCGTACTATTAGGTTGCTACATCGTTACTACGTCGACTATCAATAACAGAAAGTGCGTAAGAGCCCTTCCAATGAACAGTCAACGCTAGATCCTTTCCCGAGAGTCCCCCAGAGAAAATCTTCTAGGTCACTCACGGCCAGTAAAAAGGAAATGGACGAACATCTTGCTGGCCGAAATTTTCGTGGACGACAAGACCGAAAAAGGCCGGGACAGAGGGTTCTCTGCCCTCGGCCGTAAAAACGCCGAACTACTCAAAAAAACGTCGCTGCGACCCGATGGGTTCCGATGTCCACAGTTTTCAATAGGCTTGGGGAAAATCCACCCAAACAGGATCGATCCGGCGGACGACATTTCTCAAGGTCCCGATCCCGGTAATGGCGATGCGAATCTCATCCCCCGGAGCGAGAGAGAAATCATCAGGAGGCACAATTCCGGTACCCGTCATCAGTCCTGTCCAAGGAGCCAACGGCCAAGCGATGCCTAAAAACCGTACCAATTCCGGGATAGACCTGCGCATACGAGATGTGCTGGTCCGGTCATCAAGCACAACCATACCACCACGCATAACCGTCATCTGAATATCTAGTGCGGTCGCGTCTACGGTCTCCGCTAACGCGATCGAAGGTCCAAGCGCTGCACTATGGTGAAAGACTTTCGCCTGAGGCAAGTACAGAGGATTTTCGCCCTCGATGTCCCGCGAAGAAAGATCGTTGCCTGCCGTATATCCAAAGATACGCCCGTCGGGATCTAAGATGACAGCAAGCTCTGGCTCCGGTACCATCCATTGTGAATCCACCCGCAATCCCATCACCGCATCCTGACCCACCACACGCGACCCCGGTGCCTTAAAAAAAAGTTCCGGACGATCGGCAGCATAGACCTTGCGGTAAAAGTCTTGGGCCCCCTGACTTTCGCGCGTTCTGGCCTCACGGCTCTGCTCATAAGTAACTCCTGCCGCCCACAACTCGGACAGGGTCAATGGGAATTGCACGTTTACAGAGTCTAACCTTACTCGAGGAACACTCGAGTCTGAAAGTGCCTGGCGAAGCCAGCCCCAGCCGTCTCCGGATCCCTCAGCCTTCTTTTTCTGCCAAATCGCCTCGATTGAGTTCAGCGAAGCATCCCAAACGGTAAGGTCTACAGCCACTTCTTTCGGCCCCTGGGATCCTCCGAAATGGAGAAATTGAGCGTGGTCTTGCCACGACCACAAATTCAACGTCTCTTCCTGCATAGTCGGATCCCCTCCTTTTTAAAAGCATTTGAGCACGCTCGCTACCCTATTCATGTTAATCTTATGGAACTAGCAATACCATGCCTTGGGGGGATTTCCCCCATATTAATCGAGCGTGTTCGACGAAACTTCTCGGACCCCACCTAGCGAAGTCGTCTAACGCTCTTTGAGCCCGCGGATCTGCACCGACTCGCACGAACCGTTAGCATAGCGAAAACCTAGCCATCGTATGCGTTTCCCCTAAGAGACGAAAAAGAACGATCAGACATCGGACAGGGTGCGCGACGAACTCGTTCTCAGGTATTTCCGCCCGCCAATTCAGGCACCTTCTCGCAAAGACGGATCGACATCGCCATCGGAGTGAATATTGGCTACGTCCGCCCATTACCGGTATCGAAGCGTTTCACGAAAATATCCAGGCCCTATGTGGAGTTTGCGGTTTTTTTCGAAGACCGCTGCGGATCATCCTGCTTCCGAAAAGATCCGGAGAATTTTCGGGGTAATTTTCAAAGATATGGCTTCTGGTGCCGCTTCCCCCAAAATTCGGTCGCTCCACACCGTCGTGCGCAGGGTAGCTAGGACGTCCAAAAACGAAGGGGGTTCCTTGCGAGAATACCACGGCTGTTTCGTGACGGTCGGCTGGTCGCCTTGAATCAACAGGGACCACACCACGCCCAACTCTGAGGCGTTTCACCTCGCAGTTATTGCTTGACGGCGCGAAAGGTTTCCTCAATGGTCCAGCGGCCCCCGTAACGTTCCAACACGGCCACGGCCGTGGCCGTCAAATCGGTCGTAAAGAAGAAGTCGTCGCGCTGCTTGCCGGAGGGACGGGGACGAGGACCAGCAAGACGAGTTGATCGAGACACGTTTCATACCCCAAAACCTGCTGAACGGACACAAGGCGATCATGGCGCTTGCCGCGGATGGTCACGGTCGCGGACTGCCATTGGTCGTTCGCCAAGGAGGCGGCCCACTCTTTCGGTGTTGGCAAACGACTGCCATTTTTGCGCGAGCGCCCCCGCTGGCCTGGCGTGCGGGGTGGAGCCTCCGTATAGAGGGCCGTGCGCGGCAGATGCCGTTTTGCGAAGGAGGCATAGGCGCCGTCCGCCATGAGGGAGATCAGATACTCAGGAAACCACTCGGCCACCTCGCGGACCATCGCCTCGGCGAGGTCGATTAGCGTGATTCTCGGGTCGCCTTCGTGCTCGGGCTTCCGATGAATCCGCCCTGAGACGATCAGTTCATAGGCCCAGAATCCTCAATCGTTTCATCGCGAGTGCCTCTTCATTTTGCACACGGGTCTTCCATAAACCTTCCCTTCAGAAGAGCCACACCCAAAGACATTGGGTGCGTTCGGGTTTGAGTCGTCCTTCTTCCCCACGACGCATCGTGCTTTTGGATACCTCTAAGGGTTTCGCGGCTGACCAGAATGCCGATCGATCGAAGAGAACGGGCCAAGGCGTTCGCACTCGCATCCAGGCCTTGCTGGACGATAAAATCTTTCAAGCGATGGGTGAGGCGGGCATCCGGATCCGCGATCTCGGCAAATTGCTCGGTAAAGGTATCGACGGAGCACTCGGAATTCTCGCAGACATACCGATTCGCTTTCACGGCATGATAGAAGGTGACG
>DAHXNH010000295.1 GCA_027365485.1 Clostridiales bacterium
CCTCCGGACGTATGGGCCGGAACGAGTTTTCCTTCGCGTTCCCAACGCCGCAAGGTGGTGATAGAGACTCCCAAGGCTTTGGCTGCCTCGCCAATGCTGACTAAACTATCCATATTGGATAGTTTAGTCTAGTTTTAATGAGATTGCAATCAAACTGTTAAAACCCTGGCGATTCCTACCGATAGCCAGCCATGAATCCTGTAGTTAACGGGATGGACGGGTCTCCCAGCTAAGAACCGGGTCAATTCGTGTGGCTCTTCGCTTATGGAGAGGCCAAGGCGTCATCAGGAATGATGGCTTGGGTTTGGGCGCTGGGGATCCCAATCGGTGCTCCTGACATCCGATAGGGTCCAGACCTCGTAGTTTTCCATCAATGGACGAGACAGCAGGGACCTGAAAGGAAATGTGATGAGGGGACCTTGGCCACGATATACGGGGCGGCGGATGCCTGACCTATCGGACGCATCAGATTGCATGGACGCTCATACCGTAAATCAGATGGCAGCGTCTGGAGGCGACAATTCGGAATCCTCCGCGGATTGGCTCGCATAGTGGTCGGCGGCGGATCGAACCTGAGGCCACAAGGATTCGTGGCTAGACAGCCACTGTTCTAAGCGGCGCAAGTCGATATTACAAAATCCTTCCTCGCGAAATTTCGCCAAAAGCCAACCTGCGCAATCCACCCATCCTTCAGTGGTCCACTGCATTTTCAAATGATTCATGTCGGTAATGGGATTGGTTTGCTCATCGACGAGAGAGGTAAGAAATTTGGCCAAACTCATCTTACGTTCGGCGGCCTCCAACTTTATCCGATCATACACCTCTTGGGGTACACGGGTTTGCAACACTGGGTGGGTTTGTTCAAAACGCTTCTTTCGGTCGACTGGTGTAGCCATGTCCATCTCCTTTTTGCGCGAAGGCTCACTTTATGCGATACCCTAGAATGGAAGTCGTCCACGTCCGCCGGTCCGCAGGGTGGGAATCTTCGGCATCATACCGCAAGAGAACGCCGCATGCAACTATTTCTGGTCCCGATGGCCGGACCCCTGCGGCGCCTTCAGCCGATCTTGGGCGCTGAGGGCACTGAAATCTCCCGGTTGCCAGACGATCCACTTCTTGTTGGACGGACGATTTTGAACGAGTTGAGGCTTTAGCGTACCTCTTTGGGTATGTTACCGAAATTCGTCTGGCCCCCTATGACTTCTTCGGAAACCACACGGTTCAGGATTTCCGGCCATCGGAATTCAAAACCGTACCCGACGACTGGAAGTCTCTGGATTCAGCCGCGAGGCGGAACCGAAGCTATCCGTCCTTTGCCGTTTTGTCATTTAGCACGGGAGTACGATTTTAGCTACAGCGTGCCTGAGAGTACGGTCTTATCTCCGGAGTGTCACATTATCGATATAGACCAAGTCCTACGGCAGCGTTCTTTCAGTCATTGAACGTCCTAAGCAAGGGAAGACTCTCCTTGGACATTGCAGACCGCGGTCGGTTTGAACGAGAGATAGGCCTGCTCACGAACCGGTCAACGTGTCGGCGCCGCTCGTTCACAGTATTTGTAGTCCTTCGGGGATCGATGGGCCTTCTGGAGGCGAGCGACAGGAAGGCGCGCCGGTCTATAACTTCGGAGCGCCGAGGGGAGCTTCGGATCAACCTCTTGTCCTTTAAGCTCGATTCGACAGCCAATCAGACCGCCGCACTCGGTATTCATCGTGGATAAGATGGCGGCAGACTGGCATCAGACCATGTTTGCGAAGCGATCCTCGGCGCCTTAGGTGGCATCGATTGGGCGCGAGGGTGGATTGATCAGTATAGCGCGACCAAAAATGGGTCAACCTGGCATATAGGCTGAGCCGAGGGATGCTGGATAGCAAATTACGGCGGTTGGACGCAAATGGGGATTCTTCCTTTTGAGCACAGGGAGCTGATCACAGGGAGCATTTGGACCGTTAGCCGACGCTGCCAAACCCAAGAAATAGGGTATTTTTGACCCCATATCGATTGAATCGGCATGGCTCTCGCTGATCGCGAACCAAAGCTAGGTCGTCAGTGACGGACTTGGATCATCGATTTGGACATGCGGAGTCCCTGTTGCGGCGATGACATTGAAAAAGAGACTGCCTCTGTCGGTCCATGGAATTTTATGGCTGGGCCATTCTGCGTTTACTATCGGACTTCAACTCTATGTCGGAGAGTGCGTCTCCACCAGAGGGCAAATGGCGTGCTGGGAACCTGCTTTGGGGAGGGTTCTCTTCAAGTCAGGGACGGCTCGGTATTCTGCCCCCGGCGAGTGGCACCAAGCTCTAGAGGCGAGCGCTCTACCTCCAGAACAGATTTTCGGGTCGGTGATAGACCAGGTCAAAAACTTAAGCTTTGTTCAAGGGGGCAATGCAGTCCTTGTGATGGGCGCTCAGGTAAGAAGTCGCTGGCTCGACTGCGACAACGGGGAGCGCTCGATGTCGGTCACTGAGATTGCCTTGGTGGCTGCCATTATCAAGAATATCCGATAAGTCCGACAAAAAAGCAAAGAGAGTTTGCCTAAAGAGCGGAGTACTTGAAGGTGACGGGATTGAAGAAACGAGGGGCCAGTGGCATGAATTCCCAAATATCGTGCCCAAAGCGGCGTCGGCAATGGTGCTAGCCTTTTCTTCATCCCTATCCGTAGCAATGTCAATCTATTCACCGTTGGGTAGACGAGGTGAGGAATTTTGGGCTCTTGAGTCCGGGAGCTAGCTATGACCGTTTGGACGGTATAGGGGATTGCACGGTCGAGAAGGGGAAGCGAGCTTATGCGTAATAGTGGGGACGTCTGTCATATTGCTATTGGGTGCCGAACCCTTGACCAGGCTTACGACTTTTATGTTCTAGGTCTGGGTTGCAAGCTTGCTCGACGCTATCCGGATCGGATTACTCTCGATTTTTTTGGGGATCAATTGGTATGCCATCTCTGCCAGGAATCCGATCTGGTAGCGATTCCTGCATTTTATCCTCGCCATTTTGGCGTCACGTTCGGCGAACGGAGTGCGTTCGAAAATCTCATTCGGCTCATTGAAATTCGAAATCTGCCGTTTTTTCAAGGGCCATGCACTCGTTTCGAGGGAACAGCAGAAGAACATCTAACGATGGCTCTATTGGATCCGGCCAACAATGTATTGGAGTTCAAACACTATATTGACCCGCGCATGATGTATTAACCCAAGTTCCGCAAGTCAGGAAACGAGAATTTGATGAATTAATTGGAGTCGTTAGCCGGATGGCTCCCACACCAATCCTCGATCAATCGGCATACCGAGCGCTTCAAGAAGGCGGCGCTGATAGGGTAGCACGGCAAT
>DAHXNH010000296.1 GCA_027365485.1 Clostridiales bacterium
CTTCTACTCGACATCGCTCCATGGCCATAGGGCAGCGGGGATGAAAGGCACAGCCAGTGGGGCGGCTGAGCGGGGATGGAATTTCTCCGGGCAAGGGAACCAAAGGAGTCCGCCGGGTCGGATCTGCTGGCATGCTCAATATGGAACCGAAGAGAGCGCAGGTATAGGGATGCTGAGGAGTTTTAAACAACTCCCGAACCGGCGCGATCTCCACGATCTCACCCAAATACATGACCGCCACCACATCGCTCATGGCCCCGACCGCCGCCAAGTTGTGCGAAATGAAGACGTAGCTTAACCCGTGTTCTCGTTGTAATCGTTGTAACAACGCCAAGACTTGGGCCTGAACCGATACGTCGAGCGCAGAGACGGGCTCATCGCAGATGACCAACTCGGGTTCAATCGCCAACGCTCGTGCGATTCCCACTCGCTGTTGCTGGCCTCCCGAAAGTTCGAAGGGATAGTCCGCAGCTTGTTGAGCCGTTAGACCCACTTGGTCTAGCAACACTGCTAAGCGTTGCTCTCGTTCCGCTTTGGTTCCTACACCCTGAGCGATTAACGGATCAATGATGTTCCGCCCAACGGTCATCTGCGGATTTAAGGCCGATCCCGGATCTTGAAAGATCATCTGCAATCGGCGCCATTGCAAGCGCTTAGCCCGGGCACTGAGCGTCTTCCGGTTGATCCCGTCGAAGCGAATAGTGCCCTGGTCTGGGGCCAGTAAGCCGACTAATATTCGGCCCAGGGTTGACTTGCCTGAACCACTTTCTCCCACCAAGCCCAGTGACTGACCTCGCTTAATCTCAAGCGAGACTCCTCGAACCGCCGTCAGCGAGCGCCGTCCCACTCGAAAAGCCTTGTGTACCTGTTCTGCAACCAAGAGCGCGTCGGCTGCGATGTCTCCTTTTCTTTCAATCGCCATCCAAAATTCCTCCTTGCACTCGATGACAGGCCACCAGATGATCTGGGCCTTGGAGCGTCACTATTGGCACCTCTGTGTGACATCGTCCCATCGCGCTAGGACAGCGAGTGACAAAGGGACAACCAGTAAGCTTGGAGGTAATCGGCGCGGCGACGCCAGCGATGGGCGCCAGCGGACGCCATGGATCGCTCGGATCAATCAGTGCCGCCTGCAAGGCACGGGTGTAGGGATGGGCTGGCGCTGACACAAAGGTGGCGGTCGGCGCGATCTCCATGATTCTCCCGCCGTAGAGGACCGCGATGCGGTCGCAGACGTGAGCCGCCATCGCCAGATCATGGGTAACTAAGATGACTCCCATGCCTCGGCGACGACAAGCCTCCTGCAACACCGAAAGAACCTGAACTTGCACCGTGGTGTCGAGTGCTGTGGTCGGCTCATCAGCCATCAGAAGCGCCGGCTCGGCCGCCAAAGCGGCCGCAATCCCGGCCCGTTGACGCATCCCTCCCGAAAGCTCAAACGGGTAGGAATTAAAGCGTTGAGCCGAGTCAGGGATGCCCATCTCCTCCATCAAGCGGATCGCGTGAGCCTTGGCGGTCGGCTTGCTTGCCAAGCGGTGTTCCAACAACGGTTCCATAATCTGAGCTCCCACCCGGACGTAAGGGTTGAGTGCGGTAGATAGACCCTGAAACACCATACCAATGTCGCGGCCGCGGAGCTCGCGTAAGGCTCTCTCCTGTAAGCGCAGCAAGTCTCGGTCGCCAAACCGGGCACGCCCTGACACAACCCGACCGATCTTAGGTAGCAAGCCAAGACAGGCTAACAGGGAAACTGATTTGCCCGATCCACTTTCGCCAACTAGCCCCAGCCACTCGCCCTTATGCACGCTAAAGCTAATCTGGTTAACTGCGTATACGCGCTGCGAGTGCTGACCGAATTCCACCGCCAAATCTTCTATAGCCATCACCGCTTCGATGATCGTCACCTTCTTTCTTAGTTATTCAGAGGACCGGCATTCATCGCCCGCTTCACGATTGGGTACTCGGTTCGAGCCACCGATAGACTAAATCAATAATGAGATTAAATAGGAGCAAAATCCCGCCCAAGATGAACACCGTACCTACCGCCTGGGGAAGCGCCTGCTCCCCAATTTGAAGCGGGAGTCCAGTTTGGGTATTAATACTTAAGCCCAAGAGCCCCAGCAAGCCTGGCATACTAAACGCCGTTTGGACCATCAAGGTGCCGATGAGCGTGGTCACCGTCTGTGGACCAAAAAAGGTCACGACGCTACCAACCGCCGGGCGAAGGGCGTGCCGCAAGATCATGCGAATTCCTCCCGCTCCCCGAGATCGGGCGCCGGTTAGATAGTCGCGCCTTCGAATCTCTTGCATCCCGGTCTGCATAAACTTGGTGATGTAGCCGATGTTCATTAAAGATAGTGTCGCCATGGGCAGGATACTTCCGCCCACGGTCTCAACCGTGTCGGTCGGCGGGAACCAGTGAAGCCATATGGAAAATACCAAGATACACAACACCGCGATGGTAAAAGGTGGGATTTCAGTGACGGCGATGCTGAAAGCCACAGCGATACGAGAACCCCAATGTCGGTCTAGAAATGCCGCCGCAATGCCCAAGGGCAACCCCACCCCGGTAGCGATAATTAAGGAACCAAATACCAAGAGCATCGTCGACTCGGTCGACTGGATAACTTGAGCACGGGTCGTGGCTACTCCTATAATCTTTAGGTGGAAGTCTTGCCAAACGGTTCGACTTATGGCCGGCGGCAACGCGGTCCAATGATAATGAATACCATTCGATAGAAGAAATTGATACTCGCCGCCGGGTTCATAGAAAATTAGCACATATGCCACCACAACCAACACCACCAAAGTGAGGGCAAGGGTAAGAACTCGAACACTCAGGTACTTCGCCCATTCGCCCGTCGACCAACTCATTCCAAACACCCCTTCCGCCTGTCTTTCTCATCGACTTCCAAGGATTACCCACCGTGTCGATTCAATGCCGATTCCAAACCTTCGCCCGTCCAGAATGCTGCCAGGATGATCAACACATACACCGTGGTAGGTGCCCAGAGTTGCCACTGCATACTCAAAATGTTTTGCATACCGCCCATGACCAAGGCAGCAAGCGTATTCAACGGTTGCGACGATCCAGAGGGAGCAATATAGGTCAGGAGTTCCAAGAGCAGGACGGCCCCCATTTGAAAAGCAAAAAACACCAACAGGGTTGGCAACAAATTCGGTACGAGATAGAGACGGATAATGTAAAGACGGCTTCCGCCGGCCAACCGAGCCGATGTGAGCAAATCTCCGTCTCGCAAGCGTAGCGAGAGACCTCGGACCACTCGGGCGATCGCTGCCCAGTAGGCGACACCGATGGCTACCCCTTGGAGCCCTGGGTGGGCTCCGAACGCCGTCGCCAAGATCAACGCCAACACGAAACTTGGTAATGCAAACACAAGATCAATGAGTCGTGCCATGGCTTCAGCCACGATCCCACGAGCCAACCCCGCAATGACACCGATCGACATTCCTATAAAGACTGAAACGGCCGCGGCTAGACTGGTCACGATCATCGTCGGACGAATGCCCTCAAGAATGAGACTCACGTAACCCATGCCCATGTCATCGGTTCCCAACAGGTGATGTGCGCTGGGGGGCAAGTTGCCCTCAAAAATATTCACGTAGCTTGCGGGCTGTGGAGCCAACCGTGGTCCAAACACTGCCAACACCATCATCAATATGATCCATCCTGCACCTATGGTCGCCCAACGGTCCGAGCAAAATCGCCGCCACATTGATGGACGGTTTTGTACCAACGCTGACTGGGCTAAACGAGAAGAATTGCTCGATGCTTTCACCGCCATAATTTATTCCGCCCCTTGCGCAGAGTTTAATCGTCAAACCTTCGGGTAGACACTACCATCGTCCGGATGAGCCATTCACACCCCCCAGCCAACCTCTCCCGCCCTCGAGCGATCATGCGCAGTCACATGTAGGCTTTAACGGGTAACAAGATAAGAACTGTGCGGCCCACGAACGCACGAAGTGCCTATGTTGCGCTCGCGTCTCCTATTCAAGGGACTCGAAGAGTCGCCCGCAAAGCGACGGGCAACCCATCGAGTTCCCTGGAAAAAAGACAGTCTTACACGATTCTATCTTTCGTTTCCGATCACACGGTTACGAAGCGCAACTACATGTTTCGACAATGCCTTCGCCGTTGCAATAGTTGCTGACTAACATGTACTCTGGAACGTCGGTTCCTGGCACGGTACCGCACTCTATGGTGGAGCAGTGACTATACACAGTACACTGGGGCTCCATTGGCTTCCCTCCTTCCGTTGCCGACTACAGGCACGTCTGCTGGGCACCACCTCCCTTCGGGGTGTGAACATAAGCCGGATCCCATTTATATTCTCATGAGTCTTGCCACTAACTAGTCTCTATAAGTCGCAACATGTGGCTTTCATCGCCGATCAATCCTTTGGGACCAATTCGACCCCCGCGATCGACCACGTACGCGAAGGGATAGTATCGAAGTCCCATAGAGTCGCGCATCTCCGCAATGGTTGTAGGGATCGTCACGTTCTCGGGAATGCCAGCATGGTTTGCAAACTCTCTAACGGCCACTAATTCTCCTGCAACTAGAATAAGAAACGAAACGTCAAGGGAACTAGCCATGACTCTCGAAAGGGAGGGTGCGAGGCTCTTACATGCCGGGCATGTGGTAGAGACGAACACCAACATAGATCGTGTTCCATTCGGTCGTAAGACCGATTGCAAGGTACCATCCAAGGCACGAAATTCCGTGATGGG
Organism: Clostridiales bacterium; assembly: GCA_027365485.1. Lineage (GTDB taxonomy): Bacteria > Bacillota > Sulfobacillia > Sulfobacillales > Sulfobacillaceae > JAMCVM01. Next base: position 4,756 of record DAHXNH010000296.1, read on the forward strand.
TAGACTAACACCGGTGCCTAACCCAAGGTCCGCTCCTGAAAGCACCGTCTTCTCCGCGATTGAGCTCGTGCGGGCGAGTTTTTCTGTCACCAATCTCCAACCCATCATCAACACTATGATCCACAAGATAACATACGATATCACGAAGTCATTCACAACTAACCCCTCCGATTACCCGGGTTTGGCGACCTCTGTCCGTGCCTCCTCATCGTGCCAGGCGACGCGCCCAATGTATAACCCTAGCAGGCCAAGTGACGCGAAAGTCGTGTATACGAGAGATTCTACCGACATCGATGCGGATTCGGATGGCTGATGCGTCGCTAGAATGATTGCCAAGGTCATCAACACCAGAGTCTTACCCAACGACCAGGGCCCGAAACGTTCATCCGTCAACCCTCCCAAACAGTTGCAATGGACGGCGAGATGGAGGCTCCATGCCACTAGGTTTATGACGCCCAGAATTCCTAGCAATATAATCATCATCCACGCTGAGTTAATCATCTCGTGTGGGACCCATAGACCGCAGGTGACCAATATTTCAAGTCCGGGGAACGCTAGAGCAAACGCTGATGGCACCCGAATCCGACCGGCCAGAGCCTCAAGGCTGTGCCGGAAGCCAGCCAGATTAAAATATTTGGCAATCCCGGATACTAAGAACACCACGGTAAGAAAAACACGAATATTATCATACCAAGACACTAAGCATACACCTCCTAGCCACAAATACAATAATATCCTTATTGGCATAATATACCGTAGTTTTCCTACTGTCAACAATTAATTCCATAGATCCTGAATTGACCATAGTATTGCACAATCGCCGATTCGCAACCGTAGGCGCTCGTGCGAAGTGGGTCGGGAAGATCCCAACAGGTGGTTGGCGACAGCGTAGGCGTGCCGCGTGGAGATCGAGCAACGCAAAATCAATCAGGAGAGTGCGGCCCCACAAACATAGAGGCGGGCAGGACACCCCCAAGAGGAGCGAGACTGGGCGCGGACCACAGAGGAAAAGTGACAGTAACTACTCAGGGGGTGATCTGCAACCCGCCATGCAAAAATAAATCTGATCTTTTTTGGTATATACCCGGTCGTAAGGATCTTAAATCCCAAGTTCCGCAAGTCAGGAAACGAGAATTTGATGAATTAATTGGAGTCGTTAGCCGGATGGCTCCCACACCAATCCTCGATCAATCGGCATACCGAGCGCTTCAAGAAGGCGGCGCTGATAGGGTAGCACGGCAAT
>DAHXNH010000305.1 GCA_027365485.1 Clostridiales bacterium
GGCAGTGGGTTTTCTGGGTACGTCAATCAGCGAATCCCAGCCCCTTGGGCTGATCTTGGCTTTACGTCTGTCCCTGATCAGTTGTGTATCTGATGACACGAAAGTTAGCGGAAGTAATGACAAAACCAGTTAGCGCCAACACACAGCGCCAGAGCGCTAATGCCTCACCTTTCGAGGGAGTGTCGTTCGATATCTAGAAAAGTCAGCGTTTGCGTGTTTAACCCAAGCGGCCAATCAAGGCGATGAGCTTGGTGTGGCATGGGATTCTTGGGGGATTGGCCTTTAGCCTTGGCGGACCCATTCTCTTCATGCTAGGGGTCTTCTTCGTTGTTTTGGATTCAAAAATGTTCCATTAGCATTATCAGGTGCCATGGAGTAGCTAGTGCTTCTCATGGATTGTCTCATTTAATCCTCCTGCCCGTTAAGGCCCCAACGAGGTAATGTCCGAACGATTTCCTTGGGCCGTATACGCTTCCATTGAAGCCATTGAAGCCATTGACTGCTCTAAGTATCCTGCGCTTAATAGCGCTTGGACTAGAGCATTGGGATTCATGCTGGTCACTCTCAGAGAGATTCGCAGGAGAGGACAACCAGACTGTCGCCAAAACCGTCAAAAGCGACTGAAGTTCCTGAACATGGGTGGCTTTGCCATAAGTGATTCAGTCACCACGGGATCCCGTATCACCTGACGACCATAGGTAACCGTTAACACTCCAATTTCTGTATCCTTTGGCAGTGGCTGGTTCCGCAACGCCTTGGGATTCGCGATGAATCGCACGTGGTAAGGCATAGTCGGCCAGCCCAAGATTCGGACGGAGTGGACGACCGCTAGAGGCACCGACGACTGCGGTTGTGGCCACAACTGCCCTACCCGTTGACCCGCGGCCCACAGATCGTGCCATTTTACTTCTTTGGTTGCAGCGAGGATCAGGTTTCGACCATCATTGAACGCCCGCTGCAACTGCGGGCCGGTTGCCGTCACCCCAATGACCCCGCCATAGATCGTATGGATTTGCCCGCCAAGTGTCGCGTGCGCCGCCCAAATAAATGAGGCGCCATCGTCGGCACTGGATCCCGCCGCGACCCCAAAGATTCCTGTCCGCCCTAGCTGATCGTTATAATTGTAAGCCATAGAACCGCCCGGAAGGATCATCCGGGTCATTCCTGACATCTTTGCCAGAACGGGTTCTTGCATCACTTTTTCGGCTAACCGAACTTGGTCTGCTACGGTGCTTACGGTCGAGGGGCTCAGGCCGACAGGCCCGTGGTAGTGAGTGTGGGTCAGTCTCAAGCTGGCCGCCTCTTGATTCATCTGCCGAGCAAACGCTTTTGAGGTCCCAGCCACCCATCGGCCGAGCATGGTGGCTACATTACTCGCAGAAAGGATGAGGAGCCCTTCCAGCAGCTTGCGCTCTGACAGCCTTGCGCCCGCTTTCACCGGCATCACCGACTCGAGCCGGGCCCTATCCGAATAATACAGGGCCTGATCGGCTACCGTCATGCGTAATTTGGGGTCTGACGCGGCCAACCCCAGCGGATGGGCTTCGACCACCAACCAAGCGGTCATCAAGGATGCCAGGCTCCCAATCGCTCGGGCAACCTGCGGGCCGTGCCATTGCCCGCCAATCCAGCCTAATCGCGGCACGGTTTCGGCTGCCTGAATGCCAGATGGCCAAGGCATGTGCAAATGCCCTGGGATCGTATGATCCCCGACACCTGCGATCACAATCGTCGGCGTTGCGTCGGCTACGGTAGGCGGTATGACCGCCATCTGCACGCCCACGACTCCCAAAAGCCCAATCCCCATCCAGAACCTCAAAGCCAAACCCTCCTCAACAGGCGACCAAGTCGAATCCGCAATTCCTACCGTTCTTCCTTAATGGAAACGCACATCCAGCCTCCAAGGTTACCACCATGGCATTTCGGCGTGCATTCGCTTCGGTGTCGGGCACAGGCCCGTCTATAGACTACTGCAAGTCCTAGATGATGACGCTTACGGCGCACACCTGCTGGTTAAAGCTACGATCAGTACGGTTGGCCAGGACGTTGGCGACTCGATGGCTGAAGGCGCCCTCGTTCGCTGGAAGATAGGAACACCTCCCACTACGACCGAGCGTTTACCCGACTTTGCTCGGCAAGTAAGGTGGGAACCGCCCTGTTCTGTCCGATGAGCTATTTCGTAGATTTCCACGAGATCCCCTCGTTGCTGGTGGGGAGGATATGATCTCCAATGACGGCGTACCCGAGAGATGGACGGGCAATGACCCAACTCAAGGCTTGAATAGATTTCCCCCCATGGTGCACCAGTTGCCAACGACGACCCCAATCGTCCCCGCGCCACAGTTGAGAGCCATTGATGATCCACGCGGTTGACCCTGTCCACGAGACTGTCGGGGGGGTGGGCTCCAGGGATGTCGTCTCAATCGCGCCGTGTTCCCAACGAGTCGAGGCAGTGCGGTGGTAAATCGTCCAGCGCACCATAGGGGAGGCACTGGCGGTGGGGTTGGCCACGACCAAAAGGCTGTTGGCAGCGCCTCTGCGATGCCATCCGGTAAACGTAACAATCTGGTGACGAAACCGGGCTGGCAACGTCAGGGAGACTGGCGACCAATGGACACCGCCGGTCTCGGAGTGGTAGAATTGCACGATCCCTAAACGTAAAGCATCGGTGCCGAACATCCACCCATCTTGCAACGTTCGAAACGCAAAGAATTTGGAGCCCTGAGACGGCAGGCCATGCGGCAGGACTGGCGTCCACTGCCGACCAGCCGTGTGCGTCACCCAGATTTGCACGGACTCGGCTCCGGCGGCCATCCCTTCAGAGGTGATTACCCACCCGTCCTGTCCATTAATCCAGTCAGTCTGGGCGGGATTAACCTCCAGCGTGGGCATCGGATGAGCCGTCCAATGTGCCTCGGTAAGGGGGCGTGTCCATAACTGATGAGCCGTTTGAGCCCAGATCTGACCGCCGGTCACCGTGAGATTGAGAGCGGTCGGGACGGAACTGACGCGGGTCCAGCGTTGCCCCGCATTGTTCGTCCACCATAAGCTATCGGATGTCGTCAATAAGTAGCCACGGCGGGCTGTGACCATGATAAACCGCTCGGGTTGTTGATGGCGTGCTAATACCTGGTTCAACGTGTTCGAGGGAGAGGGGTAAACACCGAGTGCCCGTGTTGAAGAGAAGTCTACGGGACCATGAGTCCACGCGGCTCCAAACCCTGCGAGTAGCCCGGCAGCCGCGATTACCAGGAGTCGTCTAAACGGTCTAACCATCTTCCTGTCCCTCTTCCGTGCCAAAAATGTTGTCATACGTATAACGTGTGGTTCGTAAAAATGGTTACATGGAATATTTAGCGCAGCTTCCTGCCCGTTAGCCCCACAAGCCTGGAAATGGTCATCTCCGGGCTTGTGGGGCATATACGCCCCCGTTTAACACCAGCCAACAGGTATCACGGTGCTGTGCCCGGTAGAGTCCATTAGGGGCTCAATCGAGCGGATACGGGTTTCCAAGTCACCCCGCCGTTCGTTGTCGTCCATAAAGGGGTGGCAAGCGAGGTGGTTGTGGCCCAGCCGTGAGTGGCCGTCACAAAATCAATCGCGGTCCAATGGGGAAGATGGCGATGCTGAGCGATCGGTGTCCAGCTCGATCCGCCGTCCGTCGTGCGGTAGAGGTGATAGTCAGCGAGTACCCAACCATCCTGGGCTCCAACAAAACTCCAACTGCTGGTTCCGGAACCTGCGTTGAATAACGCGGTCGTTGGCCGCCAAGTTTGTCCCCCGTTGGTCGTGCGTTCAAATCCCCGCCCATGCGCGGTCATGACGGGGAGCCACCCGGTCTGCGGCTGGGTAAATATAGGTGGGTCCGTGGCTCCCACAGCCTGACCATCAACCGCTGGCAGGGACTGAGGCGCGAAAGTTTGTCCCCCGTTGGTGGTGCGTTCAAAGAGCACTTCATGCGGCGCATAATTTCCGCCGGTTACCCATCCGACGTTCGGAGACCGAAACGTCACCCCACTTTTCTCAAACTCTGCGGTCAAGCCCTGCGGCTCAGAACGCCAGACGGGATGTGCCGGAAAGACACTGGAGCGAAGGGCCGTCCAGTGGGTACCACCATCGGTGGTATGGAGGATCACGGCGGATTCAATGGTCATTGCTGGTGCCAAGTCGGTCAGAATCCACCCGACTTGCGGAGTCAGCAGTTGAACCGCCATCGGCGGTTCATTGCGCGAGTATGGGATTCGGACGGAATGCCAGGTGTGCCCCCCATTCGTAGTCCATTCATATTGAGCGGTAAACGGCGCGACACTTCCCGTTTCGACGATGATCCCGGCGTTGCGGGCATCGAGTCCGACCAGGAGTGTGAAAGCCCCGGTGGGAATGCGCGGGCCCAGTGCTTGCCAGGTTCGCCCCCCATTGCCGGTGTGGGCCACGTGTTGGTCCACCACCGCCCAGCCAGCGTCGCCGGTGACCATGTGCAATTGAGCCAGGACCGTATCCGCTTGCGCTAAAACCAGATTATTGAAGGATACGGTACTCGGTGTTACAGCACTCGGCATCCCATGCCATCCTCCAATGAATCCTAATCCGAGCCCCGCGAGCGCCACCTTCATCAAGCCGGACATCCATCGGTTTCGCACTACTGAATCACTCCTCTAAAAAATACCCTCCGACAACTATATCTGGTGTACAGACACGGATAATGCCCTACACCTCGATCGGCGTCTCCGATCCCCCATTTTTCATCGATGGGAGTGCCCCACAAGTGGGGCATGGAGGTCTCTTTTGACGATCATCTGGCGATGGTTCGAGTTCAGTGGTATAACGCCACCTCCAACGATTTGGTTTCTACCGTAGACGACAGGAACTGTACGTAACCTTATTCCAGTCCGAGGCGTTTAGTTTGGTAAATACGGTTAACAGACGTGATTTGAGAAAGAAGTGAATGTTAGATGGCAGAATTTCGTCGTATTACGCCTATCGTTCGGCTGGACCCGGGTGCACAAGGCTTGTGGCGACGGACGCGATTTGTGTCGTTACCCCCTGTTGCTTACCAAATCTTGTGTTGTTTAGACGATCAAGCCGGGCTAATCGTCCCCTTAGAAAGCTTGTGCCAAACGGGACCCTATGCTGTGAGCGCGGTCTACCACGCGATTCGCTTGCTGCGTGCCGTTATAGAACCATACCCTGCGCGGCATCAATATCTATTGACTCATCGCGGGCAAGGTTATGTCTTGATCCCTTACCATTATCGTTGCCACAAGATCTGATCGAATGGGGTACTTGGACGGTTCGACGATGTGTTTAACATGCCAATAGCATCCAAATTGCCGCTCATAGTCAGTCGATTCGTGCGATGTGCGAGCTGATTCCGTTCCTTCCTGGGCAATCTCTATCGGGTCAAATGCCCATGCTGCGCCCGGTTCATGCAACGAATGGAAATCCGCATTCAACGGATCTTATCTTAAGTCAATCTTGAGGTACGAGGAGCTGATCCCAGGGATGATAGGGAAACCCGAGAGGAATAGGCTGGAATTCCGAAACGGAGGGATACCATCATGAGTGCTTTTGGGGTAGATTCGTGTGCAGCGGCGAACGCAACCATCCCAAACGGAGACATCTTATACGATTGGGTGACCACCCATGCGGGGTAGGCTCCGCGGTTTTGGGGACAGTATATTGCGCATTCTGAATGCGAGGATCTCACCACGGAGATTGCCAGTTATCTTCACGGCAAAGGCTGCTAGATTTTGGTCATCTACGGAGGCGCCACCGCAGAGAGTGTGGCCACGAAGGCCCAAGGGGAAACGGCGGCCAACGACGCAATCGCCGCTGCTAACAATCTCGGGGTTCCTGCGGGAGTGTGTCTTTTTAACGATGTGGAACCAGGATGGCAGGTCACATCGGAGTACATCGACGGATATTGGACGACCATTCATAACAGCCAAAAATATGTTCCTGGCTTCTCCGCGGATACGCGGACGGATACCGCTACCCAAAAATATTACTTCAATACGGCGTATTGTACCGTTCGAAGTCAGAAGTCGGGACAAGATTGCCACGTCTGGTCTCAATGGCCCAAGGTCAGCTGTGGAACGGCAGCAGAGCGCCCGACCTGGGATCCTGATTATCCGGCTGGTCTAACCCAAGATCAAATTGGGCTCTGGCAGTATACCGCCACTTGCTATGCATGCGACGACTCAACCCCTTGGGCCGTCGATCTGGATGAATTGCGCGATACCATACTGCTCGATATTCTATCCCAAGTTCCGCAAGTCAGGAAACGAGAATTTGATGAATTAATTGGAGTCGTTAGCCGGATGGCTCCCACACCAATCCTCGATCAATCGGCATACCGAGCGCTTCAAGAAGGCGGCGCTGATAGGGTAGCACGGCAAT
>DAHXNH010000319.1 GCA_027365485.1 Clostridiales bacterium
GAGTTCGGAAAGCACCCCGGTCTATCTTAAAGAAGAGGATTTACTGCGTCGTCTGCGCCGCATCGAGGGTCAAATTCGCGGGCTCGAATCCATGGTCAGTCGCCAGGACGTGTGTCGCGATATTCTTACTCAAGTCTCCGCGGTACAAGGGGCTCTCGCTAAGGTCGCGCGCATGGTGGAAGCCTGTGGCATCGCCGAACACATCATGCACCTGAGCCCGGACGTCAATTGGGATCTCGACGCTGTGCGTCTGGTCATTGACCGCACGGTCGCCGGACAATCCTAATTGGGTCGGCCAAGCGCCGGCGCTCAATAGTCCCGCGACCGCTAGATTGGGAAGGAGAGAAGTAGTATGCCATCCACCCGCTATTGGGTGACCACTGAGAAGTCGGTAGAAGCTGCCATCGATGATCTAGAGCGCGCGTTGGCCATACGGCAATTCGGCGTCTTATGGCATCTCGACCTCAATCAAAAGCTCGTGGAAAAGGGCCTAGAGCCCGAACCCCCGTTTCATGTGCTCGAAGTGTGCTCTGCTCCTCGGGCCAAACAGGCGCTTCACATTGAGCAATCGTCTGGCTACTTTCTTCCCTGTAAAATCGTCGTCTACGAAGATCGCCAAAGTGGCCAAACGACCATTGGATTCCCAGAACCCGAAGTCATTTTGGGCCTGGTCAGCAACGAAGCTTTAACTCCATTAGCCACGGAAGTGGCCAATGTCATACGGGAGGCAGTCAAGGAGGCGTCGATTTAACATGGTTACAGTCTATACCACTCCGACCTGTCCGCACTGCCGGACGGTCAAGCACTACTTGAAGGAGCGCAAAATCCCCTTTAAGGAGCTAGACATCACCAAAAATGAGAGTGCGCTGAACTCGATGAAGCGAAAGTCAGGTCAGACCGGAGTCCCGGTCATTGACGTGAACGGCACCGTCGTCGTCGGCTTTAACCGACCCCGTCTTGATCGAGCACTTGGCGTTCGCTCCGAATAGCTGAGATAAACAGAAAGTAAAAGGAGGCGCCCCATAAAGCGGCGCCTCCTTTTACGCCTCTTTATGGTATTAGCGGCCAGTTCCTACTTTTTTGACCAGCGCTTGCACCAATGCCCAGAACTTTGGCGTACTCACCACCTGGACCGCCCCCACGGTCCCGGTCTGACAGGGATCGCCGTCATTGAGTTGGGCTTTAGGAAAGCTACCGGTCGGATTGGCGACCTGGATCCCGACGGAGGGAACGCTACCTGGCATCGGACAATCCATATAGTCGCCTCCGCTATTGAGCGCCATCGCATTGAGATCATCGACCAACTCAAGAACCTTCTCTGGCTGGGTCACCTCGAAGGTGACCGGAGCGGCCTGGCTGTCTGAACGATAGCTTAGATCGAGCGAACGTATCGTCGCGGGATAGAAGCTCGACGGCGGACGAGGCGGCACCACGATCGTGGTGCCTGCATAGACTACCTCAGTGCCCCCACGTTCGCTGCGAGTCCGAATGCCAATGGTCTCTGGCATAGGGGCTTTCGGATCTTGGGTAAAGTTGTAAGTGTTGATATTCTGAGGGCCACCCCCTTCTCCGTTCATGAGATATCCCATTTGGCTAAACGCGTTGAGATACCATAGATCGACTGTGGTTTGCGACGCTTTGATGAAATATCCGCGGACGGGCGACGCCAAGAGATACCAACTACCTCCAGGAATGGGCGCCGGATAGTTCTCTATGCTAACCGCTTGTCGGCGTGCCCCGGGATAAAGCGGAACCCTCACTTTGAGCACGGTCGAGTCTCGGGGCATTCCTTTAGGCACTGGGGTTAGGCCCACGAGGTCAGCCAGCTGCGTATCTTTCGCTGGTGGCGCCTGCAAAACCAACGTGGTTGTCGATGAGGGATTCAGCTTGGTCTTCGCCACCACCCGAATGGCTAATTGTCCCTTAAGCCGACCCAGTGTCGCCGTAATTTCATAAACTCCCGGGCGCGATGCGCTGAATTCGGTGCCTGCAGCCTCAACTGGGGTCAAGGTGGTATCATAGGGTGGGGTCCGAGACCAGACCGTGAGTCCAATATTACCGCCAACATACTTGCCTTGTGCGGTCACTGGAAGCGCATTCAAACTCGCTTCTACTCCCACGGGGACCACTTTAGCGGTGGTTTGCATGCGAAGCGCAACCGCTGTGTTAGGCAGCATCGCGGTTGGCGGTGCCGGAGTTGCCGCCATCGTGGCCAAGCTCAACCCTAGGCTCCCTATTACCGCAAAGAGAACACGTGACGAAGTCATCCTAGAACCATCCCTTTCTGAATGAATCTGGAACCCAAAACTTTCACGGAGAACCAAACCCGCCTTGACATCGCTCCCGAGAATATCTCATCAGACTGTCAAATGCACCGTAAGCCGGCTGGCAACGTCTGTCAATCACCATGTCTATCCCAATGTTAACAAAAACTCAGCGCCTGACACCTGAATAACGCTAACCCAGGGAAAAAGGTTACGCCGCTTAGTGCACTGGCTCCTTGATACGATTCAATATTCTCTATCTGGTAAGGTCTCGAGGCGCCCCGTCCAGAAACTCCCAGTATAGTTCTCTACCGGTTGCCTCTGGATATCGGAAAGACCTGTATCAGCCCCGTGTTTTTTTGGCCATCAGGGCTTTTCCCGTACGATGACTGGGGATCGCGCTTAGCGTTGGGGCGTTCCGTCATGTTGGCAACTGAGAAGATTCTCAAAGGCGATCAGATCATGGCCATTTTTACCCGACAAAGCGTGAAGGGTTTGGTGCCCATAGTCGTATCGAACGTTCTTTTCGTACCGTTGATAGCGAGCGACCTTTTGCCGCGCTTTCCTCTGGTTCTGCAATCCTTTCTTGCGTCGAGCGGCCCGCTATTGTCATTTTACGTTGCCGCCGGATCTTCCGCGGAGAAGGACAGCCATCATTGGCCGTTGTCGACCGCAATGTGGATGAATGCTGGAATTGCGTCGGACCGATAGGCCACCAAGGGAATGATGCCCACCGGATGTTTGTTGGTGCCGAAGAACCACTGATAGTCGGCGATCTGGCCGGTCAGGAGGTCGACTTGCGTGTTATGGCTAACTCCTTTTGTCTTTGGTTTAGCTAAGTCCATGGTCATCAGTTCTAGCCTATTTTCCGAGGATGTACCTGGGGTCGGGGAACTCCCCCAGGCGTTCTCACAGTATTCGTTGATTGGCGTAGGCAGTGGGTTTTCTGATGAGCTGTACCGCGAATACTGGTGGTGCGTCAATCAGCGAATCCCAGTCCCTTGGGCTGATCTCGGCTTTACGTCTGTCCCTGATTAGTTGGGTATCTGATGACCCGAAAGTTAGCGGAAGTAATGACAAAACCAGTTAGCGCCAACAACTTGCGGTACAAATTGAAAGATGCATCCCCAGATGAGTCAGGTGGGACCCTGCCAATAGAGGACATAGAGTAAAATTGGTGGCTACAGCTCTCCGAAAAGGCCGTAATGCGCCCAAAAGTGGCGAAAAGTGCGGCGCGTTTCCTGCTACCTGATTTATTTGGCGATGCATGAATTGAAATGCCTCCCGGGTCATCCAGACGGCTGGTCGCCCGGTCTTTTTCTTGATCTGGAGCCGTCCGCCGATCTTCTGAAAGTGGCGGCTCTAGGCGTAACG
>DAHXNH010000340.1 GCA_027365485.1 Clostridiales bacterium
GTAGTTTCAGCGGATCTAGATGGTCCAAGTGTTGAGAGTCCACGATCTCATAGGGAATTTGGATGTGTTCGAATCCCTTCGCATAGCCGACCAGGCTTGGCACTGCTTGCGCGCTGTCATTGCCATTTTGGGCCCAGTCCACATAGCCGACCAGGCTTGGCACTGCTTGCGCGCTGTCATTGCCATTTTGGGCCCAGTCCAAATAGTAGCTCGAACGTTCAAATAACAAGCCAACCTGACCCCGATCGGGATGATAATCTCGTAGTTCACGGTGAATTTGTTGAAGATGGCCTTGGGCCTCCTTCATCGCCATCTCACGGCCTTCGGCATACCCGTCATTGCCGGCAAAGCCAAATCCAGAACTTTCGCGTCCGAACACCTCGTCGCGCCAGCACCAGATGATGACGGCTTTCGCCCCGCGGCTCAACCCGTCCCAAATCCACTGCTGTTGCAGGGAAGCGTCGACCGGTTCTCGGACCACCAAGCCGTCGCGCGCACTACCACCCTGCAGTTCGCTTATCCACATCGGTTTTTCACCAACCGCCGACCGGATCGACTCGACCCGGGTCCCCACGTCCGCCAACGAAAGCGATTCCCATACTGGGAAATGCGAACTCCCAAACCCGTCGAACACGTCGGCCAGTTCCCAGTCATGTCCTCGCGACAATGCCTGTTCATAGTCCAGTCCGGACGACCACGTGGAGGGACGGGCACAGTGCGCCACGATGAGACGCTCCCCATCGTGAGACCGCAAGGCTTGATAGCGAAGTTTCGCATGCTCCTTCGCACGATGGGTTAGAAACCGTTGAAACTCCATCAGCTCGGTATACGGTCGACCCGGAAACTTCCCGGGATACACGTCGTCCCAAGAAGCATAGCGCCGCTTCCAGGCATCATTTAACGATGCCAACGATCCGTAGCGGTCCATCAAATAACGGCGAAACTCGGCTAAAGTATAGTCGCAATAGCAGACGTGTCCATCGGCTTGCACCGCCCACCGTGTCTCGTTCCATGCGTCCCAAGCCACCAGCGCGGGATGATCGCGATAGTGCGATGCCAGCGCGCCCAAGAATGCTTCCATCCGGCGTCGAATTTCTGGATGGTCAGTACAGCCGCCGGGACTCAGACCGACGTTGCACTCACGCCGCAATGACGAGATCACACGGTGACCCATATGATCGACCATCTGCGAATCTGGAACGAGCCGGTGGATCCAAAAGGGCTGAATTTCTGCCACCGTACTCATGACGACCTGCAAGTCGTTTTCGGCGGCTCGCTCTATGAGTTCGTCATAGTCATCGAAGCGGTAGGTGCCGGGCTCGGATTCGATCCATCCCCAGCACGCCCATAACTGCACCGTATTAAACCCGCTCTCTTTGATGCGGCCAAAGTCCTTCGCCCAGTGCATCTTCTCGGGAAACGGCGGACGATAGTATTGGACTCCTAAAATGACCTCCACTGAGCATGCCTCGCTTTCAAATTTGATTCCTGGATGTTTAAGCTGCCTATTGCCGAAGCTTAGGATCTCAAATGTACGTTGGCCACTTCGTTACGACTTCACAGCTCCCGCGCCCAGTCCTCGGACGAAATATCGCTGCAACAACAAAAACCCAATGACGACGGGAATGCTGACGGTTAATGACGCGGCCATCAATTGGTTCCAATAAATCGTCAGTCCCTTGGCATTCTCATACAGTTGAAGCCCGATGGGCAGCGTGCGCGTCGCGCTATTGGTCAGCACGGAGGCAAACAGCACCTCGCCCCAGGCCGTGATAAAGGTGAATACCCCTACCGCCGCCACCCCCGGCATCACCATGCGCAAGGTCATGATGGCAAACGCTTGGAAACGCCCCGCCCCATCCACTAAGGCCGCTTCTTCGATGTCCCGCGGGATCGAATCCAGATAGCCCGTCAACATCCAGATCGAAAAGGGCAAGGCGAAGGTAAGATAGGTCAAGATGAGACCCAGGTAGCTACCGTCGAGCGTAATGCCCACCGCGTTTTGGATGCTGATGTAGAGCACGAACAACGGCAACAAAAAGAGTACCCCCGGAAAGGCTTGGGTCGCCAACACCACTTGAAGAAAAATCCGACCGCCCCACACTCGGTAACGGGTCAGGGCATAGGCGGCCAAAATCGCGATGGGCAAAGAGACGGCGGCGGCAATGGAGGAGACGATGGTGCTATTGAGAAGATAGTGTAGTAACGGTGCCGTCTTCCACATCGCGATATACGAGTGCACGTTAAACACGGTCGGAATCCATTGAAAGACCGATCCCGCCTCCAAGGGTGTGGACACCGAAATGGTGACCAAGGTCCACAAGGGATATAGGGTAAATCCGGCCAAGATCGCCAAAACGATCGCTCGCACGATTCGATAGGATCGACTGTCAGCCATTGGGCAACTCCCCCACTCGTACCCGAAGTAGACGAATATAAAAGAACGCAATCACAACCAAAAACGCAATCATAATGACGGACATGGCGGCTCCCAGGCCAAAGTTCAAATCGACAAACGAATCGATATAGATTTGCAGGGACATCAACCGGGCCGCCGTCGGCGGCGTGGTGCTAAACATGATGAAGGGAGTCGTAAAATCCGTGAATGTCCAGAATCCCGTGATGAGAATTAGGAGTTGACTGACGCTTCGCACCGAGGGCAGCGTGATCGCCCAAAATTCTTGCCAACGGGTGGTCCCGTCGACTCGCGCCGCTTCATAAAGCTCCTCGGGTATGGCTTGCAGCCCCGCCAAGAACATCAAAAAGGCAAAGGGCCACGTCCGCCAGGTCGCCGTGACCACAATCGCCACAAAGGCGCGAAACCCCGCCAACCAAAAGGTGCCTGGCGCCACCAGGTGGAGGTCCTGACCCAAAAGGGTATTGATCGACCCATTGGGCTGGAACATAAACGTCCAAACCAGAACGCCCACGTAGGCCGGAACGGCATAGGGAAGCAGAAATAGGCCCCGCAACAAGCCTCCTCCCCGGAACTTGTCGCTTAAAAACACAGCACCCGCCATTCCCAACACCCAGGACAGCCCCACGACGAGTATCGTATAAGCCGAAGTGATGCCCAGCGACACCAACAATTCTCGCCCGATCGGCTGACTGATATTGAGCGTCAACCCAAAATTTTGAAATCCGGCAAACGGAGCATGGATCCAGTTCCCGATGGTAAATTGGTTCAACTGTAAAAAGCTCATAACGACGCCAATCAACATCGGTCCGATCTGAACCAGAGTAATGGCGATCACTGCAGGGAGCAAGGCCAAATAGGGAGACGTTTGACGTCGGCGCTCAAGCTTAGGAGGTGCCCCCGGCTGACCCGTATCCCGTGGTCGGATTTGACTCGTCTTTAGTTTGGTAGCCATACATCGTCGCCCTCCTTGACGGCACACCTTCTGAACCTACCGTGACCCAGCCGAAATCCAGGGGATGTTCCGCTCCACCCTATCGAGCCCATCCCCTGGTATCGCATCACCGATCGCCTACCGCAGCGGAAATCTTAGCCCCCTGAAGCAAGAACCGACTGCTCGGCGGTAGAAAGCGCCGAGTGCACCTGGGTCGATGAAATGCCATGACTAGAGATATCCTGGCGTAATAACGACAAGGTCGCTGTAGCCATGGCGTTTTGCACCTCGGCGGTTGAGGCTTCCATCGGCAGCGGGCTGGCATACTTGTCGAGAATCTCGCCAAACGTCTTTTCGACAGGCGTCTGATAGTACGGGGTCAACAGACCGGCATGGGTCACCGGCAATTCATACATCCCTTTATTGACCACTTCTTGCTCTTTGGGGCTGGTGAGAAATTTGATGAACTGCAGGTCTTCCGCCATATGCTTGCTATTCTTGAAGATGGCTAAGTTTTCGCCCGCGACGTGCGACATCACTGGCGCTCCCCCGGCCGGAATCGAAGAGGGCAACGGGATCAAGCCAATCCCATATTTCTTGGGGTTCGAAATCGCTTGTTGGGGATCTTGAGTCAGCAACATGGCCGCCTGCCCGCGCTCGAACTCCGTCGTGTCGAGCGTACCGGTGCTGTCCGCTACCAAGGCGGGATTGATGATGTGGTCAGGGTACACCCACTTTACGAATGTGCTTAAGGTATTGGCATCTTGTTTGGAGGTCAGATGGGGCCGACCATGGCTGTAATAGTTGCCGCCTTCCTGACGGAACATGATCCAGTCCCAGGTCTCATCCGCACTCGGAGCGCCGATGGGCGCGGCGATGCCCCAAACGTTCTTGCTCGGGTCGCTGAGCTTCTTGGCGTCGGCGTAAAACTCCGTCCAGGTGGTCGGTGGCGTGCTGATGTGCGCCGCTTTGAACAATTGTTTGTTGTACTCCAATAGCCAAGTCTGCCCCAAAAACGGCACGGAGATGGACGCCTTGCCCACAGCACCGGTCACTTTCATACTCGTTGCCAAGAACTTGCTCTTGCCACCGATGGCTCGGAACATCGCTGGCGTCCAGGGTACAAGCCCCCCGGTGTCCCCAAAGGTGGGGGCCCAGGTGTTTCCGATCTCGAGCACATCAGGCCCTTGTCCGCTGGTAATCGCCGTCGTGATCTTGGTCAGATAGGTGGACCAGGGAGTACTTTCGACATTGACCTTAATCCCGGTTTGCTTAGTAAAGGCCGCGGCAGCCGCATGCAAGGTCCCCGGGGTTGGGCTGGGGCTCGGCACCCACCAAGTGATGGGAGCCTTGGTCCCGACCGCCTGGTGGGTCGCCGCAAACAAGGTGGACCCTCCCGACAAAGCGATGACGCCGACCATAGACACCATGGCGGCAGCGCTCACCAACTTC
>DAHXNH010000378.1 GCA_027365485.1 Clostridiales bacterium
GCCATTTGGCCGTGGTCCAGGCTGTCCAAATGACCAGGCAAGGCCGAACTTAACGGAGCATAAGAGCTTCTCGCTCTTGCGCAGACAATGCAGTCTAGAGTTCAACCCGTCTCATATTCTCGATCCCCCAACGCATAGGTCCATGGCCATATCAGAAAGTGCGTAAGAGCCAAATCCTCCCTTATGGTGGTGGGATAAGGAGGAATGCGACCATGCTTGCACGGCTCACGATTGACAGTATCGATCACGATGGAATCGTCACCGTGGATCCTATGACTCTCGAGCTAGAACTGCTCGAAGATACTGAGCGGATTATCGACGAGGTGGAAGAGGGGGTTTTACGTTGGAGGGAAGGGGCCACTCGCGCCCCAATGTTGTCACGTTAAGGATGTTGGGGACGTTTATTCTGAAGAAAATATCATGTGTTTTACTGGAACAACCAATACGCGATCTATAATTGATAATTATTACCGTTCAGTAGTAAGAGTTTATCCTGGCCAAACATAACAATTGCGAATGGATCCTTATTTGATCAATACGAAGCCGCCCTTCGAAATATGCGAATTTTTCGACCTGTACAATTGGAATTGGCGTGACCACACTATTTGACGATCAAAGGGTGACTTCCGATTACAAATTCATGCTGGACATTCGCGAACATTTGCCTTAGGGTGGGTTTGGGAGGGATACCACGATGGAATTAGTTATGCATTTACAGCTCCGCAGTGCGATTGGTTAAACGGAAATAATGAACCAAACGTTCGAGTTGCCCAGTGCCGAAAGTGATCCGATGAATAGTGGAGAACGGATGATCTTGGACACGTTCACGCTGGCGCAAACACGGGTCTATGGACAATATTTGGCCACGGTGGCTCGCGAGGCCGCGCAGACCGCCCAAGCAGAATTTGGAGGGAACGTGGTCGAAAACGCGACCGTCTACCGCGTGGATGGGGAAATCGGGCGCGTCACGTTCCCCACCTATGCGCTGCGCAAAGATGACCAGACCGTTTGGAATAGCGTTCCGGGAGTGTTCGGGGCCCAAGGGCCCCGAGAGTACTACCATACGGAGTCCGCGAAGGAACTGATCCTCGACCTCGCTAGTTTTGCGTCCTATCGGAACACCGCCCGGGTGTTTAATCGGATCCGGCGAAGCACCGGCAAGAATCGAACCCCCATGACCACGATTGCCTCGATCGTGTACCGCGAAGGGCTGGCCGTCCAAGCCTACCTCGGTCACTTTGTGACTTCGACCTTGGCCCGACACGCTTTTACCAAGGAAGGGGTGCCGCAATCGACCACCACGCCGGTCTATAACCGCCCTTTGGCCGAAGCGAAGCATACCGTAGGGCGATTACCGCGCGACTCTGTCAGCCAAGCCCGGATGGATTATAATGCAGACAAACCCCCGGATCGTCGAATTCCGGCTGCCGCCCTGGACGCGATCTACGAAGATCTTCCCGGTGCCGTCAATATCTCTATCGACGATGTGGGCGTGAAGAAGCGGCCCATCGCAGTGGGCCGGATCTTGAAGAGGAGACCCTGTCGACGACGGACGCGGGGCTCGAACCCCAAGAACCTCGCTCGACCTCGATTTTGGGACCCGAGGATCCTGCGTTGAAACGGGTACATAACACCATGGCCCATGTCGAAACGCCCGAGGGACACTACATTCTCAATGGACATGGGACCGTGACCGTGCTGCAGTTCCTCATCGCCTTCCTCTTACATAAAGATCTCCTGCGCGATCATTGTGTGCAGTTTTTTGTCGATGGCGCGCGGAGTTTACACGCTGATATTCTGGCCGGCATGCGTTGGTTCCGGCCCATGCGGGTTTTCCTCGATTGGTATCACCTGCACGAGAAATGTAAGGTGGAACTGAATTTAGTTCTGCGGGGGAAGAAAGTACGCAATCCGGTGTTGGCGGAACTGATGCCCTTGCTCTGGCTCGGCCAAATCGATGTGGCCATCGCCTATCTGCGGGCCCTAGGGCCCGCGCAAATCAAATCCGGGAAGTCCGTGGACCGCCTGATCGAGTATTTTGAACGCAACCGGGAGTATATCCCGTGTTACGCCCTGCGAGCCCAACTGGGCTTGCGGAATTCGAGTAATCGGGGAGAGAAAGCCAACGATCTCTGCGTAGCAGACCGGCAGAAGCATCGCGAGATGAGTTGGTCTCGAGACGGCTCCGTGGCTATGGCGAGCACCATGACTTTGCAGCGCAACGGGGAAATCGACGAGTGGTGTCGTAGCCGTAGCCTAAGCTTCAATTGGGTAGCGTAGTCGAACCGGGCGCAAGCGGAAGTCGTCCCTTGATTGTCAAGTAGAGTGGTTAGGCCAAATCCAATTGTACAGGTCGGAATTTTTTCGCCGGGCTCGCACATGAGTTACGGTTAATATGGCACCTCTCAGCAACGACCTCTCGCCTCCTACGCTGTCACTTCCATTTCAGCCGCCCAGAGTGCACACAATAAAGAGCGAGTTATCGAAAATGCCGCGGCACATAAAAAGCCTCGGACGAGGCACCTCCCAAGAATCCGGATAACTCTATTGGACTAAAGCACGATCGAACGGCGCCGTCTATGGGCAATTAATCGTGTGAACCCGCAAGAACGAGCATGACCGAGGAGCGGCCCGATCAGCAATCATGCATCCCCAGATCAGTCAGGTTGTAGGGATGAGTCTCCACCGGCTTACTTTACGGAAGCGTATTTCCTTTAAGCAAATTCGCCGATCCGACCGATTTGGTGGTGGAGAGTTGTATGACATGTCATCACTGATGACATGTCATACAAACAGGATTCGGGAGCCTGATGAGATCGGCCGAATCTTCGTACGAGGAACAGGAAGCCTTAGATTTGGTGGTCCAGTGGATTGGAAGACGCACACGGAGACAATAAAACCCCCGATCCCCGAGCATTACGACCTTTGGGACCTCATTTACCCTGAATATTCGATGACGGTCGCCCCACCGGCAACCGCATGGTCGCCCTATCTGGCGTACGGATGCGGTTGACTCGTCACACACGCCATCAGTAAGCGGTCGGCGATCCGGGTTCCCATGTACCGACGATTAAATCGATACGTCAACTCTTCCAAATACCGTTGCCTGCCGTCGGGCGCGTCCCCCGTCGGGGACTTCCGAGGGTCGTCCGCGCCCGTGATAGGTGCCATCAATAAACGTTTTCGCGAGACTAATGGCCGTATTCATCGAAACACTTGAGGTGCGTTGGGATCACTACTCAGGGTCACTAGATGATCTGCGTGATGAGCTTTGGCCCCCGCGGCATAGACCGCGGCTCCATCGCTCAACCATACTCCCACCTGATCCACCCGCCTTTTGAGGACTTCCAGCACCGTTTCTTGTTTTAAATTCTCCACGACTTCCAAAAATGCATCCTGCGGATGTCCCTGTTCGTTCAAACTGACACCCACCACCACGGGATCTTGGTCGGTTCCCCGTCCTTCTTTCCCCAAGCCATCCTTGGACTACGCCCAGGACTTTGACTCTCGCCGCCAAAATAGGCATCGTCGAGTTCCACCCACCCCGCTAACGGATACTTGGCATTGCGATCGGCCATCGCGCGTGGAATTTTATGCGGCATGAACCAGGCCGTGGTGTACTGCAAGCCGAGTTCTCGGCTGAGGGCTAGAGCCGATTTGCCGCCCTGATCCACGGCCATGAAGAAAATCGCGAGAAACCCGATCCGCAAAGCCACTTTGGTATGCTGGAAAATGATGCCGACTGTCAAGGATGCTTGATGACCACAACTGCTGCATTCATACTAGGGCAGGGTTCGGCCGGTCCGTTGCACGGGGTAGTACTGGGTCCCCTGACACTTGGAACACACCAATCCGTTCGGCCAGCGTTGGGCAAATAGATCCTTCCGACAGGATTCTTCTGTTCCAAACTGGTCTTGCCATTCCATCACCGTCAAGAACCTCGCCCTCCCTTTTTCCCTCAATATACCTTGATTTTAAACCATTTTATGGGTTCGGCCAAATTTACCTGACTGATCTGAGGATGCATGTCAGCAATTGCGCCAGCGTGTGCGAGAGGCGTTCGATTACATCGCACGATGCCAACCTCATTCCACCCAGTTCCGCCGCCGTCTGTTTGCCACTGTATTATAAGACTACGCTTGGCATTAGCGTCAGAACCAATAGTCTGGGCTACCTGTGCACCCGTTTTTTAAACCACCGCGAAGCGGTTTAGTCCAATGTATATTATCCTGGGTTGTTGTGAAATTTAGATCCTAATCCCTAGAGTCAGACTTCCCCAGTTAGGATCGGGGGATGCAACCCTAGCACACGGATGGATCTGGGCGATAGCGCGACGCTACGCAATATGCAGGGGAACGTCATCAAATAAACCCATAGATATTGACGTCATCGGAACTATGACTGATTCATGCGACTAATCCGAGAATAGGGGCGATTATGATAACGGGTATAAATACCGCGGGGTGTCGAATTTTTAACATAGCGTTTTTGTTGATAACCTGTGTATAACCGCCATGCCAAAGATCGCTGGTTATAGTGTCTAATCAGTGATCTTTTGGGTTTTGCGTTTCGGTAGTCGGAAGACGGCACCGGGACTAAGGTCCAAATAATGACTATGTATTTCTGTTTATAGTACAGTATTGCTGTAACGATCCTTAATTTGAATTATTGTGCACAGCAACCACCGCGGCAGACCGAATTATTCCACAAATGAAACCCAGGGAAGTCTGAGACTTGAAGAACCAGCATTCCCTTAGAAGTTACGTGAACGACTCTCGGTAAAGGCCTCAAACCACACCCGTCGGGTAGGTCAGGAGCCTTGGGGCACCTTTCCCCCCAAAAACCGAACGGGACAGTTTCCCGTCATCCGGCTCAAGCCACTCGAGAGTCTCCTACAACCCATGACAGTGGAGGGGCAAGGATTTCCTGTCAGGCCGTCACGCCTCTGCTTGAGGGCTTTACGCCATCAGTGAGGAACGTGGATTGGCTGCGTAGGCGAAGTGGTCCACTTTTAAGATGTATGAGTGGTCCTAGCCTCTGGGCTCCCAGATACGTGGCTTCAATGAACGTTATGTCCCCATTTCCTGACCTGGATGAAGACACGGGAGAACGGTGGCCGTTCATCCTAGATAAGCACGGACTTGAAGGATATTATGGCGAGGAGGCGATAGAATGAGGATTCTCGGGGAATAATAAAAAATCCTACTCGCTTCATCTGACTCTTGTTTTTTTCTCGTTCGTGATGTTATATAATCAGGTTGATAGTCAACAATAGTCAAAGTCAGGAGATGACCATGGCGAGACTGAGTGATGCGATTGAAAACTACTTGCGACAGCTCTTGGAGCTTTCCCCAGACGGTTATGTCGACATTCAGCGCTCCGCCTTAGCCGAACGCTTCGACTGTGTTCCATCGCAAATCACTTACGTGCTGGTGACGCGTTTTAGCCCTGATCGCGGCTACTTAGTCGAAGCTCGGCGGGGTGGCGGCGGAGGCATCCGTCTGGTTCAATTAGAGACAGGGTGGCAAGACCTCTATCAAGCGGCTGCCAGAAATGAGAGCATCGATCAGGAAAGGGCGGTGCAACTGCTAAAACGAGCGCAAGACGCCGGCCTTTTAACGAGGCGTGAATTAGGTCTGATGGAAGCTGCGCTTCGTCGCGAAGTGCTAGGGATCGATTTGCCCGAGCGTGATGCACTTCGGGGACGCCTCTTGAGGGCTATGTTGACGACTATTCTTCGTCCGGAAGGAGCTTACTAAGATGAGCCCAAGCAACCCGGTGCCGCTATCTTGTCAGCGTTGTCAACGACGCCCGGCTTCCGTCCATTTTACTCGAGTGGTGAACGGTGAAAAGAGTGAGCGATATCTTTGTGAAGAATGTGCTCGGGAAGAGGGCGCGTATCATTTCATGCTCGATCCGCAACTGACGGTCCATAACGTGCTGGGCGGTCTTATTGGACAGGTTCCAGAAAGTTCGCCTCAAGGGGCTTCGAGCCATGTCGCATGTCCCCACTGTGGGTACACCTATCAACGTTTTGCAGAGACTGGCAGGCTCGGTTGTGATCGCTGTTATGAGACATTTCGACCACAACTGGATCCTCTGGTGCGCCGAATTCAAGGGGCGGTGACCCACCATGGGAAGATTCCCAGTCGCGCTGGGGCGCGGTTGAAGGTACGACAGCAAGTCGAGCAATTGAGGGATCAGTTGCATCAAGCGGTGGAGGCCGAGGCATTCGAAGAAGCGGCTAAATTGCGAGACGAAATTCGTCGCTTGGAGGTTTCGGCCACGGAAGAATGACGAGCGTGGGCAGGACTGCGATTGAATCAGCTTGAATCATTGTGGGCGCTTTGATTTCACGTGATAAAGCACCATCGCCCACGACTCAAAATGGGCTTAAGGGAGGGACGGCCATGACCGCGTGGATGAAGAATGGAGGTCCGGATTCAGATATCGTCTTATCGTCGCGCGTACGTTTGGCTCGAAATTTAGCTCACACTCAATTTCCTCAAAGGCTTGAAGGCGACCAGGGCAAAGCTGTGATGAACCAAATCGCGCAGGCGGTGGAAACCCTAAAGCCCGGTTGGCAGCTCCAGTGGCAGCCGCTTAGCGAAGTGAGCGGGATTGATCGGCAGGTCTTGGTTGAAAAACACCTAGCCAGCCCGGCCTTGGTGCAGGATCCAGTCCGCTTTGAGGGCGTGGTGATCGACCCGACGGAGACGGTCAGCCTGATGGTGAACGAAGAGGATCACTTGCGTCTGCAAGTGTTTTTGTCGGGGCTGCAGTTAAACGAAGCTTGGCAGCTGGCCAATCGCCTTGACGATGAGTTGGAAAGTGTTCTCGACTTTTCGTATGATGCCAACTTTGGCTATCTGACGGCTTGCCCGACCAATCTCGGTACCGGTCTTCGCGCATCAGTGATGGTTCACTTGCCGGCTCTGGTTCTTACTCGTCACGTGCCTCAACTCTTTACCGCGCTAGCCCAAATTGGGGTGGTCGTCCGTGGCCTGTACGGAGAAGGCAGCGACGTGGCTGGCAATATCTTCCAAATATCCAACCAAGTTTCTCTGGGCTTCAGTGAGGAAGAGTTCATTCATAATTTGACCGTCGTCGCCGAACAAATTGTCGGTCGCGAACGCAACGCGCGCTATTTGTTGACCCAAAGCCATGCGTTGGAGTTGGCAGATCGGGTCGGTCGAGCCTGGGGGGTATTAACTCATGCCCGCATCATTTCGTCGGAAGAGGCGTTGCGATTGTTATCTGATGTCAAGTTAGGCGAGGACCTTGGACTGTTGACCGTGCCGGGAAAAGCGAGCTTTTCCGAATTGGCGTTAATGACTCGGTCTGGATATTTGATGAAAGAAGCGGGGCGAGAGTTGAGTCCAGGAGAACGGGATGAGCTTCGGGCCAGTATCTTGCGAAAAAACTTGCTGGCTCACGACGAGGGGGAACAATGATGTTTGGACAATTTACCGAAAAGGCACGACGAGTAGTGATTCACGCCCAAGAAGAGGCGCGCCGGCTGGGGCATAACTTTGTAGGGACCGAGCATTTGCTCTTAGGGTTGATCCGCGAGCAAGATTCTCCGCCCTCCAAAGTGCTCCAGTCGATCGGCTTGGATTTGGATACGGTCAGAGCCGAAGTGTTGAAGGCCACTGGTCGTGGACCAGCCATAGGTCCCAATGAAGAGGTGGCCTTTACCCCCAGAGCCAAGAAGGTCGTTCTCGAGTTGGCGGGCGAAGAAGCACGGTCTCTAGGACATAACTATATCGGTCCGGAACACTTGCTCTTAGGGCTGATTCGCGAAGGTGAAGGCGTGGCCGCACAGGTGCTGTTGGCTGCAGGAGCGGACCTCAACAAGGTTCGCCATCAATTGGTGCAGGCTAGTGGCGGCGCCCAAGCTCAGGCTCAACCTGGAGTGGAAGCCCCCCAGCAGGTCAATACGCCCACGTTGGATCTTTATGGGCGAGATTTCACCCAGATGGCACGCGATGGCAAACTCGATCCAGTGATTGGACGAGACCAAGAGGCAGAACGGGTGATTCAAATCTTATCGCGCCGGACGAAAAACAACCCTGTGCTGATTGGCGAACCGGGTGTGGGCAAGACCGCGGTGGTGGAGGGATTGGCTGAACGGATTGTGGAACAGAAAGTGCCTGAGATCTTGAAAGATCGGCGAGTGGTGGCGCTTGACTTAGGAGCCATGTTGGCCGGATCCAAATACCGAGGAGAGTTCGAGGATCGGCTGAAGCGGGCGATGAACGAAATTCGCGAAGCTAAAAACGTGATTTTGTTCATTGACGAAATGCATACCATCGTTGGTGCCGGAGCGGCTGAGGGTGCCATTGACGCGGCCAATATTTTGAAGCCGGCATTGGCTCGAGGGGAGCTTCAGACGATTGGCGCGACCACGTTGGATGAATACCGGA
This sequence comes from Clostridiales bacterium, assembly GCA_027365485.1. Taxonomy (GTDB): domain Bacteria; phylum Bacillota; class Sulfobacillia; order Sulfobacillales; family Sulfobacillaceae; genus JAMCVM01. Next base: position 8,427 of record DAHXNH010000378.1, read on the forward strand.
AATATGTGGAGCGGGATCCGGCCTTAGAACGGAGATTCCAGCCGATTATGGTCGAGGAGCCATCCGTAGAGGAAGCCGAACAAATGTTGGAAGGACTCCGCGATCGATATGAAGCGCATCACCGCGTTCAGATTACTCAAGAGGCGATTCATGCCGCGGTGCATTTGTCCGATCGGTATGTCTCGGATCGCTATCTGCCCGACAAGGCTATCGATCTCATTGACGAGGCGGCTTCGAGAGTGCGCTTGAAGAGCTACGTCGCGCCTCCCGATTTAAAGGAATTAGCGGACCGTTTGGATGACTTGCGCAAAGAGAAGGAAGCGGCGGTGCAAGCCCAAGAGTTTGAAAAAGCGGCCCAAATGCGCGATGAGGAACAGCGTCTACGCGATGAGTTGGATCAAGAGACCCAAAAATGGCACAGTCGCCAGGGCGCGGATTCCATAACCGTAGGGGTCGACGATATTGCTCATATTGTGTCCTCGTGGACCGGAATTCCGGTGGAACGCATGCAGGGCGAGGAGTCGGAACGGCTTTTGCGTCTAGAAGGCGAACTGCATCAGCGGGTGGTGGGTCAGGACGAAGCCGTGGAAGCGGTCGCTCGAGCGATTCGCCGGGCCAGAGCTGGGCTGAAAAGCCCCAAACGCCCGATTGGTTCCTTTCTCTTTTTGGGGCCCACCGGGGTGGGTAAGTCGGAACTCGCCAAGACATTGGCGGGAGCCCTTTTTGGCGACGAAGAAGCGATGATTACCATCGATATGACGGAGTACATGGAGCGCCATGCGGTTTCGCGGTTGGTCGGCGCACCTCCAGGATATGTCGGTTATGAAGAAGGCGGGCAGCTGACCGAAGCGGTTAGACGCCATCCGTATTCGGTGGTCCTCTTGGACGAGATTGAAAAGGCACATCCCGAGGTCTTCAATATTTTGCTGCAAGTGTTGGAGGAGGGGCGGCTGACGGAGGCCAAGGGGCGAGCGGTGGACTTTCGCAATACGGTGATCATTATGACCTCGAACGTGGGTGCCGATGTGATTCGCCGACAAAGCACGATTGGGTTTCGTCCGGCGACCGAAGAGTCGCAATATCGGAACATGAAGGAACGGCTGATGGACGAAGTCAAACACACCTTTCGGCCAGAATTCATCAATCGCGTGGACGATATCATCGTGTTCCATGAATTGAATACGGATCAACTGGCCGATATTGTGGGTATCATGCTGGCAGACGTTAACCAGCGCGTGATTGAAGCCGGATACCATGTCACGGTGAGCGAGGCGGCACGAAAAGTCATCGCCGAGGCCGGATTCGATCCCATTTTCGGCGCTCGGCCACTGAGGCGTGCTATTCAGCACCTCATTGAAGATCCTCTGGCGGAGAAGCTGTTGGCCGGAGCGTTCAAGGCTGGTGCGCACATCTTGGTGGATGAGCGCGAGGGCACGCTGACCTTTGAGACCATTAAGAGCGAAGCGTCGGAGGCACTCGACGCCAGTGAAGCGCACTGATGGCGAAAGACCGCGCGCATACGCGCTATGTCTGTCAGGAATGCGGTGCCGTCAGCCCGCGGTGGATGGGCCGCTGCCCTAGTTGCGAACGATTCAACACCATGGTGGAGGAACGAATCCAAGACCGAACGTCGAACAAATCGGCAGCCGCGAATACCGCTGGACGACCGCCGCTTGCGGTGAAAGAGGTGTCGGGTGAAAGGGTCGAGCGACTTAAGACAGGGATCGACGAAGTCGATCGGGTGTTGGGCGGAGGCATCGTACCCGGAGGATTCATGCTCTTGGGCGGTGATCCAGGGATTGGCAAATCTACCCTGTTGCTTCAATTGGCGGGGAGCGTGGGTGCTAGTGAACCGGTGATTTATATTACGGCTGAGGAATCACTAGAGCAAATTAGGATTCGTGCCGAACGCTTAGGAGCGATGCCTAAAAATCTTTTCGTGATGGCAGAAGATCGGATTGAAGTGATTGAAGAAACCTTGGCCGATGCACGCTTCAAGCTTGCGATTGTCGATTCCTTGCAGACCGTGTATAACCCGGAAATGGAATCGGCGCCTGGCAGTGTATCGCAGGTGCGTGAAGTGGCTAGTCGCTTGATGCGAGTGGCCAAGGCGCATTTGCCCATCTTCTTAGTCGGACACGTGAACAAAGAAGGGTCGTTGCGGCCCGTGGCTTAGGGAAACCTCAGCCAATGTACTGAGCTGTATGCATGAATGGTTGGATACCCGCTGCGCGAGAGCCCAGTTGGGTCGACCGGATGTGCAGGAAACGGGGGGAACCTTGGATCCTCAGAGACAACACGCTCAGCTCCTCGGGTTATGGTCCCAGGGATCAAAGCTGGTGCGCCGGCTAGAGCATCGAGGATATGGCGAAACGCTGCAGCTGGAGTTTGTCGAGCGCTGGTGGAATATTGCCAGACAGCTGTCGGAACGAGGTCTGACCGCTTTAGTGTTGCCGCTCAGGCCCCCGGTCCTTTTGGTCGCTTATGGCTTCGGGAAAACACGATGGGTGACCTTAGTGGATCGTGCGGGCGTCGAATCGTTCGATCCGACCATTTATCATCATCTGCTGACGGTAGACTTTGGCGAAGGACCAGCGCTTTATTTGGGGGCAGAGCGCTCGGTTCTATCCGACCAGCTGCTCCTCAGACTTTCGGTCAAGACGCTGGCCACCATGGCGGAGCTTAGTGAGCGGCATAGCCGAGCAGTGACCGTAGAGGCCGTGCCTGATGCCTTGGTGGTGTTGGCCGCTTGGCATCATGTTCCCGAGGCGATGGCGCGGGTAGACGAAGAGGACTGGATCCCGGCAGCGACACTTTGGCGGCACCGTGGTCACGGGCTAGACCTCCACCGAGACTTGGTCGAGCGCTATCCCTTCCTCATTGCTCGCGGCGATGATGGTCGGCAACGATGGCTAGCGGGGAATAACCCAGGATGAAGACATTGTCCACATAGGCGCTTGCAGGTCCACGTGTGGTAGAACATCTGGTCGATGTCGTGCTCATGTTCGAAGGGGACGGGCAACATGTGTTGCGGGTACTCCGGGGCACGAAGAATCGCTTTGGTTCGACGAGTGAACTTGGATTATTTGCTATGGAAGGTGAAGGCTTGGTGCCGGTGCCAGATCCTTCGCGGGCACTTTTAGCAGAACGGCCGACCTCGGCTACTGGATCCGTGGTCGTGGCTACCGTAGAAGGCACGAGACCACTCTTGGTGGAAGTACAGGCTCTTTTAGTGCGGGCTTATGGGAGCCCACGGCGAGTCGTCTCGGGGATGGACCCCCAACGGGTGGCTTTGGTGTTGGCGGTCATGGAAAGACATCTGGGGTTTCGAGTCTCGGATATGGATGTCTACTTTAAGCTCACAGGCGGGGTCTCTGTGGAAGACCCCGCGTTAGATTTAGGCGTGGCTTTAGCGGCAGCTTCTAGTCTCAGCGGAGTGCCTGTGCCGGGGGATGTGGTCGTCTTGGGAGAAGTGGGGTTGACCGGTGAGATTCGACGGGTGGGCCGAGTCGTAGAGCGTTTGAATGAGGCGCTCCACCTAGGCTTTAGCCGAGCTTTGGTTCCGATGTCAGCTGACTATTCCGTGCCGATGCGCATTGAAGGAGTCGCCCGTTTGGAGCAAGCGGTGCATAGTCTCGGCATGGGACCGGGCAATCGTCGACAGGATTCGAGGACGGACGATCGCCCTGGCCAATGACTCTTTTTGGCACCCAAGCAGATTTTAGCTACGGTCGTCTATGCGGCCGATGGCAGTCCCTCAGGAGTTGGAGTGGAGATTCAACGGCGCTCCAACTCCTTTCCTTTTATTGACACGATTTTTCACTTTTTTCGGACGCCTGATGATATGATAAGATCTCCGCAGGGGGTTACGAAGAAATTGGTTGAGCTATCCTAATTAAGTTATTTTATACCGTCCCCCTGGGAAGACTAAATACTGAATCGGTCGTTGGGCCGTTTGCTAGAGCATAAAGGGGGTGACGGTGTGGACAGGACTGTGCGGCAAGTATTGACGGCGGTCGGCGCGCTGCTCGGCCTATTTACCGTGTTTAGGAATCGGGGGTACCTGGAAGCTTGGCCGTTTCTGGCGTCGTTTGGTTCTCATCGAGTGGGTATCTTGTTGGCGGCCGTGGCGGGTATCGTTGTAGGCGGGCTCATCGGCCTAATCTTTGGGCCGGTTTTGGTTCGATGGATTAGTCTGCTTATTTCTTGGGCTGAAGGGCGCTTGCAAAGGACGCCCACCCAAGACCTCATGTCGGGCGCTATCGGTCTCATTGTTGGATTGGTGATTGCCTTCCTGATTGGGGTGCCTTTAGGGGCTCTGGGCGTACCTGGTGATTTAGCTCGGTTGGGGATCTCGATTCTCTGCGGCTATGTGGGACTATTGGTGTCGGTTCGCAAAAAAGAGGAATTCTTAAGACCGCAAAGTTGGCTGGCTCGGGTGAAGCACCGGACCGGGGGCGACTCGAAACCCAAGATATTAGATACCTCGGTGATTATTGATGGGCGCATTGCTGACATCTGTGAAACCGGATTCTTAGAAGGACCATTAGTGATTCCGGGATTTGTGTTAGAGGAGTTGCGCCACATTGCCGATTCTGCCGATGTCTTAAAGAGAAATCGCGGGAGGCGCGGGTTAGATATCCTAAATCGCATTCAGAAGGAACTCAACATGCCCGTTCAGGTCTATGAACGTGAAGTCGACCCCACCCTCGAAGTGGACTCGAAGCTTTTGAAATTGGCCAAACTGATGGACGGCAAAGTGGTGACCAACGATTTCAATCTGAACAAAGTGGCCGAGTTGCAAGGCGTCCCAGTCCTCAATATCAACGAATTGGCCAATGCGGTCAAGCCGGTGGTGTTGCCGGGAGAGGAAATGGTCGTGCATGTGATTAAAGACGGCAAAGAGTCTGGACAAGGCGTGGGATATCTTGACGACGGCACCATGATCGTCGTGGATGGCGGCAGAAAATGCATCGGGCTGACGGTGACTGTGGTGGTGACTTCTGTATTGCAAACCGCTGCTGGACGGATGATCTTTGCTAAGCTGAAGCCCCAGAGCGCGGGTGTGGATGTGATTGAAGCGCGCTAAACGGATCCATTCACAGAAGACCGTACTCAGCACAGAGGGGGCGGTCTTCTGTGGTTTGCATGCGCCCATGATATACTGCTATCAATGGGAGGGACGGCTATGTGGCCTCATCAGCGCTTAGAAGATCGAATTGTCGAGCGCCTGCTCCGCCGGATGGAACCTCAGCTCGAACAAGTGCTCAACGATTTTTTGACGACCACCGAAGGTCAGAAACTGGTGGTGGATGCTATTTCAGACTTTGTCGCAGATTTTACGGTAGTCCCTGCCGAGCAAAATGTTTTGAGCTTAGTCGAGGAAGTCATCTTGTCCTTAACTGAACGAATGGTCTCGCGTCCCCTGTTTCGTCAAGGATTGGAGCGGATTATACGCCAGACTTCGTAGTCATCGCGAGTCGTCGCGGGCCTCGACTGCTGAACCCCAAGAGAGTTGCCTCGCTTCAACCAGGTTTCGAACCTGGACGTAGGTCGCTTCGAGATAGGAATCGAGATCGCGATCGGTCGGCCACAGCGGGGGAATGCCCATTTTCCGAAGCAGGTGATTGGCGGGGTGAGAGGCGTCCGCGGCCGGTTGTTCCGGTAAGGGAGTCGTGGATCCCCAAAAGAGGGAGGCATCGGTAGCCAGAGGCGATGGGGATTCGATGGTTGGTTCTAGGGCAAAGGGTGCGAGCCATTGTTCCAAGATCTGTCGCAGGCTGTCGTCGTCTAGGCCCAATAGTCGCAGCAGAATGAGGGGTTGACGGGCGATTTCCTGACCGAATCGAGACCACAGGGCATACGCGTGTTTGCACCACCCGCGACTGGGACAAGTGCAGGTTACGGTGACCGTATTGGGATCGACTATTACGTGAATCTGAGCACGATCAAATGCGTAGATTAGTATCTCAGGACACTCTTCGGCCAAGAGCAACCCTAACACATAGGAAGGAAGTCCGCGGTGAAGCAACCTGTTGCGCCATTCGGACATGTAGGGGTACGTTACGGCAAGTCGGGTATGAGCGGGGCGCACGCTTTTGCCCTCATGCACGCGAGCGCTGACTCTGCCGGGTTCGATGAGAAGGTTTTGTATCCAGGCTGGTTTACGCGAGCGGGGCTGGGCTGGTGCTGGTGACGCTGTCTGCCAAGCTTCTGCCCATGTATTGAATTCAGTCATTTTCGTCCTCCCCTGGGGTTTGCAGTAGCAGCAGTTGATGCAGGTCGTCGGTGGACAATTCGGTGATCCATGATTCCCCGTTGCCCACGATGCGTTCTGCCAACAGGGTCTTCTGTGCAATCATGCGGTCGATGCGTTCCTCGACAGTTCCCACCGAGACAAACTTGTGTACGGTGACATTTTGGTGCTGCCCAATCCGAAACGCTCGGTCGGTGGCTTGATTTTCAACCGCTGGGTTCCACCAACGGTCATAATGGATCACGTGGCTGGCCGAGGTGAGATTGAGCCCAGTGCCGCCGGCGCGCAGCGACAAAATGAACATCCGGGGGCCATCCTCTTCGTTCTGAAACTGATCGACCATGATTTCGCGGTCCTTAGGCCTGACGCCGCCGTGTAAAAAGAGGGGACGTTCTCCCCAACGCTCAAGAAGATATTTCTCTAAAATAAATCCCATTTCAGCAAATTGAGTAAATATGAGCGCTCGATGATTCTCTCCTAGGATTTCTTCTAAGAGTTCATCTAAACGAGCGAGCTTGCCAGATCGCCCCTTAAGGACGGAATGGTCGTTCAAATAATGCGCGGGATGATTCAATATTTGCTTCAAGTGGGTCAGCGTGGACAAAATCAGACCGCGTCGGTTGATGCCTTGGAGCCCGCCGATATCTTGCGCCATCGCGTCTAAAACCGCCTGATAAAGGGATGCCTGTTCCCGGGTGACGTGGCAAAACTCTTTGATTTCGATCTTGTCGGGAAGGTCGTCGATAATCGACGGGTCCGTTTTGAGACGACGTAATAAGAAGGGCTCAATTTGTTGTTGCAAGGGGTTTAAATCGCTTTGGGAGGCCTCAGGATTATTTAAATTTCCAAATCGCCGTCGGAACCCTTCTTGGCTGCCGAGGAGGCCTGGGTTGAGAAATCGCATCAGCGCCCAGAGTTCTTCCAAGCGATTTTCTAGCGGGGTTCCGGTGAGGGCGATGCGGTAATCAGAGTGCAATCGACAAGCGATCTGCGACTGACGGGTACTAGCATTTTTAATATTTTGAGCTTCGTCCAAAATGATCCCATACCAGTCAATGGCCAGGAGTTCATCGGCATCGGTGCGGAGTAGGGGGTAGCTGGTGACGAAAAGTCCGGTGTGCTTGGCGGCCAAGGCGAGACCTCGACCATGAAGCCGATCCGGGCCTTGGTGGATTTGCACCGGGAGCTTAGGGGTGAAGCGCTCAGCTTCGTGCTGCCAATTAGACACCACCGACGTAGGACAGACCAAGAGTACAGGCCGCCCGATCCCTTGCTGATAGTCTCGGTCGACTAAAGCTAAGGCTTGGATGGTTTTGCCAAGTCCCATGTCGTCGGCCAGGCAACAACCCAGACCAAAACGGTGCAAGAAGTCGAGCCACGATAGGCCGCGCAGTTGGTAAGGACGCAGTGTGCCCCGAAACGACGAGGATGGAGACACCGGTTCGATGGACTGGTGCTGAAGCAGACGGTCGATCACTTCGGCCAGTGAGCCTTCTGGATAAATGGCGGCGGGCAAGGCATCGGGTTCTCCACCCCCCTCTGAACTAATTTGTCCTTCAATTCCCCAGCGGATGGCGGTTCCGGTGTCGACTTCGTCCGGCAAGGCCTGCAAGCGCTGGGCCCATCGGGCGACATCGTCGGATAGTTCGATCCATTGGCCGCGGAACTGCACGAGACGTTCTTGGCCTTGAGCCAAAACCTGAAGGTCAGCCAGGCTCACCCGTTCTTCACCCAGAGCGATGGTCCAATCGACGTGGTTGACGTCCCCGATGCGAATCGAGGAGGACGAGGCGGGGGTGATGCGAGCAGCCAGGTTTAGGCGACGCTTTCGTCCCCGCCACCATGCCGGCAGGAAAATCGTAGCGCCCCCATGGCGCAGGCCAGGGGCATCGTGTTCTAGGAAGTGGAGCAAGCCGTCGGTGTCAAGATAAAAACCGTGGGTCTCACCGCTGCCCAATGCCTTCGCTAGGTCGTCCGAATAATGAGCGGCCCAGTCCAGGAGTTGAGTCCAATCCGCCAAGGTGATTCCCGAAGTTAAAGGATCCATCGGTACGGAAGCAGTGGGGTCCGTGGATTCTACCAACAGGTGGACATACCAAGGCTTAACATGAGATTTGGAAAGGTTCTCGCTTTCTTCAATGCGAAAGCACATCCGATACCCGATGCTCATGCGGTGGGACGCGTCTTGTTCCCATTTCGCGAACCCGCGGGCGACGAGCTCAGCCAACGCCCGCGGTTCTATGCTCTCTCGGTCCTGAGCGGTGAGTCCTTTAAGCCAGGGGCCCAATGGACCCGGTAGTACATTGGGCAGCGGTTGAGCGGCTTGCCGCACCAAAAGGTCGACGACGTCTTCCACCCATTGCCGCACCAAAGTGTCGGCGGCTAGCGAGGGCTGGGTCATTGCCCGGGCGACGTCGGGAAGGCACGCGCTTAAAGACTCTAGGTAGGCCGTGTAGGCAGTGGTCCACCAGACTTTCCAGACGGGGCGAAAGTAGCCCAAGCGATAGGTGAGTCCCGGGATATACGAACCTTCCAGCATCACGAGATGTGCAAAGTGATAGGCTTCGGCTAGGACCCGCAGTTCCGGACTGACGACCACCTCGTCTTGACCTTGAGGGTGATGCTGGCACCAGTCCATGAGTGCGGGCAACAGAGGCGCACGGAGAGCGAGCCCATGGATGGTCGTGGTTTCCAACTCATCGCCACGGGTGGTGGGTAGCCAAATTTCGAGCGCTCGGGTTGAGTCTAAATCCTCGAGGTTGGGCAAAATTCGGCTAATTACGCTTTTTAATTCCACAGAAGTCGCTATGGCCAAGGGTTCGCGCCAGAGAGCACTGCCTGCCCAAATGAACCACTGGCCCCGATACCAGCCTGCATGCAGTATGGGCACGGTGTCTTCTTCCTCCCAATTGTGATTCAAGCTTTCAGGATGTCCCATCGCCGTCACAACGATTCTTCTTACTTCGCGATTCGACGTCCATCGTCCTGCAAGGAGCAGGAAATCTTTAGCCGTGAAATAGGACCAAACCCGAACCCTGAATAACCTGCGTGCGGCCTAGATCGTAAAGACATCATGCAGTCAGAGTAGATTCCGTTTAGTCAACGCCAGTCCACGGAAGGAGAGTTCGTTGCTTAAAAGCCATGGAACCGGCGAACACAAAGGGCAATGCATCGCCCAGGGAGTGTCGCCCACGCCTTTCAGATCGACAGGATGCCGATCACCGTACAGACCAGCACATCAAGGAGAAATCCGTAGCGAACGACGGAATGACCAAGGATCAGAGTCCTGGCCTAAGCGCGATGGCGGCCCATGAGCGGTGCATCGGGGATCTTAAGGACGCCTCTCCGCCCTCGGCCATTTCGAATCCTGGCCCAGGGGGCGGAGAGAAAGTTCGAGGCGCCGGCGAGCGTCGGCACCGTTTGCTCGTCGCTCATCGCGCCCGACGATATCGACCTACGCTACTTGGTACAATGTGGGGGGAGACACCGGAGCGGATGCAGAGGGCCCGCGTCTCTTCGGATGAGAAATGGAGGGTTTCTATGGCGAAGGTTTGGTGGGTGGTGGTGGCGGCGGGCAGTTCGACCAGAATGGGAGCCCAAGGCTCTAAAATGTGGGCAGAGGTCGCAGGACAATCGATCATGGCCTTCGTCTTAACAGCGATTGCACGATCGGAGTCATTCGAACGCGGGGTCGTGGTCGTGCGCCCGAGTGATGTTGAGCCCACGAATCGCCTCTTGGCTGCCTTGGGAGGGAAAGGGACGTGGCTCGTGGAATTGGGCGGTCAAAGTCGAGCGGAGTCAGTTCGTTGTGGGCTGGAGGCCATCCTCCAAGAGGGTGCCATGGCCGACGATTTGGTCTTAATCCATGATGGGGCAAGACCGTTAGTGTCTCCGGATTTGGTGGCCCGAGTGATCCGAACGGCGCTCAGGGATGGGGCTGCCATCCCTCTGATGAGTCTGGCGGACACCGTGAAACAGGTCAATGCCGATGAACAACGGGTGGTGGGAACCATTGACCGTGAACACCTGGGATTGGCTCAGACGCCGCAGGGATTTCGACTGGGAGCGATTTTGGAGGCTCACCGGGCGCTTTCGCCGAGCGCCCGGGTGACGGACGATGCAGAAGTGATGGAAAAAAGTCATCATCGGGTATCTTATGTCATGGGCGAACCCACTAACCGCAAGATTACGACACCCGACGACCTGATCTGGTTTCGTTGGTGGGTGTCCCTAGATTCCGAGCGAAGCAGGACAGGAGGATAGGATGCGGATTGGGCAGGGATTTGATGTACATGCGTTGGAGCAAGGAATTCCTTTAGTGCTGGGCGGAGTGACGATTGCGCACGACAAGGGGTTGAAAGGGGACAGCGATGGCGACGTACTTTGCCACGCCGTCATCGATGCCCTATTGGGAGCCGCTCATCTGGGGGATATGGGCACATGGTTTCGCCCGGACGACCCGATGGTGTCGGGTGCCCGTTCTTTAGGACTTTTGGAGAGGGCGTGGCTATTGGTGCAAGAACGCGGCTTTGCCTTGGTCAATCTTGATGTGACCGTAGTCACGGAAGTCCCTCGCCTGGCCGATGTGCGAGGGCAGATCGAAGCCAATTTAGCCACGGCGCTTACTGTCGCAGCGTCTCAGATCTCAGTCAAGGCGAAAACCACGGACCAATTAGGATTTTTGGGTCGGCGCGAGGGTATGGCTGCGTTGGCCATTGTGCTGCTAGAAGAGCGCATCATCCATGACGGAGGTATTGCACGACCCCCTGGCTGATCGCGGACCCAAGGGCTCGCTGATAGGCTCCACTGCTGAGACGGATGGCATCTTGGCGGTTGGTTAAAAAGCCCAGTTCGACCGTAGTGGCGGGAACCTTCATTTCTAACAGCACTAACTGCCGGATGGTGCGGATTTGAGGAGTCCGTCCAAATGTCCGGGCAAATGCCTGAGCGAGGTCACGCGCTAATTGATGAGAGGATTCACGTCCGGCGACATAATACAGAATGGGACCGGCCACGGTGCCCGTGGGTTCGCTGTTGCTGTGAATCGAGAGGAACAAGGTGGCTCCAAGATGATGGGCCATCCAGGATCGAAAGTGTAAATCGTCGACCACAATAAATCGTCTCGCCTGGAGTGCAGGTCGATCACTCTGGCGAGTGAGAGCCACGGCTATCCCGTGGGTTTGCAAATCGTTGGCAGCGACAAAGGAAACCGCTAAATTGATTGATTTTTCTTGGATGCCGCTGGCCGAGATCGCTCCGGGATCGACGCCACCGTGACCAGGGTCGATCACTACCAGAGGTCGGCCCGTGGCTGCGGTCACTGCGGCAGGAGGTTCCCCCCGAACCAATCCATAGCTGATGAGCAGTAGAAAAAATCCTAGCCAAACCAACGTTCTAGGCACGATCCACGCCCCCCATCGTCGCTATGAGGATATGTGGGGCGTGGCCAGAGCATGACCCAAAGGGGGAAAGTATTGGCTGGCGGAGAGTATCGAAAAACCTATGGTGGTGGCGAGTGATGTCCATAGAGATTTTAAATAGGGAGCAAGTCATGAAAAAATAAGTTCGCGCCATATCATACGGTCGGCAAAATCTAGCAGACGCTCGCAAGCCAACGAATGCTGTGGCTCTTAGCGGTCGATCGAACGGTCAGCCGAAAAATCCTGAGCTAGCCCAAAAAGAACTTTACCGCATTAGGAATCACGGCTGCCCAAATCGCGACTAAGGCTAATCCCCCCAAAAGAGCACTCAATATCTTGTGGGATCGGTCATCGGATCGCATAGAAATACCTCCCCGAACATCTCTCACCTCTAGCTTACATCAGATTCGCTCCTGCCTCAGGAAAACCTTTCGACGGGTTTCGAGCCTCAGGGGGTTGCTGATTTGGGCGCCTGGTATCCGAAAGGCCACGCGTAGCCACTGCCAAAAATCGAATCGAACGATGTGACTGCGGTCGGGTCTTTGACCTTGAAGTACTGGTCATAAATGGCTCTTGCTACATATCCAGAATAGGCTCCCCAGTTGCCGTTGTCGATATACACATAGATCAAAATACTAGGATGGGGCATGGGCCCTTCGGTCAAGAAAAAGGCGTTGTTATACGGCCCAGCCTTCTGCGCAGTACCCGTCTTGGATGCTAACGGCAACGGGAATCCGACCAGGGTAGGATAGCCCGTACCCGAGGTGCCTGTGCCCGCAATGTCAGGGGCTTGAGCCGATAACTCCATGCCCTTATGAACCGTGTTAATAATCCAACTGGGTACGCCCAATTTACCTTGAACCACGGGGTTGATTTTCTTAATAAGTTTGCCTGAGGCGCTGGTGATCGACGAGACCAATTCCGGTTTATAAAGCGTTCCCCCATTGGCGATGGCGGAATAGGCGCGTACCAAGGCAATCATGGTGTATTGAGAGATCCCCTGGCCGATGACCGTGTTTAGGTTCCAGCCCACAGTCCAAGCCGCATGCTCTTGTTGCTCCAGATGCGCGGGCGTGGGGATAATCGACTTGGCTTCGCCTGGGAGATCAATACCGGTTAAGGTGTTGACCAGGAACTTTCTCAACCAGTCGTCCATGACATGAATGCCCATGCGGTAGCCTAGAGTATAGAAAAAGGTATCATCCGAAAGGCCGATGGCTTGTTCGATGTTCAGCCAACCGAACGCTGCTGGATATTCCCAGCTATGAAAACTAGGGATCAAGGGGAAGTACCCTGGATCATAAATTTTGGCGGTCGGCGTGATCTTCTTGGAGGCGAGCGCGGCAACGGCCATGAGCGGTTTAAACGTCGATCCAGGCGCGACCAAGGCTTGAATCGGAATAATACTCAGCGGGTCGTTGGGATTATTGACTAAAGACGGGTAATATTTGTCACGCTCCGCAGGATCGTTGGGCACCAAATCCTGTGGGTTGTATGAAGGGTAACTGGCCATGGCTAAAATGTGACCGTTGTTTGGATCGATGGCAATCACGCCGCCCGAATTGGCCTGAGGAGAATAGCCAATCACGCCCGGCCTATGCATGGCTTTAATGGTATAGGCCAAAGCCTTTTGAGCGGTTTCTTCTAAGCGCCAATTGATGGTGAGATGAACGGTGTCCCCGGGTTTGGGTACCACTTGGCCGTATAATTTGACCAGTTCCCCTAAGCTATTGACCTCGGCGTACTGGCCGCCCGAACTTCCTGCGAGATACTTTTGGTATTCTTCTTCCAGGCCCGAACTGCCCGTGGTGCTATCCAAGGTTTGGGAACTGACGTAGCCGATGATGTTGCCCATCATCGAGCCGTAAGGATAGTAACGTTCCGCGACTGGTTGGATGCGGATGTTGGGTAGAGTGCCAATATTTTCGTCGATCACCGTCATCTCTTTTTCGGTCAGATTCGAGGTGATAGGAACTGGATCATAAGGCGAAAGGACTTTGGCTTCACTCGCCAGCTGCTGGGTGATGAACGACGGGGAGACGGAAAGCATACCGGCTAACGCCTGCACTTCGGATGCTGGCATGGGCGCACCTGGGTTCAGGTAATAAAGCGTCCACGACGGTTCGGAGGTGGCGATGGTGACCCCGTTGGAAGTGACGATATTGCCTCGCGGGGCCGGGATAGGCAATTTCCGCAAATAGTCGGCGCGTCCTTGGGACGCATAGTAACTCCCGTTTTTTACTTGCAAAGACCAAAGCCTGACCCCGACAACGCCAAAGGTTGCTGCGACACCAAGGACTAGCGCCAAAGCGCGTTTTTCAAAGGATTTCATGACGATAACTCCGTTCCGGGGAACCATGGGCCGACGAGGGGAAACCTATAGCTTAGTTTAACAAATTCTTCGGTGCAGACGAAGCGAAATCTATGCCGGATCGTCGTTAAATCCTAGACAGTCAAGAGAAATCTGCGGTTAGTTCCGATTTTTGGTAAGACTGAAGCGATTCGGCCAGACTAGCCCAAAGAGGCCACGTCCGAGAGTGTCTTTGTGTAATCGTACAATTTGAGCCAGTGGCTGCCTAATAGTTAATCGCTACAGCCCGACCGATTAGTTGCAGGATGGACACGAGGCTTGACCGGTAGGCCCGGAGACTTCGGGAAATCAGGGGCTGTGAAGGCGGTGTGCTTGGCTCGGCGGCTTGACGTTCGCTATCGAGGTTCGTTACGATGAGAGAAAATGGCAGTTCTTTACAAACATCGCCAAAGAAGGCAAGGAGCACTGATGATCAGAGTCTACAATACGTTGACCCATAATAAGGAGCCGTTGGTGCCTCAGATCGAAGGCCGGGTTTCGGTTTACGTCTGCGGAGTGACGCCCTATGATCAAGCCCACATTGGCCATGCCCGTCCAGCGGTCATTTGGGACGTGATTAAACGGCATTTGGAGCGACGAGGCTACGTGGTTTTCCATGTTCAGAACTTTACGGATATCGACGATAAAATGATTGCCCGAGCACGCGAACGAGGAGAGTCAGTGAGTGCCTTGGCGGAGCGCAATATGAAGCGATACCTTACGGAGATGAGGGTGCTCGGGGTTGATTCTCCGCATGCATATCCTCGAGTGACAGAGAATATGAAAGACATTGTGCGCTATATTGACGACTTGATCGACAAAGGGTTTGCCTACGCCACGGATACCGGCGACGTGTATTTCGATGTGAGTAAAAAACCGGATTACGGGAAACTTTCCAGACGTTCCGTAGCGACTGAGGAAACAGGGCATCGAGCGCCGGCAGGGGCCGGTAAACAAAGCACCGAGGACTTCGCCTTGTGGAAAGCGCGGCGACCGGGAGAACCCTATTGGCTGAGTCCCTGGGGCAGTGGGCGTCCAGGGTGGCACATTGAATGCTCAGCGATGTCCGAACAGTATCTTGGGCCAAGCATTGATTTGCATGGTGGAGGCGTCGATTTAGTTTTCCCTCACCACGAGAACGAGATTGCGCAAACGGAAGCTCACCTGGGAAAAGTAATATCGACGATTTTCGTGCACAATGGTCTGGTGACCATTGCCGACGTGAAGATGTCCAAGTCACAGGGGAATGGTATTACTTTGGAATCGCTGTTGGGGCGATGGGATCCTGCTGTGTTGCGTACCTATTTACTGAGTGTTCATTACCGAAGTCCTTTGGCATTTGACGAGGGGCGCATTGCGGAGTGGCAAAGGGCCTTGGAGCGCGTTTGGGCGGTTCATGGTATGGTTTTGGACTTGGAGCCGCCGAGTGGGTGGCCCCACGATCCTTGGGTTGAGGAATTGCTTAATTTTGAGGAAGCGTTCTTACAGGCACTTGACGATGACTTTAACACGCCCAGGGCCTTAGCGTTAATCTTTGACATGGTGCGAAAGGCCCGGCCCGTTATCGATCAGGGAGGGGCTAAGGGCGAAGTGGCAGGGTATCTGACCGGGAAGAATCTTCGGCAGGCTGACCAGATTTTAGGTTTTCTTCGCCATGAACTCAAAAGCGCCGGAAGTACCAACGAAAACGCTCAGACGACAGTGCTGACTCAATTGGTTGAGGCTCGTCAACGGGCCCGTTCTGAGAAAGATTACGACCGAGCTGATATGATTCGTCAGGCACTGGGGGAGATAGGTTGGGGGCTGGAAGATACGCCCGCGGGCCCGCGCTTAGTGGCTCAGCCAAGGCGAGACGGGGAACCCCTAAAACCTACCCTTTGACTTGCGAATACGCTGAACGTCAAGACATTCTGAGGAGGCTTTTAATGCCGCGCTCACATCACTCCGGCAATCACAGTACGGATCTTGGCAAATCCCGAGAGTTCCGCCAGACAAGAAGAGAGCACCGGCAGGGCGGCGAAGAGACCGCCGAAGACCGCAGTCTTAATTTGGTCATGGGGAGGCACCCGGTTTTGGAGGCGCTTCGCCAAGGGAGGCCGATGGCTAAGATTTGGCTGTTGCCTGGACCCCGAGAAGGCAGCTTGAGAGAAATCTGTGGCCTAGCTGAGGCTCGTCATATACCGGTTCGCGAAACACCGCGGGCAAAGCTGGATGTGTTGACCGAAAATCTGGGCGGAAATCATCAAGGTGTGGTGGCAGAGGTCGCTCGGCACCCTACGTTATCGCTCGAGGAATTGTTGCAGCAGGTCGAAGCAACGGTCGATCCCATGCTATTGATTTTGGATGGAATACAAGACCCTCACAATCTAGGAGCTATCTTGCGAGTGGCGGAGGCGGCCGGCATTCAGGGGGTGGTCATTCCTGAACGAGGGTCGGTTGGGTTGACCGCAGTGGTCGACAAAGTATCGGCGGGTGCTGCGGAATATGTCCCTGTGGCTCGGGTCGCCAATTTAGTCAATGCTATCGACACGTTAAAACGGTTGCAATTCTTTATTTTCGCCGCTGATTCTGAGGCTGACACAGATTACACCGCAACCAATTGGCAAGGTCGGGTAGGTTTAGTGATTGGCGGAGAAGGTAAAGGTGTGCGTCCGTTAGTTCGAGCGCATTGCGATGGACTCATCAAGATCCCGATGGCAGGCCATATCCAATCACTGAACGCGTCCACCGCGGCAGCGGTGGTTGCATTTGAAATGGTGCGTCAACGCCATGTCCACGCTTTGAATAAACGCTAGAAATTTTCTTCGGTTGCTAGAGGCTCCTGGAGGGTTTGCTTGCCATTTTTCCATGGTTTTGGACGCCCTCGAAAAATCTAAGTATTGACGCGGATTTGCGGGCTTGACTATAATGAGCCATAGTCATTACGGTCAACTAACCCTTTGGGGACTATATGGTATACGAGGTACTTAGTTAGGGTGGCGAATAAGTCGTTTTTTGCGCTTTCTGACGAGGCATGGGATGGAGGTGATGCGGGTGAGTATGGATCCCCGCGGCACGGCTTACGATTTTGAGGTGATGTTGGATGAAGAAATTGTCGAAGGGGCTCGCGACGGGAGTGGCGAGGCCTTGGAGTATTTGATCAACAAATACAAGAACTTTGTCCGTGCCAAGGCGCGATCATACTTTTTGATCGGAGCCGATCGTGAGGATATTATTCAGGAAGGCATGATCGGTCTTTATAAAGCGATTCGCGACTTTCGAAGCGACAAACTCGCTTCCTTCCGAGCATTTGCAGAGCTTTGTATTACTCGCCAAATTATCACTGCTATCAAGACGGCCACTCGCCAAAAGCATATTCCGTTGAATTCATATATTTCTTTGAATAAGCCGATTTACGAAGAGGATTCGGAGCGAACGTTGCTGGACGTGATTTCTAATGCTCGGGTTTCAGACCCGGAAGAGATGGTCATAAACCGGGAAGAGCTGGGAGATATTGAAGAAAAGATGGGAGAAATCTTGTCCGATCTTGAGTGGAAGGTTTTGATGGCCTATCTGGACGGCAGGTCCTACCAAGAGATTGCCATCGATCTTAAACGACATGTGAAATCAATCGATAACGCTTTGCAACGAGTCAAGCGAAAGCTGGAACGTTATTTGGATGGTCGTATGTTGCCTGTATTTAGTGCCAGTGGCCAAGTGTACGAAATGGGCGATTAGGTAGTTTGCAGTAGAGGTGGGTTGCCCCCCGCTTGCATTGTTATGAACCGAGGGGTACCCTGGTTGATATGCTGACGTAGCTCAATTGGCAGAGTAGCTGATTTGTAATCAGCCGGTTGTCGGTTCAAGTCCGACCGTCAGCTCCATATAAACCCCGCACCCGGTAAGGGATGCGGGGTTTTCCTGTGGCTTCCACGCCGCGTCAAATCCCTCTCGGGCCGCATGACGGGCCGCACGAGCCAGCGAGACCCTACCAGACTTCCCAATCCCCCCACGACAAAACCCCACGGTATCGAGACCGTGGGGCACCGGTGTAGACTGGGCCGCATGGGCCGCAGATGGCCGATTATGGGACATCTCCCCAGGATTCCACCATCTCTCGGGCCAACCGCCGTCGAGCCGCACTAAGACTCGGCCACTTTGATGCGATGGCTCGAAAATCCGGATCCATCGGATACCCTGATTCTACCGGTTCGGAATGCTCGATGCGCAGACGAGCGCTGGTTTCCAGCAGATACCCCAGGACCACGGTGACTAAATCGGTATCATCGCGACCATGAATGTTTTGGTACCAGGCAATTTCCTCGGGGGTGACGTCCTCTGAACTATCTTTTTTAAGCGCAAATTCTCGGACTATCGACCAGGCTCCCCACAACCACAACGGACCGGTCACTGCTGGCGGGGGCTCATTAGACTGTTCCGTGGACGGAACCCACCCAGGCAATCCCAGGGCGGGCCACACCTCTACCAACGAGGGCATCCGGACCGAATGGGACCAGGTGGACCCCGACGCAATCACACTCGCGGCAGCGACAGCGCCTTGCATGTCCGGTGGCCACCATTCCAGGTCCCGTGGCGCGTACAAGGCAGACTTAGTGAGATAATACGCGAACGCACGTACGAAAATCTGATTCTCGGAATAAGACCACCATGGGCACCCATAGGCGGACGGGGCAGACAATCGATCCAACGTATCGACGGTAGGCCGATGGACCGAGCGCTCAACGCGAGACAAATTCGACGTGTGAAATCCCGTGGCTTCGGCAATCGACGGGAGCGCTAAGCCTTTGAGCCGCCGCGTATCGCGCCAGTAGGCGGTCAACGAGTCGTAGATTTTTTTTGATTCCTGCATCCTTACAACCCCCATCATAGTGATTCAACATAATAGGCACAGGCCCGTATGTTAGTCAAGCCCTCGACTTGATTCGTCGCGGACTGCGTGCTATATTATCAGTAAGGACGACGACTTGATAACGACAAGGAGGTGAAACGTGATGGCACGCAAAGGTAAACCGCTCGACCCGGACCAGCAGTACGTATCTCCCAGGCAAGCGGCGCGGATCATGGGAGTGAGCGAGTATCTGATATATCACGAGGTGGAAACAGGCTCAATACAGCACCGCAAGCTGGGCACGAGAATTTTGATTCCGCTGAGTTGGGTGTTAAAGACCCAAGAAAACTAAGGTGGGGCGCTGCAACGCCCCGCCTAGCAAAGCACGATGACAACTAATTGATGGGGGGGTCGACGTTCTCGACCCCAAGGAGGTTCAAACCATGACCCATGATACCACGTTTCCGACGATCGAAACCCACATGGCATCCGTGGCAAGTTTGCTATCGACCATGCCCCCAGAAAGCGGAGCCGCTGCAGCCATAATCACCCGACCAACGTTAGTCCCGCCTGCGACCATCTTTCCGGCAGCAGACAACCTCAGAGCCTTTCGTGATCTGACTCCACCCGATCCCGATTGGGTCATCGAAGGGTTGGAGCCCGGCGATGTGGGGGTCATCACCGCCCCGGGAGCTGCCGGCAAAAGCATGTTTTGTTTAAACCTGGCCGTGGCGGTGGCGTCCGGACAACCCCTCTTCGGGATCTGGCAAGTGTCTAAACCGGGAGACGTCCTATATCTTTATGCGGAAGATTCCGTCGAGTCAATGCATCGGCGCTTTCACGCGCTGTGCCAATTGGAATCGATTTCGGATCCCGTAATCGACCGCCTGACCTTCATCAATGT
>DAHXNH010000379.1 GCA_027365485.1 Clostridiales bacterium
ACATTCCCGAGGAGGCGCGGTTACCTCATCTAGTCATTCAGTAAATCTATCGCTGAAGAGCCCAGTGCGGGAAATCCGCACGCTGGGTTCCGTGGGGGTCGGGTTGCCCGAGGAGGGCAGCCCTTCTACCCGGAGAAAGGAGCCGCAAGGCGCCTGACCTACCCGGCGGTATTTCGCGATCGCCAGGGTAGACACCGAGAACCCTAGAAACCCTTCTTAAATCAGGAATCCAGCGTATCGGAGCAACGCCCTAAACACCATGGGGTGGGTCTTCTAATCCCGGTGTCGCCGGTTCGAATCCTGCCGGGGACACCATGAAAGCCTCGGACCGCAAGCGATAGCGGTTTATGTTGTTGTTGTGTCCGACCTGCCCAGTAACCAGGTCGTCACCAAGAGCCCCTGGATTCAGTCCGATCCGACAGAGCGGTAGACGGTTTGTCGGGGGAGCGTGGTGCCACCGAAAGCCCTTGCCATTGCAGCGACGGGATAGACGCGTAATGGCAAGGGCTTTCGGTCGCAGATCTGCCTACTTTTCGCTCTTCCGCATAAACCCCTATGCAAATTCTTCTGATTTTTAACCCACATTTGGCCCCGAATATGGACAACCAAGATCACGAGCTATCGTTTCAGCATTTCGATCCCCGAAGGCGCTTTGCCCAAAGAGGAGGGCCAGCGCGCGTGAAGAAACCAACGCTCGGTGCCAACAAAGATATATCGGGTCAATTCCTGCTGGTATCTTGGCTCCATCAAATGTCTTTCCTCGCTAGGATTGGTGATGAAGCCCACTTCAACGTTAACCGCAGGCATGGTGGCATAGCGCAAGACGTACTGATCGATGCGACTGACTTGACGACGGGTATGGGTAAAATATTGCAGTTCCTCCTGAATCATGTGGGCTAGCGTATAGCTAGAGTCGCCGTCCCAGTAAAATGTCTGAGGTCCGCGGTAGGGGCCTCCGGCATTGCAATGAATGTCAATCAGCACATCGGCATGCGTTTGATTGATGAACGTCACCCGTTGACGGACGTTAAACCGCCTCGTAGGCGGCATTTGTTCAGGACTTGACCAGGTCAATATGACCTTAGCCCCTGCTCGACGAAACCACCGCGCTAAGGCGTGGGCCAGTTCGCGATTCAGATCGCTTTCTCTTGCCTTAGATCCGATACTCCCCGGGTCCTTCCCGCCATGGCCGGGATCGATAACAATCGTGCGACCAGTTAAAAGTCGCGGATATTGGCCAGTTCCCGACTGAGCAGGTTCGGAAAACCCAACCAGCCCTGCGATGGTCATCGCTGCTAGGCAGCGCCCTAAATCCATTCCGCTTCGCCTCTCCCACTTGAGCCACTCAAGAACCGGACCTTTTTTGTTTAGCCCTTGGCTTGCCTCTAGTATGGACGGATGCGAAGAAAACCTTTCCCAGCCTGTGGCGTACTCGTCTAACGCTATTTAGACCATTTTCAGTGGCGTCAGCCTATCAGCTGTTGGCGCTAACTGGTTTTGTCATCACTTCCACTAACCTTCACCTTCGTACCATCAGATACACCACTGCTCAGGGCCAGGGGATGGGATTCGACCTGAACTCGGCCTGGCGTCCTCACCAGGTCCGGGTCAGATGGACGCCCCACCCAATACTGCCAGCACTCGCCGTATAGCTCATCTCTGTACAGCTCACCAGAAAACCCCCGGCCCACGCCAATCAGCTAATTCTGGGAATACCGTTGGGGAAGTTCCCCGACCACCAGTGGAACCCAGAAATTAGGCTAGAACCCATGACCACTAACTTAGCCAAACCATAGACAAAAGAAGTGAGCCATAACCATTAGCCTATCGGCATGGGTAGTGTCGAACTGGAGGCTTCCCAATGCGTTGAGCCAGCCTCGACGGTGCCATCATCTTCTCTTCATCGAGACAGGGGTTTCCCCCCTCCCTTCTCTCGATAGCTCACCCACGTAGCAATGCAGGCATCTCGGCTACTTCACCCGACGGATCTGAAAAATATAGACGTCGCCTTCTTGGCGCGTGGCCAGCAAATCGTGCCCGGTCAGTTCTGTCCAGGCTGGAAAGTCTGCTAAGGCGCCAGGGTCGGTTGTCCAGACTTCGATGATGGCCCCAATATCGATAGTAGCCATCGCGCGTTTTGTGCGTATAATGGGAAAAGGGCAACTTAAGCTTCGAGCGTCGATCACAAGATCTGGGGATGGCGTCTGCAATGATTTCCTCTCCAATCGGAACCGTGCCTTGTCCGTTTGTTTCATGATAGCCGATCACAGCCGCACCCGAAAACGCATGAGGAGGATATCGTCCATGGCGGTAAATTATACGATAGAGTTTCGCTGGAATGCCGAGTATGTCGATAGGGATCCTAGGGATCTAATTGCTCAGGTATATCAACGCTATGGAGCGGGTGTAACCTTGGCCTCAAGCTTTGGCGCCGAAGATGTGGTGCTCATTGATATGGCGTGCCAGAGCAACACTTCTCCCGAGGTCTTCAGTTTAGACACGGGCCTGCTCTTTGATGAAACCTATCAACTCATCGAACGGATCGTGAACCGTTACCCCATCCGGTATCGCGCTATCCAACCGCGGCAAACAGTAGCCCAACAGGCCGAAGAATTCGGACCGGATCTATGGGCCAGGGAGCCTAATCTTTGCTGCGCCATGCGCAAGGTCGAGCCTTTACTGCGTGCTCTTGACGGAAAAACCGCTTGGATCACAGGGATTCGAAGAGACCAATCGCCGACCCGACAAAATGCTCAGTTGATCGAATGGGATGAACAACACCAATTAATCAAGGTCAATCCGCTAGCCTATTGGACCGAGGCCATGGTCTGGGATTACATCCGTGAGCATGAGTTGGACTACAATCCTCTGCATGATCAAAATTATCCCAGTATCGGCTGTTTCCCCTGCACTCGCGCCGTTAAGCCGGGGGAATCGGCTCGCGCGGGGCGTTGGGCCGGATTTGAGAAGACCGAGTGTGGGCTCCACCAAGACGGGTAGTCGTGGAGCCAGCGGCTCCACTTCGCCTTACGAATTGCTTAACCATGGCTCTTGAGACCGCCGGCCATGCTCTTTAGCTGATATCAAACGGCGACGGCCAATGGCGGAGCCCGTCTTAGACATAATGTACGCCCCCGATCCGGTCCACCGAGCCCGTCTTTCTTTTGCTCGGCTCCCGCTATTCACCGGTGTCTCAGCCAGAGGCCATGCGGTATCTAGTCAAGCGCGAGCGAATCGCCAAGCTTAGCGTGCAATCGCCATCGCCCCTACCTTCTTGCTCAAACAGCGGTCGCTTAAAGGTCTCAGCGACCATCCGCTCATTTGTCCACTCAAAATCTTAAGGACCGCCCCCTCATCTTCAATTCTGGGACTAAGCGCTCCCAACTCATCTCCCGTCCATCGTCACTCCGGGCGTCTGACGGCCCGCTTGGCACCTTGCTCGTCCCAACCACACTAACCGATGAACAGAGCGGACCTAGCAAACGACTCGCCCTCCCTCCTCAACGGGATTGGTGGACGTTGTCAAGGCATCCACTCCGCGCTTTCTTAGGTCCACTCCGAATTCGGAGCAGGGCCCGGCGTCGTACCGCTACTCTCTTTGTGAAAGGCGCTCTGCCACTGGCTATGCCTCAGCCAATGATACAGAGAAGGGTCGTGCAGATATTCCACAGTCGCACCACGCTTATAGACCACCGTTCCCGACTGGTAGCGAATGGCGTAAGCACTGTGTCCTGTCCGTTCTAGGCTAAACAAAGGATAGATCTGAATCTTTTTTCCGGTATTGACGGTAACCGTCAATACCGCTGGACCGATGTAAGCCATAAACGTCGCGTGAACGGACTTCGGCAATCGCCGTACGGTGGGCGTCGCCGCGTTCAACATTTGGTTTAAAGTCCGCACCACCGTCGCAGTACGATCAGGTTGCCAGTCTAACTGACCCGGTCTGGAATCCGCAATGGTCACCGTCTTGATGGCCGAAGCTGACAGGTTCCATGGCGAACTGGCCACTTTCGCATTCTCCGCCCCTACACTGAGGGCCGCAGCCATCGCCGCCATGGCTACGATCGCCCTTGCACCAAACACCGTCTTCATCGGCAATCCTCCTCGTCTCGCAAGATCTCTTAACTAACCGATTCACGGTGTGAGCCCTCTCGACACGCGTTTACTTGAGATCGGCTGTCTGCTACGTCTAGTTATACCCTGAATTTGTTATCAAGGTGTTAAAAGCGAGGCAATGATTAGAACTTCTGCTTTGACCCGGCTGTCCTAGGCGGCGAAAGGAAAATCTCGCTCGCGCACTATGCGGGGAGGTTTGATCGGTGCGTGCATTTTCATGGACCGAGATTTTTGCCCTATCCCATTTCCCAGTGACGCGTTCCCACCCAATCACATCGCCGTATACCCAGTCGCCAACACGACTGACGTGCCCACTCTCTACCGTAGGCGATCGCCATGGCTCTTTGAATGGGCCCACCAAGCCCTATATGAGACGAGACGGGTTTCGCTCTCGGTCGACTGTCCCAAAGAGCCCCTGGGAGTTCTCACGCTCCGTTCGGTTGCTCCGGACGCTTAGACAATCTATATGGCGCTGAAAGGGCTGGGATTCGCCGTGGATCACACGATGGGCCAGAGTCATTCGATTTCCCAACAAAAAAGACCCAGGCGCATGGCCAGGGTCTCTTCTCCTCAACGCTTGGAAAACTGCGGAGCTTTACGCGCCTTCTTCAAGCCGTACTTCCGGCGTTCTTTCATCCGCGAATCCCGCGTTAAGAACCCTGCCCTTTTTAATGCCGGACGAAAACTAGGGTCGACCCGCAGTAGGGCTCGAGCAATGCCGTGGCGGACAGCACCTGCTTGGCCAGAAAGGCCACCGCCCTCCACCCGAACCAAGACATCAAAGCTGCTTTCCATCTCAGAGGTTTTCAACGGCTGACGTACGACCGTCTGCAACATCAACATGGGAAAATAGTCTGCAACGTCCCGCCCATTGACCACAATTCGCCCAGCCCCTGGCACCAAACGAACACGAGCCACAGCGTTCTTACGCCGACCCGTGCCCCAAAATTGCGCAATCGCCATCTACCGAGCCTCCCAAATTTCGGGTTTTTGCGATGCATGAGGATGCTCGCTACCCTGGTAAACCTTCAGCTTCTTAAACATAGCCCGGCCCAAACGATTCTTGGGCAACATTCCGCGGACGGCCTTTTCCATAACAAATGTCGGCCGCTTCTCCATCAGTCGACGGTAAATGGTACGCTTCAACCCGCCTGGGTACCCCGAATGGTGATAATAAATCTTTTGATCCAGCTTATGACCGGTCAAGACCACCTTAGCCGCGTTGATAATGATCACGTGATCGCCCGTGTCGATATGCGGAGTAAAAATCGGTTTGTGCTTTCCTCGAAGCAGCCGCGCAGCTTCCGTAGCCACTCGGCCCAAGGGCCTTCCCTCGGCGTCGATAACATACCAACTGCGTTGAACTTCCGAAGGCTTAGCCATATACGTGGACATACCCTAAAACTCCCCCCTGCAATGGTGCCGAGAAACCTTCGGCACCTGAACAGTACTATTTTATGGACTTTGTTCGACTGTGTCAAGGTGTGGATCCATCCTGACCAAAACCGCTAATGCTTCACCAAGGGAGAGTGAAAGCTCACATGATGGATGCCTACGCCATATTGGTACACCATGGTCCCCCCAAGGGCGGCCGTAGTCGTAATCATGGCCACCGCACCGGCTAAAAGTATGGTCGCAAGAATCGATGTACGGCCACGACCCGTACGAGCCAAAGACCACCTGCTGGTTTGTCCCCGCGATCCCCGGGGCTCGGGATACTTCGCCGCTAACCGGGCCACTAAGGCCGCGATGACCAAAAGTCCAGTAAGTACTGCGTCGCGCTGATGGGCTCCCAGCAACCGGAAGGTCACCGGCGTCCACTTAACAAACTGTTCAGAAACAACCCCGCCAGCGGCGGCACAGACTCCTGCCACCAACCCCAACAAGATCAACCAAAAACTAGAACGATCGAAAAACCGCTCAGGTGATTCAATGAAACGACTCAAAATGTCGCTCAATAGCGCCAGATACAACAACACTATCGGAAAGTGCACCAACATCGGATGAATCGTCGGTGGAAAGATGCGGACCCCGATATGAATCCATTCCCCCAACAGCGCACCGTAAATGCTGTGTATAAACCCCATCATGTCCCTCCGAAGACACCTCGCAACTCACCACTGGCGATTGTAGGTCAGCGATGGGTTCTAGCGCGAAGCTCAATTTGACCAATAATCCCACCAAGTGGACTTGAATGCAAGAAAATCGGGCCGCCTGGCGATAAGAATCTGATGAGAAACGCAAAACATCAAGAGTGATCCCGGTTGCAGCCGACGATGGGCTTGGCGATTCATTGCCATCGACGATGACTCTCATACGCCACGGTCTGAGTCACGTCCATAAAAACGAGGACTCCATCCACACGCTCCGATTGGCCGAGCTGGGCTCCCAAGGACTCAGCACGACGTTCGGATTCTCGTCTGCAACTATAGAAGAGCAAAACGGTCGTCATCACTTTGCCGCAAAATGGCACTGGGTCGATGATTCCTTTATGTAGCAAGTGCGTCGCCCATGCCCGGCAGTCGCTCAATCCAGCCGACCTGATTAAAAGATTCAAAAAGCGACCACGTACGTCAAGCGCCTCGTATCAAGTTACAAATCTGTTCCCAGCTTCGTCGGTTCAACATATTGATGCCATCGATGGTCCTCCGTTATATTATCTTCGGCCAGCATCGTCAATTGGTCGACGGTCACCGGAAACCGAGAAAACCCCTCCCCGATGCGAGCCAGGCGATTCAGCCAAGCCAAGGGCAAGTGATGTTGAGCCACGGGGCCCAATTTTTTGACCTGGGCTACGTGTGCGACCAATCCGTTTAAAGTCCAACGTTCTGGGCCTCCGAGTTCGAAGGTTTCGCTAGCCGTACCCTTAGGGTCTTCCAACACCGAAAGCACCATGTGAGCCAAGTCCCCTCGGAACACGGGATCAAACCGACTGTCTCCGCTTCCTGGAATCATCGCACCCAAAGGCGTCCCTGCCAGTTGACCGAGCGTCTTAAAAAACGGCGATCCAGAACCAAATACGAGAGATGGTCGTAGAATTGTAAATGACAGTCCCCCGGTTCGGCGAATTTCTTCCTCGGCCATCCATTTGGTTTGATGATAGCGGGCCACGGCATCACTACGACTTCCCAGCGCCGACATTTGAATCAAGCGAGACACTCCCTCGCCCTGCATCGCAGCCAACAACCTTTTCACCAGGTCAACATGAACGGATTGAAAGGTACTTTCCGTCGATCGATTTTCTCGAATGATTCCCACCAAATTCACCACGGCCTGGGTGCCCTTCAGAGGAGCTCGCCAGTCCACGAAGCGGCCATCGCCGCCGATCACCTCCACCCCAGAGATAGTCTCTTTGTGGCGAGCCATGATCGAGACCTCATGACCGGCATCCCGTAACACCGGCACCACCCCTTGGCCGACATAGCCGGTCCCTCCAACCACCAGCACCCGCACCGTGAGCCACTTCCCTTCAGGATTCCAAGTGGACTGCAGTCATAAAAACACCCTAAGGCAGGGATGGGTCAGCCGTCGGCAAGTCGTCGTGGTCCTTTTCCAGGCCTTCATCGATCACCCTTAAAATGTCCAGAAGCTGTGCCACCCGATCATCATCTAACGATGAAAATATCCGTTCAAAATACTTTCCGCGTTCCTCCTGCAAACGTTCATATTCCCGAGACCCGCGCTCGCTCAAATCGACCCAGACCACCCTGCGATCGGCATCCGATCGATATCGTTTAACCATATCGGCGTGCACTAGTCGATCGATGAGCCCAGTGGCGCCAGCCAGCGAGACTCCCAAGTTGTGGGCTACTTCGCCCATCGCCATCGGACCTTCTTGGGCCAAACTTCGCAAGATTGCAAATTGTCCGAGGGTGATGGTGTCTGCAGCCAAGCGCTGCCGATACTGTCGACCAATACGGCGCATTACTTCTTCCAGCGCCTGAATACACTCCGTTCGATCCGCCATGCCAAACCTCCCAGACTGGATGTTCTTGGTGGATTTATGCGCTAATGGTACTCAATTCTCGATCGATATGTCAACGACATGGTCGCGATGGCTCACCGGGTCTCTGTTTTATCCTGCTAAGGCCGCCACCATGACTTCGAAAAGGCTACCAAGGTCCTAACTGCTTCCGCTCTCTAGCCTAGGAGCTTGTCCTTTTATTCGATTCTGGTCAGCATTTGCCCCAACATATACGGCCACAATTCAATTGACAGTCCTATATATTGCGGTGTGACCGTTGGCGATTTGAATTTATGGACGAGCTCCTAGGCTGCCTCATTGCGAGAACTTTGCTCAGGGCCAGAACAAAAAAGAGCCAGCACACCGACCGCATTGTTTATCGGGTCAGGTGCGAAAATCCCGGAAACGTTGTCACTGGCCCTGCTACCGATCCCGAGCCAGATGGACCGATCGGGGGACCCTGGCCTCCCGATCTACAACTCTTATCATCCATCAAAGCGATTGCCTTAGCAAAGTCGGGTGCCAGATGCCAGCCGTAAATCCGCGATAAGGAGTAATGTTCAAATCTTGCTCATCTCCACATCCTGACACTCGATATTGCCAAATCATGGTCTGCATGCCTCCACGACTTACGTGCACGGGAAATAGGTTTTGGGCAGCGATGCAGTCCGTGGGGCAATGCGTCCCGGCCAACCAGACTACGAAAGGAATGGGCGAAAGATAGGTCCGTCCAAAATAGGCGTCCCAAATGTCTTGCGAGATGTAAAGACCCGCTGTAGTGTGTCGTTCCGTATGACTCAAAACCTCTAAAGCCCCATAGAGCACGTCTTGGTTAACGCTCTTATCTGTCGCTGAGCCTCCGCCTAGCCCCCCCGTTGCCAGCCTCAACATCCAAAAACAACATGGCCCCCTGAATCGTCTCGGTCACGTTCGCTGATAGCCAAGTATGGTAAAACGCCTCAGCTTGGCGCTGACCCCAATAGCTGAAACTCTCCATCGCATTCGCCCCTGCCCTGCCCGCTAGATCCCAATAGCCGAAATAGTGATGGGCAGGAGCCTCTTGACTGCCGCCTCGTCCAATCCCCCACCGCCCGGGCGGATCTCGCCGCCAAGCCGGCCTAGATAGAAATGGGTGGCATCTCAGCATTCGGGAAAGGGAACCGCTTGGTTGGTATCTGGGCCAAAATACCACTGCACCGCATCCACCGTCCTTCGTCAAATTTCTCCGAGTCGTCCCGAACGCAAAATCGGTTCAAGACAGTCTACGCCGCTCGCCGAATCGGGTGCGAAAGCGCCTCACCATCCACCGCCGGGCTTCGATCCACTCTGGAAACCGGACAAGCTCTAACATGGTGGCGTACGTGGCCGCCGATCCCACGACAGTCACTGTCCCTTGCCCCAACTGCACGGACCAGCCCAATGTCCTTGCCTCCCAGATCGGGTGACTGCCGAGGATTTCGACTGCCAGTGCCATCACTACGCCAGCCAGGACCAGGCCCCATAGGCCTTTGCAGGGGC
This sequence comes from Clostridiales bacterium, assembly GCA_027365485.1. Classification (GTDB taxonomy): domain Bacteria; phylum Bacillota; class Sulfobacillia; order Sulfobacillales; family Sulfobacillaceae; genus JAMCVM01. The sequence goes on from DAHXNH010000379.1 coordinate 9,599, forward strand.
GCCGAGTCCAGCGTATGAACCCCAAAAACACATGGTGACCCAAGAGCGCTGCATCCAACCCCCAACCGAGCGCAGTAGCCAAAGCCAATCCACCCAGTCGGAGAGGACTAATCAAGACAAAATCTCCTACCATATTGAGTCCGATAGCCGCTAAGCTATAGTGCATGGGGCTTTTGGTGTCGTGCTTCGCAAACAACACGCGTTGCCAATAAAATCCCAATCCCGACGGCAAGAGGCCGAGCGCCAATATGCTGAGCGCCTGAGCCGTCATCTCGGTCGAACCTGGATCAAACGCACCGTGTTGATAAATCAACCGGACGACCGTCTGCCCCAGAAACAGTAGCCACACGGTAAGCGGAATCATTGCCATCAGAATCCAACGCGTTCCGCGCAGAGCTAGCGCCCAGAACGCTTCATCGTGCTCTTCGGCATGGTGCTGGGCTAGGCGCGTATAAAGCGGGGTGGTTACGGCACTCACCACTAAGCCTATGGGCATTTGCACTAAAACGAAGGCGTAGTTTAATGCAGCGATACTCCCCGTGACTAGAAAGGACGCCAGGATACGGTCCACGATTAAGGCAATGCTGCTAACCGAACTGGTAATAAAAAACGGTGGTGCCAGTTTCACTAAAGCTAAGATTCGGGGATCGCGCCAGTCCAATGACCACCGCGGTAGTCGTCCTACCTTGCGAATTCCCGGCCAGAGCACTGCCAGTTGCAGCAGCACAGCGACGCTGAACCCTATGGCCACACCACGAATTCCCCATAAGAAATGGCCCAGGACGACAATCGTCACAATTCGTACCAAGTTGACCGCCATCGGCGTTAATGCCGACAACGCGTAGCGCTCCCGGGCCTGCAGCACCCCCGAAAAAATTCCAGCCACACTCCAAAACAGTAACGTGGGCAACATCATACGAGTCATCGCCGTCGCTAACGACAGGCTGGCGCGGTCAAACCCAGGGGCGACTAAATGGAGCAGCGGGCCTGCTGCCACCTCGCCTATCCCTACCAAAACCCCGCCCACCACTACGGTTAGCGTCGTCAACTTATCCAGGAACGGTTGCTGGCTCGCGTTGACCACACTGCCGTTACGCTCAGACTCCACCCATACAGGAACCACCGTGGCGCTCAAGGTAGCGTTTACCGCCCCAAACAAGAGATTCGGGATCACGGAAGCCATCAACCAGGCGTCCATGGCCCCCGAAGTCCCGAAATATTGGGCCATCGCCAATTCGCGCGCAAATCCGGCCACTCTCCCAACCAAGGTGGCTGTAAAGATGACCATCGAGGATCGGCGAAGGCTGGTTTGCCCCCCTACTCTACGATTTTTTAGCGTGTTCATCGGCACTCCGTCACCGGAATCTAGGGCCAATGATTGGACCGCTGCGCCCTGTCTCCCATTTTATTTCTACCCTTCCCCGATTCCAGGCGCCCATTCCCACACGCACTTTTTAACATTCCTGCCCTCCTTTCACACCGGAGTCCGCCGCTTCGGCCCATTCAGCACCCGCCATCTGGTCTAAGGCGGCCACCTCGTCGGATACGTCTTTATGGCAAAGACCGTAACTTTCACTTTTTATACTCGACCCTGAACCTGCTTCCACCACCCTTGGAGTCATCTGCAAACCCCATCGTTACCAAAACGCCCTATTCTCTGCAAACTATCCCCGTCAGGTCATCGTCAAACCGATCGATACGGGGCTTAAACCTCTGGCGGATGGCTCTAACGCACTTTGTGCTATACGGCCAGAGCTGGCCATTCTAGCTTGGTCCATCTGGTCTCAAAGATCTTGCAATGGGGAATGGCTCGGAAGGTAAGATCTCTTCGTTTTTCTGGAGGACCTTGGAGTCTAAAAAGCAATCCTCCCTCCAATACCGTTCAATACCCAAGGCCTAGGTCCGAGCCTGGCCATAACAGAAAGTACGTAAGAGCCTGGCGGATGATCCATATGCCCAGCCTCTTTAGGCAAATTCTCTGAAATCCGAGGCCCACTCCAACTCCCACATCTTCTCCTGTAATGCCAGTGGCGCTGTCGGATGTGGCCAGCCACGACGCCACGTACGAAGGCACACGCTGGTCCCGGCCCAGGAGGGTTGGCCCAAAAGGCGACGGTCACCCTCGCTATGGCCCAACTAGGCATCAGCCCGATTGCAATCCGTCGGCCCGAAAAGAGCGATGGCCGGCTTTTGGCGCCCGGCTCTCGGCGTTTGGATCGCGTCATCCGTACAAAATCTCCTCTAACGTCAAGCCCGACGCTGGCACCGGGCCCGACGCCTTCGGACCCATCGGGTCGGCCAGGCCCCGAACCACCGCGTCCCGTTTGGGGCCTAGCGCGTCTTTAAGCATGGCTCCCACCATCATCCGCACCATGTGGTACAAAAACCCGTCGGCCTGCACCTGGTAGCACCAGATCGATCCCGATTCTTCTTTCAACCACCGACTGGTGCTCACGGTCCGAATCGTGGTCTTAGCCGACGAACCCTCTCCGCGAAAGGCTCGAAAATCATGGGTGCCTAAAAACATATCGGCCGACTCCTGCAAACGTTCCCAAGACAACGGGGCCGTCACCAGATAGGTGTACCGCAGCCAAGGCAGAGCGGCTCTTCGGCACCGCCACAGCCGATAACTATAGCGTTTGCCTAAAGCGGAACGGATGGGATCCCAAGCGTCGTCCACCACTGCGGCGTGGCTCAGTTGAATGCTTTCGGGCAATCTCCGGTTTAATACCGGAACCAGTCTTTCTATCGGTATGGCACTCTCCCCCCTCCACACCACCACCTGCCCTTGGGCATGCACCCCTCTATCCGTTCTGCCAGCTCCGATTACCTTGCCGGGTCCTAGCAGTTCCTCAAACGTCCGCTGCAACGTGCCCTGAACCGTCACCAGCCCAACCTGCTGTTGAAATCCGTGAAATTCGGTGCCGTCGTATAGGCATCCAAATCGAATCGCCATATCGACCCCTTCTCCTCACTCAGTGGATCTGTCGGCCCCCTACTCGCCAGGCCCATCCCGACTTCTTGACAGTAAAAGAGCACGGCTATAAACTAGCCGCGCTCTTTTACGCCACACCAACCTTCCTCGGAGCCGCTTACACCAATTCCAAAATCGCCATTGGTGCAGCATCGCCGCGGCGAAACCCTGTCCGCATAATCCGGGTATATCCCCCCGACCGTTCCGTATACCGGGGCGCGATGGTCGTGAACAACTTGCTCACTACATCTTCCTCCAAAATGTACGCCAGCGCCTGGCGCCGCGCCGCTAGGTCACCCCGTTTGCCCAGCGTGACCATATGCTCTGCAACGCGATTGACCTCATGGGCCCGAGCCACCGTGGTGGTAATCCGCTCTTCCTTCAGTAACGACGTCACCAAGCTCCGCAGCATGGCTCGTCGTTGATCTCCGGGCCTTCCCAGCTTGCGATGAACCTTCGGCATCGGTGCCTCGCTCCCTTCTGCGCTATCCGTGCTACTCTTCGGAAGGCCTTAAATCCAGGCCTAAAGCCACTAGCTTTTCTTTCACTTCCTCCAGCGACTTTTTCCCCAAATTCCTAACCTTCATCATGTCATCATCCGTCTTATTCGTCAGTTCTCCCACCGTATTGATACCGGCCCGTTTCAAACAATTAAACGAACGCACCGAAAGGTCCAATTCTTCAATCGGCATTTCCAGCAGGCGATCTCGGCGATCCTCATCCCGTTCCACACCAATCTCGATACCTTCCACCCCGTCGGTCAAGTCAATAAACAGTCGGAGGTGATCCGAAAGAATCTTGGCTCCCATGGATACCGCTTCTTCCGGGCTCAGCGACCCGTCGGTCCACACTTCCAGTGTCAGTTGATCATAATCGGTGACCTGACCCACCCGCGTGTCGGCCACCGACCAATTCACTTTGCGCACCGGACTGAAAATGGAAGCCACCGGGATGACTCCCACCGCCTGATCCGGCCGCTTGTTGCGATCAGCAGGCACATAGCCTCGTCCCCGTTCAACCGTCAGGTCCAGCGCTAAATGCCCACCTTCATCCACTTCGGCAATATAGTGATCTGGATCCAAAATATCGATGTCCGCATCAGCTCGAATGTCCCGAGCCGTCACCCGGCCCGGACCATCTTTCTCAATACGCACAGTGCGCGGTTCATCCGACCACAATCGAAGCGCCAAGTGTTTTACATTGAGGATAATGTCGGCAGTGTCCTCAACCACACCGGGTACGACCGAAAACTCATGGAGAACGCCTTCAATTCTCACCGAGGTGACGGCGCTCCCCGGCAAGGAAGACAAGAGAATCCGTCGCAACGAATTGCCGAGCGTAATCCCATATCCTCGATCCAACGGCTCGATCACAAACCGTCCAAAATGGATTTCGTTTCCATCGTCCACTCGACGAATTTCCGGTTTCTCGATTTCGGTCATTGAATGGCCTGCAACGCAGGCCTTCCCCCCTTTCGCGCAACCCTTATTTAGGTCGCTCGATTACCGCGAATACCACTCAACAATCAACTGTTCTTGTACTGGGGCATCAATCTCATCACGATTGGGCAAGCGCACAATCGTACCTTCCAGCTTATCGGCCTGTACCTCAAGCCACGCCGGAATGCCCCGTGCCTGCGGTTGTGCCATCTCCTTGAACCGAGTCTTTTCCCGACTCCCGTCCCGAACCCGCACTACATCTCCAGGTTTCACCGAATAGGAAGGAATATTGACCCGTCGCCCGTTCACCGCAAAGTGGTTATGGCGAACTAATTGGCGAGCTTCCGCTCGAGAAGAGGCCAGCCCCATACGATACACGACGTTATCCAACCGCCGTTCTAATAGCTGAAGCAAAACCTCGCCGGTGACCCCTTTCTTTTGGGCCGCCTTGCCAAAATAGCGGGCAAACTGACCCTCCATAACACCATAGGTCCGCCGCGCTTTCTGCTTTTCCCGGAGTTGCACTCCGTACTCAGAAAGTTTACGGCGCCCTTGTCCATGCTGCCCCGGGGGATATGCCCGCCGCTGCACAGGACACTTATCGGTGAAACACTTTTCACCTTTCAAATATAGCTTCACTCCTTCGCGTCGACAAAGTCGACACACCGGACCGGTATACCGTGCCATTAAAGCGCCTCCTTCCTTTCTCTCTTTAGACCCGCCGTCTCTTCGGGGGTCGACATCCGTTGTGGGGAATCGGGGTGACATCTTTGATCATACTGACTTCCAAGCCGGCCGCTTGCAACGAGCGTATGGCCGCTTCCCGGCCAGCCCCTGGGCCTTTGACCAGCACTTCTACTTCCCGCACCCCATAATCCATCGCACCTTTGGCCGCGGTTTCTGCTGCTAATTGAGCAGCAAACGGGGTACTCTTACGAGAGCCTTTAAATCCCGACTGTCCTGACGATGCCCACGACAGCGCATTGCCCTGCGGGTCGGTAATGGTAACAATCGTATTGTTGAACGTCGACCGAACGTGGGCGATGCCTCGATCAATATGACGTCGATCTCTACGTTTCGGCTTTGCTGATCGCCTTGGCGGCACTCTTTCAACCCCTCCTTGTCATCGCCGTCGCTCCTACTTCTTGCGACGAACTCCTACCGTGCGTCTCGGCCCCTTGCGGGTTCGCGCATTGGTCTTAGTCCTCTGGCCGCGCACCGGCATCCCTCGACGATGGCGCAGTCCGCGGTAGCTTCCAATGTCGACCAGTCGCTTAATATTTGTCTGGACTTCTCTACGCAGGTCGCCCTCAACCCGGTATTCCCGGTCAATGACCTCGCGAATTCGCGCTACCTGTTCGTCGCTCAAATCTCGTACCCGAATGCCAGGATCCACCTTGGTCTCAGCCAAAATCCGAGCCGCAGCGGGCCATCCGATGCCGTAGATATAGGGCAATGCCGCTTCGATGCGCTTATCACGGGGCAAGTCAATCCCTGAAATTCGTGCCACCTGTCTTCCTCCCTATCCTTGCGCTTGCTTATGCTTGGGATTCTCACAAATGACCATCACCCGGCCATGTCGCTTAATCACCTTGCACTTCTCACAAATCGGTTTTACCGACGCGCGTACTTTCATCGCGCCGCCCTCCTCTCTTTCGCCGCATTACTCTACTTGAACCGATAGGTAATCCGACCTCGGGTCAAATCGTACGGTGATAATTGGACGGTGACTTTGTCGCCTGCCAAAATTTTAATAAAGTGCATACGAATCTTACCCGATACATGAGCCAACACGCGATGGCCATTAGCCAATTCTACTCTAAACATGGCATTTGGTAAAGGCTCTATGACCGTCCCCTCGACTTCAATCGCGTCCTCTTTGGCCAACATTCCACCCCCCTTCGGCTTTCACCCCGAAATAAACGCTCTAGTCTGTCCAAAAACTTTCTACTCTATCCAATCTTTTATTATACCGCATCTCACCTCAACTGGGTAAGGACCTCGGGACCGTTTTCATCCAAAAAAATCGTGTGCTCAAAATGGCATGACAAACTTCCATCCCGAGTGACCACCGTCCACTCATCGTCCAACACCTCGACTTCAAACCCTCCCAAATTCACCATGGGTTCGATTGCGATCGCCAAACCCGCTCGAAGCAAGATCCCCCGACCAGCCGTGCCGTAATTAGGAACTTGAGGCTCTTCGTGCATCGCGCGTCCAACTCCGTGGCCCACGAAATCCCTCACAACCGAGAACTTATGGCTCTCGATCGTGTTTTGAACTGCCGCCGAAACATCCCCGAGGTGAGCTCCGACTTTAGCCGCCTTAATTCCTGCCCACAAGGCCGCTTCGGTCACCTCCAGTAATTCTTCGGCGCGTGCGCTAGGCGCCCCCTCCAAAAAAAGACTCAGCGCCGCATCACCAACAAATCCCTCCACGGTGGCCCCTAAATCTAAACTGACCAGATCCTGTGCTTTCAACTTTAACGAGCCCGGGATCCCGTGAACCACTTGCTGATTCACCGAGACGCAAACGCTAGCGGGGTACCCCTGATAGCCTTTAAACACGGGCGTACCCCCACGAGCCCGAATTTCCCGCTCGGCAATCACGTCGAGCTCTCGGGTGTGCATGCCGGGATGCACCGAAGTTTTCAATATTTCTAAAACCTCGGCCACTACCCGGCCGGCTCGTCTCATCTTTTCGCGATCGCTCTCGCTTTTTAATTCAATCATGAGCAGGATCACCTTCCAACCCAGCCAAAATCGCGTCGGTCACGTTATCCACGGGCCAATTCCCGTCCACCATCATTAGCAGGCCGCGCTCGCTGTAGTAGTTCACCAACGGCGCGGTCTCATCCATATAGACCTCGAGTCGCTTCTTCACGGTTTCTGGCCGATCATCGTCCCGCTGCACTAACTCCGCCCCGCAGGCATCACAGATGCCGACCACCGCTGGCGGATTAAACACCACATGATAGCTAGCCTTGCACACGGGGCAGGTTCTCCGCCCCGTCAGCCGACGTTCCAACACCAATGGCTCGACATAAATATGAACCACTGCGCGCAAACTCTGCTGCGCTAGGACCAACTTCGCTTCAAAGTGCTGAGCTTGGGCCACATTCCGAGGAAACCCATCTAAAATGTATCCCGTCTCAGCATCTTCTGCGCCGAGCCGCTCCCATGCCATCGCCTCGGTCACCTCGTCAGGCACCAATTGACCTTGACTCATAAACCGTTGAGCTGTTTGGCCCAGAGCTGTCCCCTGACTCAAGTTGGCCCGAAAAAGATCCCCCGTGGACACATGGGGAATGCCGTAGCGGGCGGCCAGGCGATCGGCTTGAGTTCCCTTGCCAGCCCCAGGAGCCCCCAGCATGACTAGACGCATGCCTGCGTCTCTTGGCGTCCCCACTAACTCGGTGTCCGTTTCATAAAGCCCTCATACTGCCGCATCAACATCTGCGCCTGCATCTGTTTCAATGTATCGAGAGCCACCCCGACCACAATCAAGAGCGAAGTACCGCCGAAGTACAGGCCATTGATGCCCATCCCCATGGTAATGAAACTGGGGACAATCGACACCAACCCCAAAAACAACGCACCCACAAAGGTGAGCCGAGTGCTGACGCGCGTCAAATAATCGGCAGTCGGCTTGCCTGGTCGAATCCCCGGAATATACCCTCCGGCTTTCTTCATGTTATCGGCGACGTCGTCCACCTTGAATACCACCTGCGTATAGAAGAAGGTAAACAACACCACCAACGTAAACTCAAATCCGATATACAGCGGAGAGGTGATTCCAAAGTAATGGCTTAGCCACGTGGTCCACGAACCTTTGGCGAAATTCGCGACCGTATAGGGCAAAACCAACAACGAAATGGCGAAAATGACCGGGATCACCCCCGCCTGATTGACTCTGAGCGGCAGGTGACTAGACTGTCCCTGGTATACCTTGCGCCCGACCACCCGTTTGGGATACTGCACGGGGATGTTTCGTTGGCCCTCGTTGACCACCACCACGCCCACTATCAGCAACAACGCGATCAACAAAAAGATAATCAGTTTCGGCCAGGTGAGTACGCCTGCGGTCAGGTACTCAAACAAGTGGTTGACCCCAAAAGGCAAGCGTGAAATGATTCCAAAAAAGACCAGCAAGGAAATCCCATTGCCAATCCCCTTATCGGTAATCTGTTCGCCGACCCACATCAAAATCACGGTGCCTGTCAACAACATCGCTGCACATAGAATCATTGAGGGGATGGTGTGGTCTATGAACACATATTTCCCGTTCGACGAATAGCGATACAGGTAATACGAAATCCCTACCGACTGCAACGTCCCTAAGGCCACACTACCCCACCGAGTCCACGTATTAATCCTTCGCTGCCCTTCTTCTCCCTCTTTGCTCCATTCTTCCAGGGTGGGCACTACCACGGTCATCAACTGCATGATAATGCTAGCATCGATATAGGGGATAATACTCAGCGCGAAAATGGACAAGGTGGCCGTCGCGCCACCGGAGAACAAATTCAACAGCGAAAAAATGCTGGCTTGGCTATTAAACAGGGATTGAATGACACTCGCATTGACCCCAGGAATAGGAATGTGCGCTCCGACCCGAAAGACCACCAGCATTAATAAGGTGAACCCAATCCGACGACTCAAGTTCGACGCACGAAACGCGTTCACCATGTTTTGGGCCACGTCAAATCACCTCGGCGCGCCCTTGGGCAGCCTCAATTTTCGCCACCGCAGACTTGGAAAAGGCCTGAGCCTTCACCACTAACGCTCGATCGATCTCGCCATCCCCCAAAATCTTTATCGGTCGGTTTCGCCGCACTAGGCGTTCTGCCTTCAACAGCATCGGCGTCACCTCGGTACCGGCATCAAACCGATTCAGATCCGCCAGATTGACCACTTCGTACTCGACCCTAAACGGATTGATAAAACCACGCTTGGGCAGCCGTCGCTGCAAGGGCATTTGGCCCCCTTCAAATCCTCTACGAATCGAGCCACCTGCTCTTGCTTTCTGCCCCTTATGCCCGCGTCCGGCGGTTTTACCCAGACCAGAACCCAGACCCCGCCCACGCCGAGTCTTCTTTTGGTGCGATCCCGCGGCGGGCTTCAAGTCATGTAGCCTCATCAGTTTCCCGTCCCTTCACGAACCTCTTCCATCCGCACCAGGTGGCGCACCTTATGCACCATGCCCCGTACGCCGGGGTTGTCTTGGTGTTCTACCGTTCGCCACATCTTCGTCAAGCCCAACATCCTTACGGTATCTTTCTGATCCTGAGCATAACCGATCGGACTCTTGACCAGCGTTATTCTGAGCCTAGCCATGATGGCCCCCTTTTAAAATCTGAGAGACACTCCGCCCTCGTAGTTTGGCCACTTGTTGCACATCGCGCATTTGCCGAAGTCCTTCCATGGTGGCGGCCACCACATTGTTCGGATTGGACGTCCCCAAGGACTTGGTCAACACGTCTTTAATTCCGCAGGCTTCCAACACGGCCCGCACCGGTCCGCCGGCAATCACGCCAGTACCTTCTCCGGCTGGTTTAATCAGGACACGACCCGCTCCAAACACCCCTACCACCGGATGCGGCACCGTGGTTCCTATCCGAGACACATGCACCATGTGCTTCTTGGCGTCTTCGATACCCTTTCGAATCGCTTCCGGAATCTCCGCTGCTTTGCCCAGGCCGGTTCCGACTCGCCCTGCTTCGTCCCCTACAACCACCAGGGCGCTAAAACTAAACCGACGGCCGCCTTTGACCACTTTCGCCACCCGATTGATGGCCACCACTTTTTCCTTCAGTTCGGGCCCCGATTGGGCATCCGAGTGTCCACCTCTAGCCATACGCTCCCCCTAGCTTTACTTAAAAGTCTAATCCTGCTTCGCGTGCGGCATCTGCTAAAGCGGCCACACGCCCATGATAGCGGTATCCGCCCCGATCAAACACGACTTGGGTCACTCCCTTGGCTCGAGCCCGCTCAGCCACCAACTGTCCGACCGTCCGCGCCTTGGCCACGGTCAAACGGCCCGGTTCGCTGCGCACACTGGCCTCTAAGGTGGACGCCGCGGCTAGCGTATATCCCTTTTCGTCATCAATCACTTGGGCATAAATGTGATCGTTTGACCGGAATACATTCAACCTCGGACGAGCCCCAGTACCCACCACCCGCTTGCGAATTCGAAGGTGGCGGCGACGTCGAGCCGCACTACGATCCACTCGTTGATACACGTTCTAGCACCTCACTTTTTGCCGGTCTTGCCAACCTTCCGGCGAATGTGTTCTCCAGCATAATGAATCCCTTTGCCCTTGTACGGTTCCGGCGGCCTCACTCCGCGAATTTCCGCTGCCATGGCTCCAACCAATTCGCGGTCATAGCCCTTCACGGACAAATGCGTCGGATTGGGCACGTCAAACTCAATACCATCTGGAGCTTCAAACTCTACCGGATGAGAAAATCCCACCGTAAGCACTAACTTACTGCCCTGTTTGGACGCCCTGTACCCTACCCCAGCCAGCTCCAAATTTTTTTGAAACCCTGCTGAGACTCCCTCCACCATGTTCGCAATCAGCGTACGGGACAATCCCCATTGAGCCCGGGCAAATCCACTGTCATCGATGGGCACCACCGTAATCACATTGCCTTCTTGTTCGATCCGCACCTCGGGGCGCAGTTCCCGGGACAAACTTCCCCGGCTCCCCTTGACCGAGACCCGCTGGCCCTCGATCACGACATCGACCCCGACTGGAATGGTAATTGGCAACTTTCCTATTCGCGACACCTTAACCGCACCTCCTTACCAAACGTAGCACAATACCTCGCCACCAATGTGTTCTTCGCGCGCTTGCTTTTCGGTCATCACTCCACGCGACGTCGACAAAATCGCGATGCCGAGCCCTCCCAACACGCGCGGCAATTCGTCTAGCCCGGCGTATACTCGAAGGCCTGGCCGACTAATCCTCCGTAATCCGGAAATCACTTTCTCCCGATTGGCCCCATACTTTAAATACAAGCGCAAAGTCCCTCGGTGCGCATCCTCTAGTAACTCGACGTCCCGAATAAAGCCTTCCTCGCGCAAGATTCGGGCCAACTCCCGCTTCATCTTCGATGAAGGCACGTCCACATGCTCTCGATAGACCACGTTCGCATTGCGAATTCGGGTCAACATATCCGAAATCGGATCAGTCACAATATCCTCCTTCCAAGATTACCCGGTCTCTTACCAACTGGCTTTTCTGACCCCAGGTATTTCTCCGCGATGCGCCATCGTTCTAAAACACAAGCGACATAGACCAAAATCTCGAATGTATCCGTGCGGCCGACCGCACATCTGGCAACGATGGTAGGTCCGCACTTTAAATTTCGGTGTGCGCTTCGCCTTGGCAATCATTGATTTTTTAGCCACAATCCACCTCCTTTGACTACCGTCCTTCAACCAAAGGCAACCCCATCAGACTAAGCAGCGCTTTGGCTTCCTCATCTGTTTGGGCACTGGTGACGATGGTGATGTCCATACCGCGCAGCTTATCCACTTTGTCGTAATCAATCTCCGGAAAAATGATTTGCTCACGTACACCCAAGCTATAACTTCCACGGCCGTCAAACCCACGCGAGGACAACCCGCGAAAGTCTCGCACTCGCGGCAGCGCCATATAAAACAATTTTTCGACGAAGTCGTACATGCGTTGGCCTCGAAGCGTGACCTTAGCTCCAATCGGCATGCCCGCCCGCAACTTGAACGACGCAATCGACCGCTTGGCCCGAGTCACCGCTGGCCGCTGGCCCGTAATCAGAGCCAGGTCACCTACGGCCGAATCCATCGCCTTGGAGTTTGCCACCGCTTCTCCAACGCCCATGTTGACCACAATTTTAACCACTTTGGGTACTTCCATCCGATTCTTATAATGGAACCGCTCCATCAGATTCGGTACGATTTCTTGTTCATACCGTTCCTTAAGCGCTGATTCGATCGCCATTTTCGCCCCTCTTTCGCCTGGCTCCGTGCGGCTGCTTAATCTAGCGTCGCTCCGCAACGCTTGCAATACCGAACTTTGGTGCCGTCATCCAAAAACTTCCTACCTACGCGGGTCGGCCGATCACACGATTTACAGACCAACATCACGTTGGAGACGTGCATCGGCGCCTCCATGGTCACGATGCCCCCATCGGGGTACTCCTCGGATGGCTTTTGGTGCCGTTTCATCAAATTCACCTTCTCAACCACCACACGGTCCCGCTTTGGAATGGACAAAATGATTTGCCCACGCTTGCCCCGGTCCCGTCCGGTTAACACATAAACCGTATCGCCCTTCCGTACGTGCATGGCCACCCCTCCTTCCCCCGGTTTAAAGAACCTCTGGCGCTAACGAGACGATTTTCATGTAGTCCCGCTCTCTCAACTCCCGCGCCACTGGCCCAAAAATACGAGTCCCACGGGGCTCATGTTCGTCTCCTCGCAATATCACCGCTGCATTTTCGTCAAATCGTATATACGAACCATCCGCGCGCCGTTTGCCACTTCTCGTCCGAACAATCACCGCTTTGACCACGTCGCCTTTTTTGACCATCCCACCCGGCGCCGCCTGTTTGACCGACGCCACAATGATATCGCCAATATTGCCGTAACGGCGAAATGACCCTCCTAACACTCGGATGCACATCAGTTCTTTGGCCCCGGTATTATCAGCGACATTCACCCGGGTCTGCGTTTGAATCACTTGGTTCCCCTCCTCTCTCCCTCAATCTACCGATAGGGGACATTACACCTCAGCCTTGCGGACTATTTGAATAACCCGCCAACGCTTCTCTTTAGACAACGGCCGCGTCTCCTCAATGCGCACCACATCGCCAGCTCGGCACTGATTGGTTTCGTCATGGGCTTTATAACGCTTCGTGCGCCGCATCCGACGCCCATAGATTGGGTGACGGACGACCGATTCCACCGCTACTACCACCGTCTTCTGCATCTTGTCACTCACCACTTTACCTTCGCGAACCTTACGGTTTTGTGCATGTTCCATCTTCATCCTCCTTTGCCGATGACGTTCAGGGTCAAATCTTCGCCTATTCTCCTTCAGCCGCGCTATACGCCCGTTCCGAAAGAATCGTGTGCACCCTGGCAATATCTTTCTTGACCTGACGAATCCGCATCGGATTTTCTAACGCAGCCGTGGCCAATTGGAAGCGCAAGCGAAACAGCTCTTCTTTCAGGCTTTTCAATTTGGCGTCCAACTCGACTTCGTCGAGATCTCGAATTTCCTTAGCCTTCATCGGCAGCCACCTCCAACTGTTCCCGCTTCACAAATCGGGTACGAATCGGCAACTTATGCCCCGCCAAACGCATCGCTTCCCGAGCCACGTCTTCCGGCACGCCCGCCAACTCGAACATCACTCGTTGCGGTTTCACCACCGCCACCCAGAATTCCACGTTGCCTTTACCACTGCCCATCCGCGTTTCCGCCGGTTTCTTGGTGGCCGGCTTGTCAGGGAAAATCGTAATCCATACCTGACCGCCACGACGAATGTAACGAGTCAAGGCTACCCGCGCTGCTTCGATTTGACGGTCCGTAATCCACGCCGGCTCCAGCGCCTGCAACCCGTATTCTCCAAAGACCACTTTATTACCACGATGCGCGGTCCCTTTCATCCGGCCTCGGTGCTGCTTGCGAAACTTCGTCCGCTTGGGCGCCAACATGCTTAACGACCTCCCTCATTAACCGCCTGCGGGCGCTTTCTCAGACCCGGCAGAATTTGACCTTTGTTGATCCACACCTTGACCCCGATCACGCCATACGTGGTATGGGCTTCAGCAAACCCGTAATCAATATCGGCACGAAGGGTATGCAAAGGAATCGATCCTTCCCAAGTCCACTCCCGACGCGCGATTTCCGCCCCACCGAGACGCCCGCTTACCATAATTTTGATGCCTTTGGCGCCTTGGCGCATAGCCCGCTGCACCGATTGCTTCATGGCTCGCTTAAAGGCAATCCGCTTTTCCAACTGACTGGCCACCGACTCGGCCACTAACTGGGCGTCCGTTTCCGGACTCTTGATTTCTTGAATATTGAGGTCGACTTGCTTGCCGCTAATCGCCGCCAACTCTTTACGCAACGATTCGACGCCTACTCCACCTTTCCCGATAACCATCCCCGGTTTCCCGGTGTGCACCCACACCCTTAACCGATTCGAAGTACCCCGTTCAATTTCAATCCGGGAAATGCCCGCCCCATAATGGCGACGCTTAATAAAGCGACGAATGCGAAAATCTTCGTTCAGTAGGCCCGGAGTGGTGGCTCGAGTGCCGAACCAGCGCGAATCCCAATCCCGCACCACACCGAGTCTGAATCCCTTAGGATTAACTTTCTGACCCACGATTTCCCCCCTTTTTTAGTTAACTTCCGTGGCGCTGTCGCAAAACGACCGAAACATGGCTGGTCCGTTTTAGAATCGCAAAAGCCTGCCCACGACTCCGTGGGTGGATCCGTTTCAAGGTGGGCCCGCCATCCACCCAAATAGCATGAATGTACAAGTCCCTTGGATCCATCTCAAAATTGTGGTAAGCGTTAGCCGCCGCGCTCTTCAGCAACTTGGCTAAGATTCCCGATGCCCGCTTGGGAGTGTGGCGCAAGATGGCCTCCGCATTCCGTAAATCCTTGCCCCGCACCAAGTCGGCGACTATCCGGACCTTGCGCGGCGCGATCCGAACCTGGCGCACATACGCCCTTGCCTCTAACACCTCTTGTGCTTCTGCCATTTCCTTCTCCCCTTACTTGAGCGACGTCGAGCGCTCGGTGTGATCCCCGTGCCCCCTGAACGTACGCGTCGGTGCAAACTCACCCAATTTGTGGCCGACCATCTCTTCATTCACGTAGATCGGCACGTGACGCCGCCCATCATGAACCGCAATGGTATGCCCCACCATCTCGGGACTGATGGTAGACGCACGCGCCCAGGTTCGAATCACCCGTTTTTGGCTGTTCTGATTCTGAGCCTCGACCTTCTTTAGCAATTTCTCGTCGATGTACGGCCCCTTTTTTACTGAACGTCCCACGCCCTACCTCCTTCCTTGTCGGCTCGTTGAGCCCAACCCCACTACTTGGTCCGCCGTCGCACAATCAGCCGGCTCGACGCTTTGTGCCTCTTTCGGGTTTTCACCCCAAGCGCCGGCTTGCCCCACGGCGTGACCGGATGCTTGCGACCAATCGGTGACTTGCCTTCACCACCACCATGGGGATGGTCTATCGGATTCATCGCGACACCGCGCACCGATGGCCTTCTACCCATCCAGCGGCTCCGTCCTGCCTTACCTAACGAAATGTTTTCGTGCTCCGCATTGCCGACTTGACCAATGGTCGCCCGGCAGGCTATGGGCACCTGCCGCAACTCGCTTGAGGGCAGCCGCAACAGCGCATACTTCCCCTCTTTGGCCGCCAATTGAATTTGTACTCCTGCCGAGCGTCCGAGCTGGGCCCCCTTGCCGGGCAACATCTCGACCGCATGGATAATCGTGCCCACAGGAATATTCGACAACGCTAGGGCATTGCCGGGCTTAATGTCTGCGCTCGCGCCAGACATGATCCGATCATTCACCTTCAGTCCAGCGGGTGCCAAAATGTAGCGCTTTTCCCCATCTTCATACTGCACCAAGGCAATCCGCGCGGTTCGAAAGGGATCATATTCTATGGCCAACACGTCGGCAAACATTCCATCTTTGTTGCGGTGAAAGTCAATCGTCCGATAGCGGCGCTTGGTCCCCCCGCCTCGGTGGCGGGTCGTAATCCGCCCATAATTGTTGCGACCGGCTTTTCGGTGCCAACCCTGGGTCAGGGCCTTTTCCGGAGTGCGCTTGGTGATTTCCTCAAAACTGGCTATCGTCATTTGGCGAACCCCAGGTGAGGTCGGCTTCATTTTGCGAACCGGCATATTCTCTCCCCTCCCTATACGTTGGTAAAGATTTCGATCGAATCCCCGGCCGCCAACGTTACGATGGCCTTCTTGCGGTCCGGCGTGCGTCCTGAGGTCTGTCCCCGGCGGCGTATCTTTCCACGCCGCCACAACGTATTCACCTTGGTTACCCGCACATGGAAGATTTCTTCAACGGCATCCCGAATCTCCACCTTATTGGCTCGCCTGTCTACCTCAAAAGTGTATTTGTTGAACTGCAAGGCATCCGTCGCCGCTTCGGTAATGAGTGGCCGAATGATGACATCATAGGGCGATTTACTCATCGACCAAACACCTCCTCCACCATCCGCACCGCATCCTCATCGAGGACTACTTGAGCGTGTTTTAACAAGGTGTACGCGCTTAACGAGTGGGCGGTGGTAATCTCGGTGCTCTTTAGATTGCGACTCCCTAACTTGGCGTTGACCACAGGGCTGCCACTCACTAAGAGCACATTCATCCCTGTGCCTAGGTTGTTTAACATCTCAAGCATCCCGCTGGTCTTCGGACTCTCAAGAGCGAAGCGGTCAATCACGATCAGTTCTTGATCCCGGAGTTTGGCGCTTAACGCTTGACGAATGGCGGCCTGTTTCATTTTTTTCGGGATGCGCTGAGAAAAATCATGAGGATGCGGACCAAACACGACCCCTCCGTGGCGCCAGTGTGGCGCTCGCGTAGTTCCGGCTCGGGCACGACCCAACCCCTTTTGCCGCCAGGGCTTACGTCCACCTCCCCGAACCTCGGCTCGGGTTTTCGTGTCTGCGTTCCCTCGCCGCTGGTTGGCCATATAGGCGGTTACCACCCGATGAAGAAGCGGAATGGACACCGTTGCCCCGAAGACTTTATCCGACAACTCCAAATCGCCTACGGCGTTGCCTGAGACATCTTTGACGGTTACGGTTGGCATTAAATCCTCTCCCTTCTCATCTTGATGGCTTCTCGCACCATGACCAACGAGCCCTTAGGACCAGGGACCGCTCCGCCAATTAACAGCAGATTCCGATCCGCATCTACCCGCACGACCTTCAGGTTAAGCACTGTCACTCGGTCGTGGCCCATGTGCCCGGGCATCTTTCGACCTGGATGCACTCGACCACCGCCGCCAGAAGTTCTGGGAGCCAACGAACCCACCCGGCGATGGTACTTCGATCCGTGACTCATCGGCCCGCGATGAAATCCCCACCGCTTGATGACTCCCGCAAACCCCTTGCCCTTGCTGGTACCGGTCACATCCACCATATCACCGCTTTCAAACGCCGCCTCTACCCGGTGAGTACTCCCCGCCGTCAGTTCCAATGCGCCTGGGAGACGAAATTCGCGTAGATGCTTCACCATCGGCAAACCCCGCTTTTCGTAGTCCCGGCGCAACGGTTGCGTCAGTTTTCGTGGCTTGACTTCACCCATCCCTAGGCGCACTGCATCATAGCCTTCTTTGGCCGCCGTTCGATGCCCAACCACCACATTGGGGGCCACGTGAATCACCGTTACCGGGATGGCTAAGCCACTTTCGTCAAACACTTGGGTCATTCCTACCTTGGTCCCGATAATCCCCTTCATACGTCCTCCCGCCTATAGCTTGATCTCAATATCGACACCGGCCGGGAGGTCTAATCGCATCAGCGCATTGACCGTCTTTTGGCTGGGATCCATGATGTCGATCAAGCGTTTGTGTACCCGGCGCTCAAATTGTTCGCGAATGTCTTTCTCGCCATTAGGCGCCGTAAGCACGGTGTAGATTTTTTTCTCCGTGGGCAAGGGCACAGGACCGGAGACGCTGGCGCCATTGCGCCGAGCCGTCTCCACAATCCGCACCGCCGACTGATCTAAGATCTCGTGGTCATATGCTTTAAGCCGAATCCTTATCTTTTGCTGGGCCACCGTCGTTCCTCCTGGCCTTAGGCCTTAATCCCGGTCACCACGCCGGCGCCGACCGTGCGGCCACCCTCGCGGATTGCGAATCTGAGTCCCTCTTCCATAGCGATAGGTGCGATGAGCTCAATCTCCATTTGCACGTTATCGCCAGGCATCACCATTTCTACGCCTTCCGGCAACTGGATCACTCCGGTTACGTCGGTGGTTCGAAAGTAAAATTGAGGACGGTAGCCGTTGAAAAACGGGGTGTGCCGTCCGCCTTCTTCCTTAGACAGCACGTAGACCTCAGAGGAAAATTTGGTGTGCGGATGAATCGATCCGGGCTTGGACAACACCTGGCCTCGCTCGACCTGCTCTTTGTCGACACCTCTCAGCAAGCACCCAATGTTATCACCGGCTACGGCTTGGTCGAGGGTCTTTTTAAACATTTCTACCCCGGTGACCACCGTCTTCCGCGCATCCTCATGCAAACCCACAATTTCCACTTCTTCTCCTACTTTAACCGTGCCCCGCTCGACTCGACCCGTTACCACCGTGCCTCGCCCAGTGATGGAATGGGTGTCTTCTACGGGCATTAAAAATGGCTTTTCAATATCGCGTTCGGGGGTCGGCACGTAGTCGTCGACCGCATCCATCAGTTCCCAAATCTTTCCACACCACTCGCACTCGCGCTTGCCACAGCCGCACTCCAACGCCTTCAGGGCTGAGCCACTGACGATAGGGATCTCATCGCCCGGAAATTCATAGCTAGACAACAATTCGCGGACTTCGATCTCGACCAGTTCCATCAACTCGGGGTCGTCAACCATATCTGCCTTGTTCAAAAATACCACGATGTGAGGCACTCCGACCTGACGCGCCAATAAGATGTGCTCCCGAGTCTGGGGCATAGGCCCGTCAGCTGCCGACACCACCAAGATGGCACCGTCCATTTGCGCCGCCCCAGTAATCATGTTTTTGACATAGTCGGCATGTCCGGGGCAATCCACGTGGGCGTAGTGCCGCTTTTCAGTTTCATACTCCACGTGGGCGGTTGCGATCGTAATTCCGCGCTCACGCTCTTCCGGTGCCTTGTCGATTTGGTCATAGGCGGTAAACTCTGCCTTGCCCTGGGTCGCCAGCACCCGAGTAATTGCGGCCGTTAACGTGGTCTTGCCGTGGTCAACATGACCAATGGTCCCTACATTGATGTGAGGCTTGGTGCGCTCGTATTTCTTCTTTGCCATCTGTAACTGTCTCCTCCTTAAAGGTCATAGCGACTAACGGGGCTGCCCGCTCGGGTTTCTCGCCTTCATCACTTGTTCGGTAATGTGACGCGGTGCCTCATCATAGTGCGAAAACTGCATGGTATAGGTTCCCCGACCCTGAGTCCGGGACCGAAGATCGGTCGCGTAACCAAACATCTCAGCCAGGGGGACAAGACCTCGAATCACCTGAAGGCCACCGACCCTGGGATCCATGCCCTCGATCCGACCGCGACGTGCATTCAGGTCTCCGATTACGTCACCCATATAGTCATCGGGAACCACCACTTCGACCGCCATCAACGGTTCAAGCAACACCGGATTGGCTTTCTGGGCCGCCTTCTTGAACGCCATAGAGCCGGCAATCTTGAAGGCCATTTCACTTGAGTCCACTTCATGGTATGAGCCGTCATAAATGGTAGCACGAAGATCAATGGTCGGATAGCCCGCCAAGACCCCTGATTGCATGGCCTCGCGAATTCCGCTGTCCACCGCGGGTACGTACTCCCTGGGGACAACGCCCCCGACCAGTTTATTGACAAACTCATAGCCTTGACCCGGGGGCAACGGCTCTAGTCGAATCCACACGTGACCATATTGCCCGCGACCACCGGTTTGGCGAATGTACTTGCCTTCGTCTTCCACGGTCTTGCGAATGGTCTCTTTATAAGCCACTTGCGGCTTGCCAACGTTTGCCTGCACTTTAAATTCGCGCAGCAGCCGGTCCACAATAATTTCCAGGTGGAGTTCACCCATCCCGGAAATGATGGTCTGCATCGTTTCTTCGTCAGTGTGCATCCGAAAGGTCGGGTCTTCTTCCGCCAGTTTGCCCAAAGCGATCCCCATCTTATCTTGGTCAGCTTTCGTCTTGGGCTCTATAGCCACAGAAATGACCGGCTCCGGAAATTGCATCGACTCCAGCACGATCGGGTGCTGCTCGTCGGCTAGGGTATCACCCGTGGTCGTATCCTTTAGCCCCACCGCCGCCGCGATATCCCCGGTGTATACCGTTTCAATCTCTTCGCGCTTATTGGCATGCATCTGCACCAACCGACCAATACGCTCACGCCGACCCTTGGTCACGTTATAAACGTAAGAACCGGAACTCAAGGTCCCAGAATACACGCGAAAGAAGGCTAATTTGCCCACGTACGAATCGGACATGATTTTAAAGGCCAACGCCGAAAAGGGCGCCGAATCCGACGGTTCCCTAGACAACTGCTCTTCCCCGTCCACGCTGTGACCCAAAATCGCGCCCACGTCAAGCGGCGAAGGCAAAAAATCGACCACCGCATCGAGCAACGGTTGGACTCCCTTATTGCGGTAGGAGGATCCGCACAACACCGGCACCAATTTGCCAGTGACCGTGCCATGACGAAGCGCCCGCCGAATTTCTTCGGTGGTAAACGGTTCGCCTTCGAGAAACTTCTCCATGAGGTCGTCATCCACCTCGGCGACCGCATCCAACAGCATCTGTCGACGCTCTTCGGTCAGTTCAAGCAGATCCTCAGGAATCGGCTCAAAACCGCCCTGGGTCCCCATGTCGTCGGTATAAAAATAGGCTTCCATCCGCAACAAATCGATAATCCCGCGGAATGTATCTTCAGCCCCAACCGGCCACTGAATCGCGACGGGGTTGGCGCCGAGCCGGTTTTTGATTTGGTCCACGCACATCGCAAAGTCGGCACCTACAATATCCATCTTGTTGATGTAGGCTACCCGAGGCACATGATAATTGTCGGCTTGACGCCACACGGTCTCGGACTGAGGCTCGACTCCGCCCTTAGCGTCAAAGACTGCAACCGCACCGTCGAGGACCCGAAGGGAGCGTTCTACCTCGACCGTAAAGTCCACATGGCCGGGCGTGTCGATAATATTGATTCGATGATCGCGCCATTGGCACGTCGTAGCCGCAGACGTGATGGTAATCCCACGTTCTTGTTCCTGCTCCATCCAGTCCATGGTGGCCGTGCCATCATGAACCTCCCCAATTTTGTAATTGACCTTCGTATAGAACAGAATCCGCTCGGTGGTGGTCGTTTTGCCCGCATCAATATGAGCCATGATACCGATGTTGCGGGTTTTTTCCAGACTAAATGAGCGAGGCATTGTGACTCCCTTCTGCGTTTACCATCGATAATGGGCGAAGGCCTTGTTGGCTTCAGCCATTCGGTGGGTTTCATCCCGTCGACGAACCGCACCCCCGGCATTTTGGGCTGCATCCGTCAACTCACCAGCTAACTTCTCTTCCATCGTACGTTCCCCACGCTGGCGGGAAAAATTGACCAACCAACGCAAAGCCAGAGACTGACGCCGACTCGGTCGGACCTCCATCGGCACTTGATAGGTGGCTCCACCCACGCGCCGAGGGCGAACTTCCAGCAACGGCGTCGTGTTCTTTACCGCTGTTTCAAATACTTCGAGGGGATCGCGCCCACTCTTTTCCGCAATCAGGTCGAATGCACGATAGACGATTGCTTGAGCCAAACTTTTCTTTCCGCTCACCATGATCTTATTGATCAGGCTCTGCACGAGCGGGCTTCGGTACACAGGATCTGGCGCCACCTCTCGGGCCACCGCTTGTCCACGCCTCGGCATAATGCCCCCCTCTTACTTTTTAGCTGATGACTGAGCCTTTTTGGCCCCATACTTTGAACGGCCCTGCGCGCGTTTTTGCACTCCAGCCGTGTCGAGAGCACCCCGAATAATATGATAGCGCACCCCGGGCAAATCTCGCACCCGGCCTCCGCGCACCAAGACCACGGAGTGCTCCTGCAAGTTGTGACCAATCCCAGGAATATAGGCGGTCACTTCTTGCCCATTGGTCAATCGGACCCGTGCCACCTTACGCAAAGCCGAATTAGGCTTCTTAGGGGTAATGGTTTTCACACTCACGCAGACGCCACGTTTTTGGGGACTCTTTTGCAACGCCGGCGCCGATGACTTCTTCTTGGACTTACTCCGTCCGTGACGGACTAGCTGATTGATTGTCGGCATTTCGAGCCTCCTTATACCTGATCGGTTAATGCCCAGAATCCGGTTCACTCTGAGTCAGCGCGGCTGCTGCCGCGCTGACCTCTATCCCGCACATTTCGCCCAGGACTTGCATCGTTTCCACGTAATAGAGCCGTAGGTGGCGCTGTTCGCACTCGGCGATGATCGCCGCCACCACCTTGGAATCGGTGTCCCGAGCTACGTACACTTCCATCGCGCGGCCGGCTGTCACCTGCTTCAAGGTCTCCTTAGCGCCCACTACGCGCCGTTTCAGGTTTCTTAGCGCTTCCGCCGGCACAGTCCTATCTCCTCGGCTTCCTGGCTTAGGCACACTTGGATATTCTATCACCCGAGATCAACCGCTGTCAACGACGGTTAATTTGCCCATGTCTACCCCACCACCGGGTCCACCAAAACGTGGTCTACATCGATCTCGCTGTAGCCTTCCGGGGTAATGACTTCTACGTTGCGGTAGCGCGACATTCCCGTTCCAGCAGGGACCAATTTCCCGATGATCACGTTTTCCTTGAGACCCAACAGCGGATCCCGCTTGCCCTTAATCGAAGCTTCGGTCAACACTCGCGTGGTCTCCTGGAAGGATGCTGCCGACAAGAAGGAATCGGTAGCCAAGGACGCTTTGGTAATACCCAAAACCACCGGTTTAGCCACCGCTGGCATACGACCAATCGCCAGAACTTCGGCATTCGCGTCCTCGAAGTCGAACCGATCCACCAGCGCTCCTGGCAGCAAATTCGTATCGCCGGCTTCGTCGACTTTGAACTTTCGCATCATTTGGCGCACCATCACTTCGACATGCTTATCGTTGATATCCACGCCTTGGGCCCGATACACCCGCTGCACTTCGTGTAACAGATATTCCTGAATTCCCCGCGGCCCTTTGACTTTCAACAAATCGTGAGGATTGACAGAACCCTCGGTCAGTTCCTGACCTTCTAAGACCGTGTCGCCTTCATGCACCTTAATCCGGGATCCAAACGGAACCACATAACTGACGGCTTCCGACTGTTCTGCCCCCGACATGACGGTGATTTCCCGTCGGCCTTTATTTTCGCCCATCCGTACCGTGCCCGCGATCTCCGAAATGATCGCCTGCCCCTTGGGCTTGCGCGCTTCAAACAATTCTTCGACGCGCGGCAGACCCTGGGTAATGTCGTCTCCGGCTACACCGCCGGTGTGAAACGTCCGCATCGTCAACTGAGTGCCGGGCTCTCCAATGCTCTGCGCGGCGATGATGCCGACCGCTTCGCCAACTTCGACGACCCCACCGGTGGCCAAGTTGCGCCCGTAACAAGCCACGCACACGCCATAACGAGCTTTGCAGGTTAGCACCGAGCGCACGGTCACCACCTGCACCCCCGCGTCAATGATGTCTTGCGCATCTTCTTCGAGCAGCATTTGGTTGGCCTCAGCGATAACTGCTCCGCTCACCGGATGGACGACCGGTTGCGCCAAAAGCCGGCCAACCAGGCGATCATAAAGGTTCTCGATCACGGTACCACCGTCTTTGATTTCGGACACTTCGGTCCCTTCGCTGGTGCCGCAATCCATCTCACGGACAATGACATCTTGAGCGACATCGACCAAACGCCGGGTCAAGTACCCCGAGTCGGCGGTGCGAAGGGCCGTATCCGCCAATCCCTTGCGAGCGCCGTGGGTGGACGTAAAGTACTCAAGCACGGTAAGCCCCTCACGGAAGTTGGCCCGGACCGGGAGTTCAATAATCCGCCCCGAAGGGTCTACCATCAGCCCGCGCATTCCGGCCAGCTGCGACAGCTGCTGCACATTTCCACGCGCCCCCGAAGTGGCCATCATATACACCGGGTTTTGCTTGTCGATACTGTCCATCAAGGCCTGGGTCACCTCTTCCCGAGCCCGGGTCCAAATGTCAATGACCCGTTCATAGCGCTCGTCAGCAGTGATCAGTCCTCGTCGGAATTGGCGGGCGACCAAGGTAACCTCCGCTTCCGCCGAGGCCAAAATTTCACGCTTGCGCGATGGAATCTGGATATCGGCGACGGCAATGGTGACTCCGGCGCGAGTCGCATAAGTAAATCCCAACTCTTTAATTCTATCCAGCGCCTCAGCGGTTTTGGGCGCTCCAAAAAGCCTAAAGGCGTCCGCCACGATCTCAGCTAAAATTCGGCGATCAACGACTTTATCGATAAAGCGCAGTTCCCCCGGCAGCGCATCATTGAAGATAAACCGACCCAATGTAGATTTCCGGCGCTTGCCGTCAAAGCGCATCTCCACATAGGCATGCAACTCGACTTCTCCGCTCTGATACGCCATCAAGCCCTCCGCCAGATCGGCAAAAAGCGAACCCTCGCCCTTCGATCCCTCCTTATCCATGGTAAGGTAATATGACCCTAGAACCATGTCTTGGGTAGGCGTTACGACTGGACGGCCATCTTTAGGGTTCAAAATATTCTGCGATGCCAACATCAAGACCCGAGCCTCAGATTGGGCCTCCGCAGAAAGCGGAACATGCACTGCCATCTGGTCCCCGTCAAAGTCTGCATTATATGCTGTGCACACTAAGGGGTGAATTTGAATGGCTCGGCCCTCCACCAAAACCGGTTCAAAGGCCTGAATCCCCAGGCGATGAAGTGTTGGAGCGCGGTTCAACAGCACCGGATGTTCGCGAATCACATCTTCCAACACATCCCATACTTCTGGACGGACCCGCTCGACCATGCGCTTGGCCGATTTAATATTGTGGGCGTAGCCTTCGTTGACCAGTCGCTTCATCACAAAGGGCTTGAACAATTCCAGCGCCATCTCTTTCGGCAATCCACACTGGTGCATTTTGAGCTTCGGACCGACCACGATCACCGATCGCCCCGAATAATCCACCCGCTTTCCCAAAAGGTTTTGCCGAAAACGTCCCTGCTTGCCCTTCAACATATCCGAAAGCGACTTGAGCGGCCTGTTACCGGGACCCGTAACCGGTCGGCCACGCCTCCCATTGTCAATGAGTGCATCCACCGCCTCTTGCAGCATTCGCTTCTCATTGCGCACGATGATGTCCGGTGCACCCAAGTCTAGCAGACGCTTGAGACGATTGTTGCGGTTAATCACCCGGCGGTATAAGTCATTCAAGTCGGAGGTCGCAAAGCGGCCGCCATCCAACTGCACCATAGGCCGTAAGTCGGGAGGTATCACCGGCACCACATCCAAAATCATCCACTCTGGCCGATTGCCCGAGGCGCGAAAGGCCTCCACCACTTCCAAGCGGCGAATCGCGCGGATGCGGCGTTGACCGCTCGAGTTGTTGAGCTCCTCGCGCAGTTCCGTCGCCATGGTGTCTAAGTCCAACTCCAGCAAGAGTTCTTTTATGGCTTCGGCCCCCATCATGGCCCGAAAGTGACTCCCATATTTTTCCCGATACTCGCGATATTCGGTCTCTACCAAAAGCTGATTTTTCATCAAAGGCGTGGTCCCGGGTTCAATCACGACGTACGACGCGAAATACAAGACCTTTTCCAAGGCCCTCGGCGACATGTCTAAAATCAGACCCATCCGGGATGGAATGCCTTTGAAGTACCAAATGTGGGAGACCGGAGCCGCAAGTTCGATGTGTCCCATGCGCTCCCGGCGCACCTTGGAGCGCGTGACCTCCACCCCACAGCGATCACAGACGACCCCTTTATAACGCACACGCTTATACTTGCCACAGTGACATTCCCAGTCCTTGGTCGGTCCAAAGATCTTTTCGCAAAACAAACCTTCGCGTTCGGGTTTCAAGGTGCGATAGTTTATGGTCTCTGGCTTTTTCACCTCGCCCTTCGACCATTCTCGGATCTGTTCCGGGGAGGCTAGGGCTATGCGCATGGAATCGAAGTTGTTCACATCTAACATCGTGGTCGACCCCTCCCGAATTTAAAAGTCTTTGTCGTCGTCGTCGTCGTCGCCGTCGTCGTCGTCCTCTACGTCATCCGGTTCGTCTGGCTCATCCGGCGCTATCGGAGCTTGACCCCCACGCCTGAGAACCGCCATCGCGTGTTCGGCCTCTTCATCAAATCCCATGCCGGAACCCGGTTCCA
>DAHXNH010000380.1 GCA_027365485.1 Clostridiales bacterium
AGACCCCAGTCCCAACGGGGAATCCTTGACCCCCCACCAAAATGGGTTATAGGAGGCTGCCGAGTGGCTTGAGCCGGATGACGGGAAACTGTCACGTCCGGATCTGAGGGGGGAAAGGAGCCGCAAGGCTCCTGACCTACCTGGCTAGTTTTCAGAATCCGTGGACAGTACTTACTGGAATCGGTGGTCAGTACCTTTCAGAATACCCACCTATCTGGCGGATCATCGTGAGGCCCCGG
This sequence comes from Clostridiales bacterium, assembly GCA_027365485.1. Classification (GTDB taxonomy): domain Bacteria; phylum Bacillota; class Sulfobacillia; order Sulfobacillales; family Sulfobacillaceae; genus JAMCVM01. The sequence goes on from DAHXNH010000380.1 coordinate 240, forward strand.
TCAGTCGCTCGGACTTTTCCTCCCTCGTATTTTCCAATCACATTCCCGCTTCGGAGCTATCGCAGGCCATCCAAGAATTATTGGGGGCTGGGCTCGTCCAAACGGTCCCCGTAGCCGTAAAAGTCGGTGGCCGCGCCGTGCATAAATTTCGGGCCGCAGAGAAAGGGGGAGAGTAGCATGGGCCGGTATCTCGATGTCGTGGGGTATGGATTAGGGCCTCGCCCCTCCCCAGAGGGGAAACTCATTCACGGCCCTTGGAGCGCACTGGATACGCCAGAATGGGATCAGGCAGTAGCCGATCACGCCATCGAGGAAGCGTTGCGCATGGCGTGGCCGCCGGAGATGGCCGCCGCGCTAGCGTGGGGGGAGATCCATGCGGAGAAGCTCATGGAGATGATCAGCGATACCCTCCGAGAGATGGATCACACGAATCACCGGGATCCGGCGGCCTTGGCGCGGGCCACAAAAAAATTAACGGCGCTCATGGAGTCGGTCCGAAGGACGTATGAAAAAAATCGTTGACAGCCATAGGGTGGATTGGTAATCTAATCGAACAGTTTGTGAAGGCAATCCAGAGAGAACGCGGTGATTGCCGTCATGACGCTCTCAGATAAGACTTAGTGTTAATTTCACTTCCTTTCTGCCCTGAGATAAAGGTTTCGAGCAACTAATCGCTCTAACGGTTAGTTGCTTTTTTATTTGTCGACTACTCCGTCAGCGTTACATTATTCAATAATGTATTGATAGCTGCAATAATTTTTTGAGCCTCACCAATATCATGCACGGCCTTGCTCTGGATAAAATGGTTTGGCCGGTAATCAGCATGAACCCGAGATAATTTCAAAGCTTGCAAAGATTGGCCAATCGTTTGAAGTTGCGATTCTGTTTGTTGATCAAGAAACCATTGGATTAAACCTTTGTGTGTGATATATTCTCGATTCATTTTGCGGTCTCGCGATTGAGCAAATATCCAAGCCTGATGATATGCTGCATAATAGGCTCGGCTTGTGGCTATGCGACTATCCGTTTCCTTATGACTATTTGACTGAATTAAGGAGGCCGCAAACTGATAGAATTGTTCCCATTTGTAGTCGCTCATGAGTCGCTATAACCCATGGTAAGAATAACGGGCAAAGTGGCCACTCCTTGTGGGTCTTGATCAGATCTCCACGACATGAGATCCCAGAGACGATCAGCATCTGTTTCGGGAACATTTCCGGGAAATTCAATAACAAGTACTGTGTCTTCATCATCTTGGTCAAGTAACAGATTTGGTTTAAACGGAATCTGATCACTCCATAGCATTGTGGCCTTTTGATAAATATTGTTCAGAGCAAATCGAAATGAAGGATATTGATCTAAGAGATTTTTCACTCCTGGAGAGTCCTTAAAGGAGATATTATATCCTTCCAATCCCAAGCTATTAGCCACAGTAGCCTCATCTTCCTTCCTTGTGGGTAGAACTATCGGCTGACCGTTATTAAAAGTTTCAACGGTTCAAGTCCGCCGCTTAAAACGTAAAGTTTGACTCGCGAGCAGTATAGCTACTAACGGATAGATTGTAATCATTGGCGGTAACCAGGTCGAACGGTACGGACTGGGCAAAGTGGTCCACATTAGCCTTGCTGCCGAACACTCGCAAGATTTGCTCGATATGCGTATCCAGCAGCACGTTGTTATTAGTTTGCTTTTCGAATAGGGCACTCGCGTCGATGAACTGAATGGTGGTATCGGGCTTGTGCTTGGACAACACCAGGATGTTCTTAGCGATGGTGGTACCGTAAAACAAGTTGGGGGCTAGCGCAATCACGGTTTCGACGTAGTTGTTATCCACCAGATATTGGCGGATTTTCTGCTCGGCACCGCCCCGGTAGAAGATGCCGGGAAAACAGACGAGGGCCGCCCGGCCTTTGGCGGAGAGATAACTCAGCGCGTGCAGCACAAAGGCAAAGTCAGCTTTTGACTTGGGTGCTAGGACGCCTGCTGGGGCAAACCGATCATCGTAGATCCGCATAGGGTCATCGGAGCCTATCCACTTCGCTGAATAGGGCGGGTTGGAGACAATCATATCAAAGGGCTTATCATCCCTAAAATTTGGGTTCATCAGGGTATCACCGAGTTGGATGTTGAACTTGTCGTAGTTGATGTTATGCAAGAACATGTTCATCCGCGCTAAGTTGTACGTGGTGTGGTTGATCTCCTGGCCGAAAAATCCCTCTTCGATGAGAGAGGTTTTCATGTGCTTAGACGCTTGTAGTAGCAAGGAGCCGGATCCGCAGGCCGGGTCGTAGATCTTGTTGATGCTGGTTTGCTGGTGCATGGCGAGCTGAGCGATCAGCTTAGAGACATATTGTGGGGTGAAAAAATCGCCGCCGGACATCCCCGCGTTGGCCGCATAGTTAGAAATCAAGAATTCGTAGGCATCGCCAAACAGGTCGATATGGCTGTCGTCGAAGTGGCCGAAATCCAGTTCCGCCACACCCTTGAGCACAGCGACCAGCCGGGTGTTTTTGTCTTTGACGGTATAGCCAAGACGGTTGCTGGTGGTGTCGAAGTCGGCAAATAGGTCTTTGGTGTCGCGCTCGGACGGGTAGCCATTGGCAGACGCTTCAATCGCCGCAAAGATAGCAGCCAGGTCGGTGTTGAGGCTTTTGTTGTGGTGAGCGTTGGCGGCCACGTTGACGAACAGTTGGCTAGGATAGATAAAGTAGCCCGTGGTCTTAATGGCGTCATCTTTGATCTCAGGGATAATGACGCTGTCAGGCAGTGCGGCGTAGTGGATGCTGTTGTCTCCGCCCTCAATGTAGCTGACAAAGTTTTCGCTGATGAAGCGGTAGAACAGGGTGCCGAGCACATACTGCTTAAAATCCCAACCATGGACAGCGCCACGGACATCGTTGGCGATTTGCCAAATGCGGTGTTGCAGTTCAGTGCGTTGTTGAATGCTAGTCATGGTAAAAACTCCTTGTATTGAATTTGGCGGCGCGGTTTGGTGTAAGATCTGGTTGGACATTCTCCCGGGGTCGTTCAGACGACCTGCGTAGCACGTTCTGAACTAGCCAACTACATTGCCGCCGCCACCGCCTGGCAATCTTTCACTTCACAGACAGGAATCGGATAAAGAAACATCGGAGGTTGGGGCCGAGCTGGGGGTTTAGCGCCTTTCACTCCACATACAGGAATCGGATAAAGAAACGCGGCAGTATAGATTTCTTGATTGAGGGAGACCTTTCACTTCACATACAGGAATCGGATAAAGAAACAATCGCCATCCTGAGTGCCGGCCCCAACGACAACTTGCACTTCACATACAGGAATCGGATAAAGAAACCCGGTCGAGATTTACGCGCTCCAAGCCATCCTCGGCTTTCACTTCACATACAGGAATCGGATAAAGAAACTCGCACCTGGCAGGGTCTCGGCCGTCAGGTGGACTTTCACTTCACATACAGGAATCGGATAAAGAAACTTTTGCCATGGTAAAGGATTTTCCACTGGTTCGACTTTCACTTCACATACAGGAATCGGATAAAGAAACAGCCCACCAGAGCGCCCGCTCAGAGAGCGGGCGATGGGGTCACAAAGTGCGAATGGAGAGTAAACGATGTGCTTAAGCAGACTATGATGTCATATAATCGCTCAACACGACAACCGAGGCGAGGTGCGAATCTCCGGAAGAAATCGTGGGCGCTAGAGGTTCGCACCAACCTTACAGAGAGAGCGTGTCAGGAGAAACCCAGCCTTTGACCCAACCTTTGTTAAAGACCGGATCGGCAAAATTGGGGATCTCGTTTCGAAAATCGAGAGTGCCCAGGCAAATAACCTGACCGAACTGATTGGGTCGATCTTGGAGACGACTCAACGCGGTATACAGCATATGCAATTCCCACTGCGTCTTAGCGCGGGGGTCCGTGAGGGCTTCCTGGGGAGAGCCCAGGAGAATGACTACCGGGGCTTGTCCCCCTTGCGCAGCATGTACGGTCGTGACATACGCCCAATCCCAAATGGTGCCAAAGGATCCGAGAAACAGGGTAATAGGAATCGTGGCGGAAAGCATTGCCGGATCCGGCACTGTGGCCGTGACGGTGTCATTGGAAGGAAACCCAGTGATGGTACCCAAGGTGCCGTTGGGCAGATACACGGTGGCGTTTGAGCTATCCGCTCGCCGATAGTCGCCGTTTTCCTTGAGGATGATGGGTTCACCGAGTGCGAACCCAGCGGGTTCATGGGTCAATTGATCGTGCATCACGCGGTTTAAGGTGGTAGCGTTGAGCACGCGTGCATTGCGATAAGGCGTCAACACGAGCGGCGGGTGGGGAGCAGTCTGAAACGCTTGGATCAGCGCATCGGGAAAATCGGCCAAAGGGAGAGATACTGTCCAATGCATTGTGGAGGCGGTGCGTAAGGAGTGCATCGCTTGATCAAGGACTTGTTGGCGCCATTGGGGGAACCCGTTCGGCTGAGTAATATCAGAGGTGCGAATAACCCCGGAAGGCAAGGCTTGCAAGCCGTCGGTGATCTCCACCAGTTGACGCAAGGTGTCCAACACAGGATTGATCGGATTGTGGGTGTGGCGGTAATCATGCGATAAGGTTTGCACTGCCGAGGCGCTCTGATTTTGCGTGTGTTGGAGCATATTACGCAACACGCGACCGATGCCCACCGGGGGCAATTGAGCGGCATCGCCGACGATGACGAGGCGGCTGTGCGAAAGCGCCACGGCCTCGAATAATGGGCGGGCGAGCAAGGCGTCTAACATACTAGCTTCGTCCAAGATTACGAGATCGGGCAAAATGATTTGCCGGGGCCGTCCATCCGTCGTGGCAGTGGCTCGCAGGGCTTTATGCACGGTTAAAAAGGTGGTATGCGTTAAGGCATCGGTAGAATTGCGGAGCAACGATTCGGTCATTGCGCGAACATTAAGAGCGCCGCGTGCCGTGGGAGAAATCACCCAAACGGTGGGAGGCGTTGGAGTGTGTTCCAGAGCATGGATAAGCGATGCGATAAGATGGGTTTTACCGCGTCCGGGGCCACCGTGAATCAAGGTTAAGCGACGTTGCAAGACTTGCTCCACGATGGCCTGCTGGCGGGCGTCTAAAGCGTAGGGCGGCGCGGCTAGTTGCTGAATAAAGGGAGCAATGTCGGTTAAAGGGGGTTGGGGTGCCGCTTGGACCAGTTGGGCCGCCGACTGGCCAGAGGATTGCGTAGCATAATAGACGCGGGTAATGCTCCCAAGATGTTGGCCCGTTTTGCTAACAACATCCCAAGTGTAATGGGTCTTGCATAAATCGTTCCACGCGGATTGGATGGCTACTTGAAAGCCGCCGCGTTGGATGAGCCGGCCGAAAGTACTGTGGGGGTATAATTCCCCGTATGCTTCCAGCATTTTATTAGCCTGTTTGTGGATTTGAGCGACTGGGAAGCGGACATGATGGTGATCGAAGACTTGCTGTTGGACGGCCCAAAAGACAGCGGCATGAATGCGCTCGGGATCCGAAGCGGCAAGGTGGTGATAGTCGGCGAAGTGGTCCAGATCCGAGAATGTGAGGTGATGGCCGTCGAGAGCATAGGCGGCAAGGTAGGGGAATCGGAACAAATGAGACGCAGAATAATTGACGATATGCAGTAACTGTTCAACCGACTGTGGCGAGAGGCCGTATCGATAACGCAAACGGAGCCGCAGGGTAGGCCAGCCCCAGCGATACAAAAAGGCACTGGCCACAGGGTCTTGCAGGAGCGCGTTACGGGCCGCCAAGCGATCGGTGGCACGATCCGTGCAGGGATATTGTAGCAAGTTCTCGTAAATCGGCACATGGGCATCATCGGGCGGTTTCAACATGTGAACGACCGATTCGTGGGCGGGAAAATCCAAGCTAGTGGTCAAATCAAGCAACGTATCCATCGTTAGAGGGGATGCCGATCCCATGCGCTGGCGGTAATCCTTCCACTCCGTTGGGGACACCCGGAGAAGTTTGTGAATCGATCGGGTGGGAAGCACCCAGGTGTCCGGAGTGCCTGCCGTCGGGGGTTAGCGCGAGCGTGACCACAGTGCCGTCGGGTACCCGAGGTAATGTATTGGTAGCGAGTGTCAGTGGCCGGGATCCAATGTGTATCGGAGTGTCTGAGGCCAAAGGGGGGACCGATTGGCGAGAAAGCGGACCAGTAATCAGATGTGGGGTAGTCATAAAGGAGCTCCTTCCGAAAAAGAGATGGCCGCGTCAAGAAAGTCGGGCCCTTCATCAGGCTCGGTATTTTCGTCAAACGTGTCGTCTGCATTGAGACGCCAGGGAGCATATTCGGGCCATGCGGTATGAAGAAACTCGGCGGGCTCGACTAATCCGAAGTGATCGGGCACGTAACACGGAACTTGG
>DAHXNH010000382.1 GCA_027365485.1 Clostridiales bacterium
GGCTTCCGGGTGGCCAGGTTCGGCGAGCCTTGGACGATGGCCTGCGTAATCTCCGGGATGGTATAGTGCCCGGACCCGGCCATCGTCTTGGCAATCATCCAATCCAGCTGCGACCAGTCGGGGTCCGGATAGCGGGCTTGCAGTACCTGCGCCTGCCGGTGATACTCGTCGACCGGCTTCCTGCGACCCCACGACGGCCATCCTGGCGGGGACTGCCAAGCATCAATCGTCGCTAGCCGCGTTTGTTGCTCCTGACGGGCCGCTCGGGCGTCTAAGAGCCGGTCGAGCTTGGCTAGCATCGCCTCAGCCTGGGCCATCACCCGGCCACTCCATTCCCGCAAGAGCACGTAAGGAGGCAACCCCGTCTCCAACCGTCGTTGGGGTTTTTGGTTCGTAAATCCTGCCAAGCGGCCATAATGCCCGCCGTCCGCGCTATTCGGGTCGCCACCAAAGTCTTTGGCAAACCATTGGGCCAACAGGGTCCGATACCGGGCCTCCAGCGGCTCCACCGACACTTTAAGCCACGCTTGCAAGTTCGCCGGACTCGTCTCGGTCACCAGGGCGGGGTCGAAGCCTTCACCGTGGAGATGGTCCACGGCGGCGGGGGTGAGGTCATCCACCAACACCAACCCATGCTCCCCGGCCGGCCGCACGTAAATATCGTTGCCTTGCGCATTCATGCGCTTCAGCCACCCGACATTCTGCACGACTTCCTCCGGCGTCCACAGCCGTTGCATCATCTTGCCTTGCTGCCCATCTCGAATCCCGAGATCCACGCGATCTACCCCAAAGGCTTGGAGTTGCCGCTGGACGGCTTGCGTGGTGCGGTCACGGACGGCTTCGAGGGCAGGGTACCGGGTGTCGACCGAACCGAGAGCCAAGTCCACAATCCGAGTGTGAGCACCGCGGCCAACAGACCCGTCGCCACGGTCACGGCGTAATGTTTCCACCCCAGCCGCCACGTCGCTTGGTGCAGGATCTGTGCCGAATTCTGGATCAACAGGTCCGTCGCGGCGGTCAACCGCTGCGCCGCTGCCTGCAATTCCTGCGGATTCCGCTCCCACTGGTGCAGTAACGCCTGACTCTGGGCTGCTAAGGCCTGCACCTGCATCGTGCTCTGCTGCTGCAGCTCCGTTAAGGTCACCCGCGTCTCGTCCGTCAACGCCGCCATGGCTTGCGCCAACGGCTCCAGCAGACTCGCTAACTCCTCGGCGCTCTGCACCTGGGCTTGGCGCAACGTCTCGAGTTGTGCGCTCATATGCTCGACGTGCTTCTCGTTCGCGACAGCGCTCAACTGCCGCAAAGTCTCGGCCTTGCTCATAGGGCACCCCTTTCTTCGCCAGGCCCACCGGGCTATAGGCTTTGCCGAGGTCACTGCCCTTCATGACCCTATCCTCTAAGCGGTACATCAATCCAGACACTTTTGCGCCTTGCAACTGCACCGTCGGGATCACTTCGACGCCCACCGCCTCAAGCCGCTGGATATAGTCCGACAGACTGGCACAGTCTTGCATGGCCGCCGCGCCCAAGTCTTGCAAGCGTTGTTTGATACTCGCCTCGCCCGTCCGCATCGCATACTCAATTTCACCTTTCGTCGGGGCCTTGCGGGCAGCCTCCTGGCTAGGCGCGACCGGCGTCAACCCATACTCCCGTTCAATCACCCGCATGAGGGCTTCCTGCCGCTTCCAGTCTTGACTATCGCTGACGACCTCCCCGGCAAAGGTAATCCGATTCACCACGAGGTGAATGTGTTCGTGATCCGTGTCCGTATGGCGCGTGATCACATACTGGTTGTCCGTAAACCCCATCGCCTCCAGGTACCGGTGCCCGATGGTCCGCCATTGGTCATCGGTCAGGTGTTCGCCAGGCGGCACGGACAAAGCCACATGAAGCACCGCTTTGCCGAGTGTGGGCCGGAGTTGCCGGACTTCCCCAAACTCTTTCGCCATACTCCGCGGAGTGCGCCCGGCCAGATTCGTCTCCAAAAGTTCACTTTTGCCCGCTTGCAAATCGTACTCCAACGCTCCGCGAGCACCGCGACCCTTCTCCATTTTGGCGATCATGCGTCCTCCCCTCTTTGGCCCAAAAGGGCCAATCGCAAGCGTGAGACTTCCTCCCCAAGGTATTGCAGGACGGCCTCGTCCACTCCGGTCACACGGCCTTCATGCGCCAACCGTGTCAGTTGATTCAGATTGGCGCTTAACCGCGCTAATTGGCCGTATTCAGCCACGTTAATCGCGGGTACTGGGGGAGACGGCAAGCGCCGGGATAACGCCGCTTCCCTCAACCATTGGGCCGGAGTCATGGCCATCGTCGCCGCCTTCTCCCGCAAGGTGACATATTCCGCCTCCGTCACCCGAACCCCAATCGTCATGCCTCGAACGTTCGCCGGGTCCCCTTTGGGACGTGCCATACGCTCCCTCCTTGCCTTTCCCCTAGCCCGTCAGGGCTAAGGGGGGGTGTGTAAATTTTTTCTATCGAGAAGGCTCTGCACGAGGATGCTGAGGACCAGGAGCGCCTAGCGACAGGCCAAGTCGGCAGACGAAGGCCGGTGGTCCCAGCATCCGTCAGGGCCGGTGCCGGTCCAAGCGGTAGCGCGGACGGCTCGGCCACCGGTTCCCCCATCTTCCGACCGGAGGGAGGCGATGGGGTGGAATCTGGCTGGGGGTGCTACCCCCATGCCAGATTCCAAGGCTTGCAAGCCGTTTGAGCGTTAGCGATAACATGGCTTGCTCCCTGCCCTCCTACTGCATAGGTTACCTCGGGTTTGGGAGGCACACAAGCCCCCGATCGAGAGCGATCGAGCACCCCGGTCGCAAGCCCCGTTCGATCGCGAACAATAGTTCTTTTTCGAGGGATCTTTACATATACATAAGGGACCCGCAAAAAACCCAATAAAATCAAGGATCTTGAAAGACGATAGTTATCATATATGATAACCTAGTTATCGCCTGTGATAACTATTTTTTGAGGGGGTACACTAATGGGGAAAATTACCCGATTTCGAACAATCGACATGGAAACAGGAGAGTTAATCGAGGGCGTGCCGGTCTATATTGCAACCAAAGTCAAACTCCGGGAGGGATGGTTCATGGGGTTCCAAGAAGCCTTTGTCGAATTAGCCAAAGACCCCGATTTACAAGGGGAAAACTATCGCGTGCTATTTTATCTCTTCGGCAACCTGGGCTTTGAGAACTATATCGCCATACCTCAAAGACAAATAGCCGATGCATTAGGAATGAAAACTACAAACGTCTCACGAGCGATCAAAGTGCTCGTAGACAAAGAAATTCTGCTGGAAGGCCCGAAACTCGGCCGCACCCATACCTATCGCCTGAGCAACCTCTTCGGTTGGAAAGGTAGTGTGAAGAATCTCACCAAAACGCGCAACCAAAAAACCAGGACCGTGATCACGCTACCCAACGCTAACGAACCATAACCGAACCTAACGGCGCCAGGCCTCCGCGCTAATGCTTGGAGGCCTGCAAGGCACTACTACCTAGCCAACCAGAGATACAAAAAACGCTACACACCCCCCCTTAGCCCTGCCGGGCTGGGGGAAAGGTTCGGGTCCGGAGCAACGACCGTACCACGATAGCCCATGAGCCTTCCACAAGACAGTTGCACCGTGGAGTGCTGATTGTATGACTTGTCATTAATAATGACAAGTCATACAATTGGGGATAGGAGGTGGTCGTATGGCCAAGCAAGCCGTGACCATGCGGTTGGAGACAACCGTGATTGACGATCTCAATTACTTGAATTATTTGATACGCGCCAAGTCCACGGCCCAAGTGGTGTCCGAGGTGGTTACCCTAATCGCTAGCGCGGTCAAAGCGGCTGTACCCGATGACCCGGAGTTGTTGCGTAATGGCGGCACCGTCCTCAGTCGCGAAGAACAAGCCGCCTGGACGGTAGTCCAGCGGTGGTTGCATGATCAGGCCACTGGCTCCGTTTAAGCAGAGCCCACGCTTGGAGCATTAACGGGCAGGTGTGTTCACTAAGTTCACCTACTGATTTAAGGGTTTCAAGTGCCACCAGATGCTCCAGCCTCTTGACTCGATGGTCGGAGCATCTGGTGGGGTGAACTAGGCACATTCTTGCAGATATTGAAGGGTCCAGTTCATTCTTCGTTAAGAGATCCGAGAACTGAACCGTTTGAACTGACTGCCACATCGGCAAGGTATTCTCCAAGATTTCCGTATATTGGTGATTCCAACGTTGCGTCGCTCAAGAAGTTCCAAGAAGATGGATCACCACTGGTTGGGAAGTCGTCTAGAAAGGTCTGATCAGCATAGGTGGAATCATACGTACTTGAGGCCGGACTCCAACCCCAGCCCCATGACAACGGCGTCACCGTATCGGCTGAAGGATTGTAACTGAACGTAACACTGTAAGATAACGTTCCAGCAAAGCCGATGGTAAGAGATGTCGTTCCCGTTCTTTCATACGATGTAGCTGGACTAGCTACTGAATTACTACTAGATCCAGAGTTAGTCGAGTTAGTCGAATCAGTCATTGAGTATACAAACTTGGTACCATCTACCACGTAGGTGTGCGACACCGTTTGGTCAGGATTAGCCGTGAGCGATGGCAACGACTGTAAAAATGTGCTAACTTGAGGATTGGATAACAATGTTGCCAGATTGGTCGTGTTGCTTATCGACGTAGTAGGAGGCGCGGCGGCAAACGTCGGCGTAGTTAACGCAAAAGCTCCGACCACTCCTAATATAGCGAATTTGGTGTGCATGATTTTAGTTGAGTTCCTCCGTGTACCACACAGTGTATGGAAGTTTTATCCATCAAAGTATATATTCCACATGAACAGTACAATTCTTGCTAGCTAAGTGCGTTAAAAATTAGGGGAAATTGACGGTTATTAGAACTATTAGGAGGAGACGACCACCATGCAGTTGAACAGAAACGGACGGCTAAAAATTATTGTGATCGGACTGGCTCTGGGAGCCATGATGGGATCCGGTGTGACATATGCACAGACTACTGGAATGGGGTCCTCCAATACCAAGACACCGTTAATGGTTCAACAGCAGTTGTCGTCAAATTTTGCTACTATTAAGACGAGCACCCAGCAAGTACTCGGGCAAATGATCCTCCTACAGGCGAAAGCAACCAGCGATGCGCGAATAGCTCGATTAAGTTTAAATAATGAACAACAGATGGAGCAGGAAATACTGGAAACTTCCTACGTAATATACGAACTAGCTAATCGTTCGCAGAACACTCCGCGTCATTCCAAGGCACTGCACTCCAACATCCGTCAAATACAGCTGGAGATCCTTCAAGTGCAAAGTCAATCCCAGAACGTAAAAACCCAGTTATCTCAGTGGTCGACCGTTTTAAAGCAATGGCGGCAAACTATTCAGCAGATGCCCGACATCTTTCTCCGCTACACTAGCTATATGAAAGTTCTACATTTCCTTTCGATCTCTGTCCAAGCCCTACCGATCGCTCACGAGCAGCAGAGAGTTACACAATCTAATGCGAAGTCCATGCAAGAAACGACCATGCTGGATCACAGCATGGTAAATCAAACGAACATCCGCTCACAAACGAATGCCATCCAAACCGCTATCGTTCAGCACTTCGGATAGAAAGAAAGCAACGTTGACGGCGCTTAAGGCACGCACATGAACGTAAGGCGCGATAATGTGTTTGCTGGCTTAATCGGTACAGTTACACTGTGCGCAA
>DAHXNH010000396.1 GCA_027365485.1 Clostridiales bacterium
TCACCGTTTCCCAACGAAATCCAGCCATAACTCCTCCAATAGATTGCCTCACGAGAGCAAAGTACCCCAGAGAAGAATCGGTGCCTGGTCGGGTGTGTAGCAGATGATTCCAGACTGCCCAATAAATGGACAAGCTCCTAGGCTGGTCTTTGTCGTCAGATTCAAAGCGCTCACTCTGTTGGGACATCCGAAGAGTGTCAAACGGAAGCTAGGCGGTATTCGTTTGGTATTTCGGATTGCACTAGGGGGATGATGCATAAGTCCTAAAAGGCCGGGCCGATGACCCTGAAATCCACGTGGTTGCGATGTTCGAAAGACGATGTGTCGGGTTTTGCACCAGTCCCTTAGGATTCGAAACGACGACGCCCAGTCATACGGGGAACACCGAGTCGGTTAGTCCACGGATTCCCTGAAGGGCAAGCGAATCCGATCCGTCGACAAAAGCCTAAGGTTTTCGGCGGACGGCTGTAAGCGTAGATTAGACCGGCAAGCCCGCCGGGTGGATTTGACCTCCGCTCTTAGGTAGGGAAAAAGCCGAAAATCGCCGATTTTCGACCACAAGATGGCCACGATGGGATGAAATCTAAGGAATTGATCCACCGTTCCGGGGAAAGTTCTTGGTTCACGTGCGATACTGGTAGAGTGGTTTGAGCCGAGCCATGCTAGCTCGGCCGGCGGGGATGAACGGAGACTCAAACACCCAAGAGGCGTGGGCAGGGCCCGGTCCATTCTGAATTGGTGGTAAATCGGACTTGCCGGGGGTGGCTCTGGGTTTCGGTATTCTCGCGGACGATGTCTTCGGTTTGATTGGCATCGTGGCGTAGTCTAGACAGTCTTCGAGTCGAAGGAGGAGAGAATGCACACCATACGTGTGGACGTCGGTGCGTCGAAGGGCCGCATTGCCGAAGCGATCTATGGGCATTTTGCGGAGCATTTGGGACGAGGCATCTACGAAGGAATTTGGGTGGGCCCACAATCCTCGATTCCTCATATCGACGGAATTCGTACTGACGTGGTGGAGGCCTTAAAAACCATCAAGGTGCCGGTGATACGTTGGCCAGGAGGATGTTTCGCCGATGAGTACCACTGGAAGGATGGAATTGGGCCAGTGGAGGAGAGGCGAGCGATGGTCAACAGTCACTGGGGCCAGGTGCTTGACGACAACCATTTTGGCACCCATGAGTTTTTTTGTTTGTGCGAGTTGGTTGGCTATGAGGCATATGTCGCGGGCAACGTCGGTAGTGGTACGGTGCAAGAGATAACAGAGTGGGTCGAATACATGACTGGGCCGGAGACCTCGCCGATGGGTGCGTTGCGGGCAAGAAACGGCCATCCCGACCCGTGGGCAGTCAAATGCTTCGGGGTGGGCAATGAGTCTTGGGGATGCGGGGGAAGCATGCGGCCCGAGTATTACGCCGATGTCTATCGGCGCTATCAGACGTTTTTACACCAATATCGCCCCGACCATCCGATGCAAAAAATCGCCTCAGGATCTCACGATGGGGACATTCATTGGACGGAAGTGCTCATGCGGGAAGCCGCGGCGTAGATGGACGGGTTGAGCCTACATTATTACACCATTCCTTCAACCTGGGAGCACAAAGGGTCGGCAACCAACTTCAGACTCGAGGAGTGGTTTACGACCTTGAAAAAAGCCCTGTTATTAAGAGGATTGGATCCAAATGCATAGCGAGGTGATGGATCGGTATGACCCCACCCACCAGGTGGGCTTAGTGGTAGACGAGTGGGGTACCTGGTACGATGTCGAGCCGGGGACCCATCCAGGGTTTTTATATCAACAGAACACGCTCAGGGATGCTTTAGTGGCGGCGGTATCGCTCAATATCTTTAACAATCATTGCGACCGAGTGATGATGGCGAACTTGGCCCAAACCGTGAATGTGTTGCAGGCTCTTATATTAACCCAGGATGCAGCGATGATAACGACGCCCACCTATCAGGTGTTCCGGCTCTACGCCGTGCATCAGGGCAACCGTCAGGTGGCCACTGAAATCAGCACTCGCGATTATTCGGTAGGTGGCGAGGCCATCGATCAACTGCATGCGTCGGCGTCGCAAGATGCGGGCGGAGTGGTCCATCTCAGTGTGGTCAATCTGCACCCCCAAAAAGCAGCTTCGATTCAGATTAGTATGCACCAAGGCGATGCGCCCTGGGGCATTGCAGAGGCGTCTGCAGAGGTGCTCTCAGCTCCCGAGATAACCAGCAAAAATACCTGGGATACGCCCAACCAAGTGCACATTCAACCCTTGGCGGGGATCGGTGTTCGCGAAAATTGGCTGGACGTGACGCTGCCTGCGAAGTCGGTCGTAGAGTTACGGGTGGCACCAATTACAGCGGCCCCGGGGCATGATGAGCGGAGCGGATCACGCCACGACGTGTGAGCGGGGATGGGGGTGAGGGGATGAGTATGGGAAGAGGGGTTCTATCCGGTCTCGATAGGAACAGGTTGCAAAATAGGGCAAAGTGAAGGTGCGAAAATGGTGCGAATTGGCGTTGTGGGCGTGGGAATCATGGGATCGGAACATGCGGGCTATCTCGATCGAGGAGACATAGCGGGAGCTCGGTTGACCGCGGTCGCCGACCCCGATCCGGCACGGCTCGCTTGGGCGAAAACCCACTTGGATGCCAAAGTGGCGCGATTAAGCAGTGCCCAAGACTTGTACCGGTCGGATCTTTGCGATGGGGTGATTATCGCTGCACCGCATTTCTTGCATCCGCCATTGGCGATGGCGGCATTTGACCACGGATTGCATGTCTTATCGGAAAAGCCGCTGGCCGTATATACGGCGGCAGCTGGGGCCCTTGGTGAGGCTGCTCGATCCAAGGGACGAGTGTTTGCGATTATGTACAATCAGCGCACGAATCCGGTGTACCAGAAAATTCGTGCGTTGATGGCTCAAGGCGAACTGGGAGAGATCAAACGCGTAAGCTGGGTGGTGACCGACTGGTATCGACCCCAGAGTTACTATGATCTCGGACAGTGGCGAGCGACCTGGGCGGGAGAAGGGGGCGGTGTCCTGTTGAACCAAGCGCCGCACCAGTTGGATCTCTGGCAGTGGATGTTCGGCGCGATGCCGGTCAGATTGCGTGCCTTTATGGCATTCGGCAAGTATCACGACATTGAAGTAGAAGACGACGTGACTGCGTATGCGGAGTATGCCAACGGGGCGACGGCGACGTTCATCACCTCGACTGGCGAAGCACCAGGCACCAATCGCTTGGAAATTGCGGCGGACCAAGGGAAACTAGTGGTCGAAGATGGCAAGATTACCTGGTGGAAGCTAAGCATCGGGGAACGCCAGTTTAACCGCGAATACCAGGGTGGGCATGGCCATCCTGAGGCTGACATGGTGGAGATTCCAGTGCCCCCCGGCGAGCCCAATCCGGTGCATGGCCCGGAGACGGGACACCGAGGCATTACCCAAAATTGGGTGAATGCCATTGCCCATGGGGAGGCCCTGCTGGCTCCGGGCGAAGACGGCTTGCGCGGACTGGAGCTCTCCAATGCCATGCACTTGTCCGCCTGGACGGATGACTGGGTGGAGTTGCCAATCGACGGCGAGCGCTTTGAGTCCTTGCTTCGTCAGAAGATGGCGGCTTCTCGGGGACCTCATTGGAACGTCTGACGCCTGGTGCTGAAGGGCGATTCGTCGGCTTGATTAGACTGGAGTCTGGCAACTACGGGACGCGCTGGCAGTCCACCCCCAAGATCGCCGCCACGAAATTTCGTGGTCTTTTGATTTAGCCTCGGCCGGCCGGTGCAGTTGGTGGGGACGCGTACAAAAAATGCGACATTTACTGGCCAATGAGGCCGCAGGGATTTTCCTATAAGACTGCATTCCATCCTGGAATGCAGTCTTATGGGTTCATTTGCAGGCCATGGCCCGGGAACCGGTGGGCTGCAGTGTGACCCTAGAGACGGGGCTTGCCGCTGACATTCGCTAGGCTTGGGCCGACGACGTGATGGTAGACTGAAGGTGCTTTTGGCTATCGGCGGTCAATCCTGACGGTTTGTTTAAAATCGATTGGCACGGGTGCGGCATCACAGCGCGCAAATCGAAAGCCTTGGCTTTTCCTCCCGGAAAAGACGGCACCGGTAGCGTCGCCGTTCAGCTCAATCAGGGTGAAAAGAGCCAAGGCGGCCCTCGCTCTAGCGTATGGCCGATAGGGATCGAACGGCCTCGGGGCCGTGGTTCGAGCATTGGGATCAGGATGCGGAAATTCACGGAACGGAATGGCCATGTCTTTTTCTTGAAGCTATTCCCTTGGCTCATGTGTTGGCGCTAACGGGTTTTGTCATCGCTTCCACTAACTTTCGTGTCATCAGATACACCACCGATGAGCCGCAGACGTAAAAGCGAGATCAGCCCAAGAGGCTGGGATTCGCTGATTGACGTACCCAGAAAACCCACTGCCTACGCCAATCAGCGAATACTGTGAGAACACCTGGGGGAGTTTCCCGACCCCGGTACCTCCTCGGAAATAGGCTAGAACTGATGATCACTGACTTAGCTAAACCAAAGACGAAAGGAGTTAGCCATAACACTCATGGAATCGTGTCGAGTCTCACGCTATTTGGTCACGAAAACCACCGCTCGTCTCACATTCCTTGACCAGTGTTTGGGCGGGAAAACCGGCATCTCGGGTCGGTCGCAGCGTGCTTCCACGCTTTCGGTAGACTCTCCGTCAAGGCCAAGCTGTTCGTGCGCACCAAATGCAGTCTTCATGGTGCCTGGGATACAGCCTTCCAGGCTGAAACAGGCCGAATGGATGCCCAGGAAACCGCTGCCCATCCATTCGGCCCGTGCTAAAAGCTAGTCGCCTTCGAAACGGTCACGCAAAGTAAGACTTCCATGGCCAAATAACTTGGGACTTGACAGGAATCGCTGGGCCGAAAATTCCCGCCACCGAGCATCTATCCGGGAGCGCACTGCTCAAATCGCCGGGGGATCACCAAAGGCCATAGGCACCCCGTCGGTGCGATACAGGCGAAAGAAGGCCGCATAGCGTTGAACGGAGGGGATGGTGCTGTGAATTTTGTGCTCCATAGGTTTCAGCCGACGGCGGAGATAGCGATCTAAGTCGGCCGCGAACGGCATGCAGATGCCGCTCGTCATCGTGATATCGTCGAAGGTCAGGATTCGGGTAAACAACAGCGCCCCACGCGGCACCGACCGGCTCAAATTAAAATCCGTGAGAACGAGTTCAGGACGAGCCGAATCGAACTGATCGCGCAGGGTTAACTCGGCTAGGTCCGGGCGGGTAGTCTCCACGGTGAATAGCGACGTGTATGCGTTCGCCATGGAGGATAGCAATTGCGTTTGGTTAAGAACGCCTGTGTTCCAGTGGTCGCGAAGGGCCTGAGTCACCAGAGATGCAACCCCGTCTATCGGTTCATGCACCATGGCGTCCATTAAAAAACTGGGGTCTTGTTCACTTTCTAGTGCCAACGTCCCCCGTTGAACAATACCCAAAAGACGCCCTGCCTGCAGGATCAGATCCTTGGAGGCATGCTCCAACAACGCAGAATAAAGTTGTTTCGCTGAGTCGCGGAGTTGAGAATACGTGTCTACTGCCATATAATCACGGCCTTTCCGTATCGGGTTTCAATATTTTGCCTGAGATTATGTATTTTATCAAACGCGCCGTAAAACCCCTACCTTTAGGTATGGGGATATAAGGCGCTCGCCGTCAGGCGAAGATTTGTCGTCCCCAAGCTATACCTTGCGTGCTATATATTCGGCAGTAAAGAATTAAAACTTACGCCTTGATGAAGGAGGCTAAGGCACTCAAACCTGGTCGGCGCCAGTATCAGGATCTTTAATGCCGGGTATATATACTGAGGATGTGTTCGCTCTTTGACAAATGGATACGTTGGCGGTTGTCTCTCGCAATCGTGGGAGACGTAAAATGTATCGCGTCGTCAAGACCAGACGTTAACAGGATTCGGCGAACCATCACGGCAAGTAACCAGAGACCTTCGGGCGACTGGATAGGGGGTGTTTGGCCCACCCCTTGCGAGTAAAGCGCACCGAAGTGCGTTCCTCGCAAGAATCCCCTGCGTTTACGCATGGGGAGTGTCAACACCGAAGTGAAGCGATGGAAAATAGTCGAGGGTTCCAATCCGCTCGATAGATTGCCAAATATCCCGGAACGAGGGGCGGGGGTTGAAAGGCTCTCCCCTAGGAACAGATTCCCGGGTGAGGTGGGGGGCCGTCGAGGGGATTGTTCTAGGTTAGGGCAGGAGTCGACCAGATTGATGTCCAATCCCCAAAATAGGGGACTGGAGTTTTTCGAGCGGCCGGTGAATGAACCAAAATCAGCGCTGGCGGTCTGGTACTTAACCACAAAGCGCGAGGAGGCGGTGCCTGGATGCCGATTTTGAAGCTTAGTGGGGCGTTTGGTATTCCGATGAGGTGGATCGTTTGGCATCAATACGGTCGAATACCTTGTTGAAAACACGGTGGCCCGATGAGTCACGGGGCAGGAATGAGCTTTTTGTTTATGATGGCGGCGGTTTTTGCCATTCAGGTAGTGCCGTTGCCCGATGCCCGACCGATCGGGCTCTACGCCATTGGTACCTTGGGGGTCGTTTTGGCAGCGTTCGGTACTCACCTCCATCTAAAGATTTTGGGCTGAATGGAGCGCGGGCCGTGAGGCTTCGGCCTGATGGTTGCCCCTAATTGGATGCTGCCCGGTCTGTGGACGAGGGTGACGGTGCGCAATGGCGCAATCTTTTCCTTGTGGTGCATTTTTCCCGTCGCTGGTTTTGAGTGAGGCCAATCTACCATTCCAGCTTTCATATCCTCTGGTGGATCGCCTCCGTGCTCTGCGTTGGAGTGGTGTCTGGACTAGGGTCAGTCAGTCGCTGACGACGTCGGTGGCGGATATTTGTCGCAATCCTGGCGAAGACGGCCGGAGTCGGTCTCGGGGAGATTGGGCGCGATTGAGCCCAATCGAGGGTTGGAAGATAGGGTAGGGGACGGGAGGCCACGTCCGATCGTTGGTGATAGACGGACCGTATGTAATCATTGGCAATCGCACCTAACGTATCCTGTCGATCTATGATGAGACCGATCATATTAAAGAACAGCACCCATTTCGCCGCCTCGTTGACCACGATCGATTGACCTGGGTGTTGAACTGGCGGTCCTTCGAGCGCTCGGTGGCGGCAGCGCTGCAGGATAAAGGCTGCGAATGGGAGCAATTTTAGGCGTTTTTCGTCGATTGCCATGCGTTTAAGGCCATAAACGATGCCAATGATCATCGGGTCGGCGATATGGTCTGGCAGGAAATAGCTCGGCGTCTGCACACGGGATTGCAACCCATCGACCGGGCAGGACGCTTTGGCGGCGAGGCGTTTACTTTTTTAGTGTCCGACTTCGGAAGCCAAGAGGCATAGCTTCACGTGCAAAATCGCATTCTGGACCCAGTTGTCGCTTCCGTGGCTTTGGCCAACGGCTTGGTGGTCAACATCTCGCTTAGTGTCGGCTGGAGTCGCCATTCGGCCACGGCAAGGATCTAAGCGCATTGCTCGGGGCGGCGGATAGTGCTAAGTATCAGGGGAAGTGTCAGCATTAGACGTGGACCAAGGAGCATTGGACTTTTGGACCGGAGGGGTGCCCAAGGCGTGGCGGCAGGGTCAGCGCAACGACTGGCAGCGAATGAAGATATGGTAGATGCTGGCGCGGATATGGCAAAGGGGTTAAAATCGTCTGGCTGGCTCTGGTGACAACGGAGTGGGGGCATGGGACGAGAAAAGTCCAATGGTGGAGGTAGGCCAGAGCGTCAGCCGACCCCGGGTCCTTCCAATGTGATCTGAGTCGAATGATGGGGCCTGGGTTCAATAGTGAGCGCGAGGATGCCGTCAACGAGTGAGGGACAAAAAAGACAGTCAGGCCGAACCATGGTTAGGGATAAAGCGGGCTTGATCGAGTTGGAGGGGGCCAATTTGCCGAGTGTTGCCGCCAAAGCGCACGCGGCGGGAGGTTGGGGAGGCAACCCATAAGGGCTACGCCCGAAAAGCCTGAGAGTCAGGTTGACCGGATTTGATCCGCCTAGGAACCCCTCGGCAGCGGCGGATTCTTCCCGAATCTTAAGTAAAATGATATCGAGAGCCGACAACAGGAGTCCTGGAAAGGCGGGTAGATCGAGTTGAATACGGTGACGTTTAAGGGCCCTATGGCTTTTGAAGGACTGAGCGAATCGGGCCATCGAATCATCATGGACGCTTCCGAGGAGGTTGGGGGAGAAAATCGCGGAGTGCGCCCTATGGAATTGGTGTTGTTGAGCCTTGGCGGATGTACGGGGATGGATGTGGTCTCGATATTAAGAAAGATGCGGGTAACCTACACCTCGTTTGAGATTGAACTCGACGCCGATCGAGTCTTAACGCACCCGAAGGTCTACGAGCGACTGGTGCTGAGGTATCGCTTGGAAGGCGATAGGGCGTCTAGCGACCAGATCATTCGGGCAGTGAAACTCAGTCAAGAGAAGTATTGTAGTGTTTCGGCGATGCTGGCGCGGACCGCCGAAGTGCTGGTCGAGATTGTTTTGAACGGAGAGACGATTTACCCTCTCTCTCAGCGGACCTCGGTCGACCGTTGACGGAGAGGGACTGACCTCGAGCCGTGCCATTTCGTTGAAGGCGAAGGCCGAGCGAAGCAGCGACGCATGGATCATGGCAAGCGCTGAGAAAGACCAGTCTGGCTGACCCAACGGAAAACCCAGGCGGGCACTGGGGGCAGCCAGCACGAGCTACTGGGATGAAGGATAGACATCGGGGATCCTTGCGACAAACGGGCTTCATGAAGATCCCCTTTGGCTGCCCACCACCCGTCGTCTATTCGCGGCCAGTGTCGGCCGCCTAGGGTCCTCTGGCGCTAGTGCATCCATGCTTGGCCCTAACGCAAGTTTGTCCGGCAATGAGGCACAATAGGGCCGGAGGGGAATCGGCTGACGACAACCAAGAAGGCATCGTCGACTATTGGACTAGGGTTAGGTCTCGCCCTGGTGATGTTCATCATGGGCTCGGATCTCAATATTATTGCTCCCTTTCTGGCGGATATCAGCCGTACGTATCGGGTTTCGGTGGCGACCAGCGGGTGGTTGGTCACCGTCTTTGCAGGCGGCTACGCGATGGCTTCGCCGATCGCTGGATATCTCTCGGATCGCACCGGACGGCGGTTCAGTTTAATGGTAGGCATGGGCAGCTTTGTGCTGTTTGAGACGGCATCGGGGTTGGCCCCCAGCTTTGGGATGGAACTGGCTGCTCGCCTCATGGCCGGGGCCAGCGCTGGAGCGGTGAGCCCGGCCGCTTATGCGTTGGTCGCCGACGTGGTGCCAAAGTCTCAGCGCGCGGGGATTATGTCCATTCTTTCGATGGGCTTTTCGGTGTCCACGGTGGCTGGCGTCCCTTTAGGCCTATGGCTGGCCACGGCCATAGGCTGGCGGGGAACGCTGTTGGCGATTGGTGCGGGGCTCGCGCTGGCTGCTTACGGCCTGATGGTGGCGTTAAAAGGCAAAATCGTGTCTGCCCGGACCACCAGCATATCGCCCGAAGAGGCTCATTTGAGCTCGCTGATTTTGGATACTTGGCCATCATTGCTGGCCAGCTTTATGGCGTTCGTGGCGATAGGCTTGGTGTATACGTACTTGCCGACCGCGTTGATTCAACAAGGACTGCCTCACCCCGGTGGGTTGTTGGCCGTTTTGTCTGGCTATGGACTGATGAACCTTGCTGGCAATGCCATCTTTGGGCGCATGGGAGATCGCAAGGGGATGGTCAGGACGATCCATTGGGCGCAAGGAATGGAATTGGTTTCGCTGATGGGGCTTGCCATCTCGGTGATTTTCTCGGAACTAGCGTGGATGGTGGCGGCGTCCTGGGGATTCGCTCTGACCCAAGCCTACATTCCGGACTTAAAAGCGATGGCCGCCAACGTCGCTCGGGACCGTCGAGGAGCCAGTCTTGCCTTTAACAACACCGCGATGTATAGCGGGATGATGACCGGATCGGCATTGGGCGCCGGACTCTTTCATTCCGGGAGCTTTGTGCTGATTGTATTCTCCGCGGTAGCTGCTGTCGGCATTGGCTTAGGGGGTATGCTCCGTCGCACCGTGAAGACCGAACACAGCGGGGGTGTTGGCAGTCGATGAGGGGAGGCGCGGGCGATCCGCTCGAGCGCTACCGCTCGGGAGGGGAAAATCGGGCAGGCGTCAAGGACTCTGAATGGATGCAAAGGATGCAAAGGATGCAAAGGATGCAGCTTAACTTTGTGAGATTGAATTATCCCATCATTGCGTATTGATCGCTGAATAGGGCGCGGGCAGGATCGCGGGGTTCACTAAATCCCGGAGGGTAACTACTCAGGGGTTTTTGCGGGAGTGGCCGCACAAACTCGACACCCCGTGCGGCACGGTCCGATCTGGAGCGGTCTCCGACGGTCGGCCATTGTGGTTGGCGGACGGACATTCGCTAGGAATCATCGGATCACGCCAGGAACGTTGAGTTTAGGCTCACAAGCGGCTAGCGCTCAAACCATTCACGCTACGCCACTCCGGAACGGATGAAGCGACAACGGATCCATGCATCCACCGATCATTCCGGTGCAGAGGGGGTGTTCCTCAATTTCTACAAGGAATCGCTGGGTTCGCTGCAACGAGCTCGGACTATCGGCCCGA
>DAHXNH010000408.1 GCA_027365485.1 Clostridiales bacterium
TCGCGCCGTAAAGCAACAACTACGCGGCGAAACGCCCCAGAGTTGGGCCCAGTTTGGCCCTGAACGCACGGTGATGCTGGCCTTTTTGACGTACGGCCTAGTGTGCCTCTGGTATCAGCTCACTCAAGGCGACCATCCCACCTTCGAAAAACAGCCGTGGTACCAAAGAAAACACCTGCCTTCGTTCCTCGATGCCCTAGCGTCCCTGCGGACGACCATATGGACCGAACGAATTTTGGGGGAAGCGGCGTCCGGACCCATTTCCTCGAAAATTACCCCCGAAATTATCCGGATCTTATCGGAGGCGGGATAAGCCGCAACGGCTTTGGAGAAAAAACCGCAAAGTCCACCACCGAGTCACTGTAACTAAAAATCCGCAGAAATATTGTCTTGACAATGGGGTCCTTTATACAACCTCCGTCAACCCCAAGTCACTCGGTATCGACAACCCATACCAAAACTTCGCTAGCATCTCCATGAGTCGGGTGAGGCTACCGAATCGACCGGCCAGTTCCGCCGCCTCGGTTCTAAAAAAGTCTTGCAATGGTTGGCTTAACCGTACGGAGTCCATAGCCATCCTTATCCCCTGGATGACATTTCTTTTCAGAATAGTCCATCGCGTCGAGGATGTCCAGCGTATAATTTCGGTAATATTTGCATCCAACCTCCATCGAGAAAAATAACTCTGCTTTTGATTTGTGGTTACTGGATCAATTCTTAATAATAGAAAGTGCGTAAGAGCCACAGTTCCTTGCAGCGATCCAGGCCTGTATGCGAGAATTTGTTTTGCGCATTCTCGAACGCGGTACCCAGAGCCACTTCCAAATTATGTTCTTTAGAACTGGATCCTGAACCCCTTGCCTACCGCGGCTTTCCCAGCAGAAGAAAAAGCTCTTTACTGCCGGTCACCATGACCACCGGATAAGATTGATCAGAACAACCCAAGGCGTTTAGGATACGAAGTGTATGTTCAGGCTGGCGACGTTGGTCCGAGCCCGGAGTGTGAGGGACTCGATTAAAACTTTCATAAAGCTCATCCACCACCAACCTGAATTGGTTGGTGGGCATCAGAACACCTCAACTTTTGAAATCACTGTAGTGAGGCGCTCGAAGTTTGTCAAGAGACGATTGGACGGACTAAAACGGTGGTGGCCGATCGCTTCAAATGTTCCCTGATGTGATGAGATGTTTCTTTAACACGTGGCAGACCGCGGATGCCGCACGGAGGCAAGGGCTGGAAATGGTATCTCAGCGAGAAGGAGCATCTAAAAATGGACGGAACTGGCCAGTCATGGGCATCACCTTTCGCTAAGTCTAAGTCCGAGGAAGACCGCACTTAAAAATTTCGAATGGCGGTAACCTCTTTCGTGACCACGGCGTTATTACACTTAGAGGCATTAGTTTGTTCCACTATTAAGTGCGTCGGATCAAAATCTAAGCGTCGACGCCTTTACGGAGGTATGTTCATGCTGAACCGAAGAAATTGGTCAGTAGTGCTCGTTTCGGGAGCACTGCTGGCGAGCACCCTAGGGTTTTCGGAAGTGCACGCTGCCATGGCACCGGCTAGTCGGATCATGGCCATCAATGGGCAAGTCGCGCGGTTTTTGAATCGCCATACAAAGATGTCGGCGTTGGTCGCAGAGGAACTGCCCCCGGTTAAGACCACGGTGCCACTTTACGTGACGGCCAACGTCGATGCCACGTCCAACAGTTACTCCGTGCAGTACTGGGCGATGACCCAACCCGAGCCGGTTAATCGTCGAGCTTCGACGGCGTTCGCATCTCAGGATACTCACCTCTTAACCATTTCCGGGACGGAGTACCCTAGTCGGGCGACCTTGGCAGATGTCATCCTCCATCTAGCTCCATGGTACCGCAGTCTTGCTGGCAAGAGTGTTTCGATTCCATTGATTTCTGGCTTTGATGCTCATTTTTTTCCTCAAACCCAGCTCTTGTCTTGGAACGAAGGGGATTGGACGGTCGAAGTGGAACAAGGTTCCAAAGCTCTCGACCTGGCTCAAGGTCGACAAATTATTCGCGCATTGGACCGCTGGGCTCTTCCACCCTTTCCGGGAGTCCTCATCGCCGCTCCCGCGGAGGCCTCAGCATCGAACACATCCATTGGCGACGTTTATGCACTGGCCTTCGCTGATGGATCAGCCGTCTACCAAATTAGTCCGTTTTACAATCACGCACCCAATGCTAGTGACTCGCTCCGAAACGTCTATGGCATGGATAGTCCTGGCGACTTGGTTGAGGCTGCGAACAGCTTAGTGCCGACCACGTCGTTTTATAATCCGACCGTCTCTAGGGTGACGATGAAGATCGATCCCAGCACCGTCCATGCCGGCCAATATGCCATGATTTCTGGGCAATTACTCAGCCAATATGGGGACGGCGTGCCATTCTCTCACTTTAGTATGACCGGATTGCCGCAATCACCAAGTTACATTAACGGCGCCGTCAACCAGAACGGAAGATTCTCGATGAGAATTTTCTTCCCCAAGCCGGGTACTTACATCATTGGAGCAGGCGATGGTTTAGCGGGACAGCAACTGACCGTGCATGTGCTCAAGGCTATCTCGACAGCGCCGAGAACGTCCGTAATACGCGAAGCACTCGATGCCATCGTCGGCAAGAACACGTTACCCTTAGATGGGCCGTCTACACTGCCTTCGCGCAATACCGGGTATCTGACGGCAACCGCCCAAGCGTTACCGTCGACCGATGTGGTGTTTGTCATCGATACGACCCGACCGCTGGGGATTAACAGCCCATTGATTAACAGCTATCTCAGCCCTAACCCGATGGTGGCCCAATTTAGTGAGGCCAGACTGCAAACGACGCATCCGGGTTCAGGTTCCGCCAGCTATTTTCAGGACTTAGCTCGATACAATCCACTCTATGTGCCTGCCCCCACGACTGCGGTAGAGCACCAGGTGACATTTGGTCAAGGGATTGCGGCTACCGTTTACCAGACGTCGTCCAAAACCCTACTCGATTGGCGAGAAGGAGATTGGACGCTGGAAGTTGAAGGTGGGAACCTCACACGCGAACAAGAAGCCGCCAAGCCATTAGTCGCTTATTTGCATCGGGCTTTTTTACCCCCATATCCTGGAATCGTTGCCGTACAACTAGTGGGTTCGAGTACCAGCGCTCTAACCCACATTGATTGGATGCGCGGAAATGTACTGTCAGCGGTTTTAGATCCTACGGTCTCGACCGAAAATCCCACGCTTACCGCAGAAATGGCGACACACTGGGGCCCCGAATAAGGCTATGGCGCTGGGGTCAGTCGGTCAGATGATTAATCCTGATGGCTAAGACGGCAGCACCGATGCCGTTTCTAATATTGAATACCCCGACCCCCAGGGCGTAACTAGAGAGCAGGGCTAAGAAGGCGGTCATTCCTCCCTGAGCAGTGCCGTATCGGACGGGGGGGAGGGCACGGCCAATACTGGGCAATCGGCTAGCCCCCCGATGACGCTGGCGAGCGCGCCTTCCATGCCCGCGACGACAATGATGACTTGGGCGGATGGCAGACAGTCCTGGGCTTCGAAGAGACGATGAATTTAGGCTACGCCTACGCCGACATCGAGTTCCGTTTGATTGCCTAAGGCTTGGGCTACCAAGAAGACTTCTTTGGCTACCGTTAGGTTCGGGGTGCCCGCAGCCACGACGGCGATGTTGCCCACGGCTGAATCGGTGGACTCAGGTCTCTTGACGATGCTCAGCCGAGATCGGTAATGATAGTTCGCCTCGGGTACTTCGTCTTTGATGGCTAGGGCGGTTTCGCCATCAACCCGGCTAGCAATCCCCAGTGGAGAGGGCCGCTGCCCCGGATGCTTGCCGATGGTAGTGGTCTCTTCCGGCAGTTTGCCTTCGGCATAGCCCACTTCTGCCAAACCTTTTCGAACCTATCGTTGGTGATCAAGGCGCGCAAACCCAAGGTCTTCGGTTGCGATTGGGTTCAATAGGGCTGGTTTCAGTGCGGCGACGTCTTCGTCGACACTCAATTGACCTTGGCGGATGGCTTCTAATAGAGCCCGGATATCTGGATGGCTCATGCCTGATCCCGAGCCTGGAGATAGGCTGCCACGTCTTTATAGATGAGTATCGCCGGTTTGCTCAGAGCTTGGCTTAACCGGGCCACCGTTTCGTATTCGGAAGCGGTTTGGACGACCTTCCCCTGGAAGGATCCGATTTTGACATCGACCGTGCCGTGCCAGCGACCGCCGTTCAAAAGGACTTTGGATGCGGACGCTTAAGGTACTATATATTCGGCACTAAAGAATTGAAACGTATTCCTTGATGAAGAAGACCAAGGCACTCAAACCTGGTCGGCACCAGTATCAGATCTTTAATGCCGGGTATATAGTATTGCGCGCCGTTAATACCCAACATACATCCTCAGATCAGTCAGGTAAATTTGGCCGAACCTATAAAATGGTTTAAAATCAAGGTATATTGAGGGGAAAAGAGAGGACGAGGTTCTTGACGGTGATGGAATGGCACAGTTTGGAACCGAGGAAACGTGTCGGAAGTATCTCTTTGATCAGCGGTGGCCGAACGGATTTGTGTGTTCCAAGTGTCAAGGGACCCAATCCTATAAGGTGCAGCGGGCCGGCCGGACCCTTCCTTTGTATGAAAGACGCACCTGTAGTCATCAAGAGTCTTTCACGGCCGGCACCATTTTTCAGCACACCAAAGTGGCTTTGCGGGTCTGGTTTGTCGCGATTTTCCTCATGGCCGTGGATAAATGTGGCAAATCGGCCCTGACCCTCAGCCAAGAACTCGGGCTACGGTACGCGACGGCCTGGTTAATGCGTCATAACATTCAACGCGCGATGGTCGATCGCAATGTCAAATATCAATTAGCGGGATTGTTGGAACTTGATGATGCGTATTTTGGCGGCGTGAGTCAAAGTCCTTGGCGTAG
>DAHXNH010000433.1 GCA_027365485.1 Clostridiales bacterium
CAAAACAGGAGCTCCATAAAGTGGTCGTTGGTGGGATAGATCGTGGACTGTACCAAATAGACACTTTGGCCTCGCACATTTTCTAGAATGCGCACGAACGTATTCCCATCAGAAAACTGTAAGGTTTCGTTTCGACCCGGGCTAATCCCCAAATACCTGCAAATGTTTGCGGTCAGATGAATGCTCCCGCGGCCAGCAAATACCATCATCGGATTGTCGTTCATAGGTCCCTCATTCGAATAGTTTGTCTTAAGACTGGGTTGCAGCGTCCGCAAGTCCCCCGTCTTGTCATCGCCACATCATTTGCCCTCCGAATCGGTCGTTCTGTGTGCGCGGTTCCCCAAAAAGGGGGTGAAGCTCGCCACTTGACCCTCACCCCAGGTGTGTGACCTGATGCTCGGCTGTGTCGAGCCAACGCTGGGCGATGCTCACTCCCCAACCCGGCTCTGTCGGAAACTGGACCGCTCCCTCGTGGACGGCTAACACCGAGGAATCAAAGAGCGGCTCTGTCCACGCGGTCGGTTCAATCGAATGCTCCATATACGGTCCGCCATTCTCGATTGCCGCCAACAAATGCATCGTGAATATCGAGAGCAACGAACGATTCGCGGCATGGGGTGTGCAGGGAAGACCGGCGTCAGCAGCCAACCGAGCCACCTTAAGTGCCCGACTAAACCCTCCGACATAGCAAATATCAGGCTGGACGATATCCACCGCTCGCATGCGAATCATACGGCGCCAGGTCGCCATTGACGTGTCTTGTTCGCCTCCAGCGACTGCAATCTCTAGGGCATCGGCCACTTGCTGGGTCCACTCTAGTTCGGGATAGGGGCAGGGTTCCTCATAGTGGCAATAACCGTGATCTTCCAACCGGCGGCCCACCTCAATCGCGCGTTCTGGCGTATAGCCGCTGTTGGCATCCGCGTAGAGCCAGATGTCGTCGCCTAGAGCTTGTCTCACCGCAGGAATCACCGCCTCCGTCCGACCCGGCCATTGGTCGCGATCGTGACCGAAGGGGGTCGCGACTCGAATCTTGAACGCACGATAGCCCGCATCATCGGCCAAAGCCCGTAGACGCCTGGCCTCTTCATCTGGGCTAATATCCCGGCGCATGCTCGACCCATAGACGGCAATCGACCGCGGTCGGCCTCCAACCAATTCGGTAACGCTTTTACCCAACGCCTTGGCCTTGGCGTCCCACAGCGCCGTATCCAAACCGGCGACGGCTCTGCACACGTAGGATCCAGGAAATTTGTGCTCGTGTTCAATCAAGGCGTCAATCCATTCGGGGATGTCTTCAACCTCTTGGCCTAGAGCCAAGGGAGCGATCTGCTGATGCAATACCAAAGCGGAAATATTCGCTTGATAAGGAGCGATTTGGCCCATTCCCTCTTGGCCGTCATCCAAGGTGACGCGCACGATGCTCACCGGGTTCTTGGTAAACGTTTCAATCGTCACGATCTTCATTAGTCATCCCCGCCTCCCATTTCATCTAGACTGTGATTGTATGATAGCATGGGCAAGCCTTGTCGACTCGAATGCTGGCGATGAGGTTCTCTTATGCCTTGACATTTTCTGATATCCTGAGAGAGGCTCTCCTTGACGATACGATAGGCGTGGCCACTGGTTACAAACGTGGCTCGCCTCTAGAAAGTGAGGATCTACTTCAAATGAGAATTTTTCCCCGTCCGCTAAGCGCGACCGCCATTTTGACGGCATCGTTACTGGCGGTTCCGGTACTGGCCTTTGCTGCTCCGGCCGCTTCGTCGTCTTTACGCCTGCTCGGTCCGAGCGGAGATATTCCTGTCGGCGCCTCCGCTACTTGGACGGCTACGACTTCAATCACCGGTACCGTCCACTACCAATTCTGGACCGAATCAGCTCCAGGTGTACGCCACATTATTGAACCCTATTCGTCGACCAACCAGCTGACGTGGACCGTGCCCAAAGGCTCCTCAGAACTCGGCGTAACCGTCAAAAGCACCACCAACACCGAGTCGACCGTTCGGACCATTGATGGAATTCAGCCCACCTCGGCTTCGCCTCTTGTCGTTTCCCTCGACTCTTCCATTCGCTTGAACCAACAGGGTCTGGGCCGGTTTTGGCTCGAAAACCCCGCTGCCGAGTGGATGACCCTAGGCGCCTATTCCTCTCAGCCCACCTCGTGGACCCCGCTCTTCCCGGGAACGTACCACATGGTCTCCATGACAAAAGCCCAAGGCGCCAGCGACGTGAACGCCCATGCAGTGGAACGAACGGTCGAGGTTGTGCCAAAAAGTCATGCCCTGGTGGCCTTAGGGGATTCGATTAGTTTTGGCTGGAATTTAGGCAATAATTGGAATCCTTCACCTTACGCCTTCCCGTTTTTGATGGGCAAGGTCGAAAAACTCCCGGTAGACGACCTAGGCTATCCCGGTTGGACGACCGCCAATCTTTTGCACGCCTTGCCGACCAAACTCTACACCTCTACCTTAGCCACGGCTTCGGTGGTGACCATTGACATCGGCAACAATGACTTATTGCAACCTGCGGCTAAGGATGGCCTATTGGGGGCCAACCCGCCCAGCTCTCTCTCTTCCTCGGCGTTAGATGGATTAGAAGCGGCCGCGAAGACTATAGGCAGCAATCTTTCTCTCATTCTCAGTGATGTTCAACACGAGGCTCCGAACGCTCGCATCATCGTCTACAATCTATACGATCCCATTGCTAGCACCAAGAGCCTGGTCGGTGCGGCGGCTTCGAGCCTAGTTGGCATGGCTGACGGGTTGATCGCTAAAGACGCGGCGTCCGCCAACGTGACTTTGGTGAATGCTTACGCCGCATTTCAAGGACACCAGTCGGCATATGTGCAAGCTGCCAATTTTCACCCCACCCTGGCCGGCCAAGCAGTTTTAGCCAAAATTGGCGAGCAGGCTTTGGTTTCCGCTCCATAACGCTTCGCCAGATTTAGGCTGGATGTTGGAAAGAGCGAAACGCCTCGTGGACTCCTCGCCAAATCGCGAGAGAAATCCAGTCATTGCCCGGCCTCAGCCAGAATCCCCGCGTCCTCGGGCCAGGACAAGATCGAGCGCACGTCTTGCCTTCGTGGTTTCGCAGAACAGTTGGGTAGACGGAGAACTCGACCGATCTTGGCCTTCCCCTAGGGCGACATCCTACAACAGGATGACTCTTCCGATGCGCTAGAAAGAGTCATCCTGTTGTAACACGACTTCGGCTCCCGTTCGCCGTCCGCGCCTCTGTCCTATCGCGATGAAGGTCTTCTTTATCATCACCACTCACCAAATTTGGCACGAACTTTTTTCGGTTTAGGCGCCTCTACCAGCGCCAACACCAATTCTCGATAATGCCCCGGCCAATATCGTTCTGGACGCGGCTGCTTGGCACCCAAGTCTTTATCCGGGGCACAGGCATCAAATGCGTTGCGCCAGCGCAGGGGAACCTGTCCACTGCCATACACGGCTCCGGCCAACGCCCCTGCAACCGCTGCATTGGTGTCGGTATCGCCTCCCAGCATGACCGTGTCCACGATGACACTTTCGAGGTCATTCGCGTGCAAAAGTTGATAAAAGGCATTATGCAAGGTCAGCAGGACATGGCCCGAATGCGGGGAATAAGGAGGTTTGACCAACTCCGGCTCTCGCGCCCGGATGATGGCGTCGAGCACCGACTGCTCTGTTCCATACTGCTTTTGAAAGTCCAAGGCACACTCATACGCCTCCTTAGCCGAAAGTCCTTGAGAAATCACTTGCGCCAAGGTGACCACAAAGACTGCCGAGGCTTCGCGACAGACCGGGTGAGGATGGGTCAGGCGTGCGTCCAAACGGGCATACTCCGCCAACTCTGTAGGTTCCTTGGCATAGCCCCAAATCCCTAGCGGACTTTGCCGCATTAGTGCCCCATTGGCCAAGCTGTTCTTATCCGCCTGACGTTCGAAACTCTCCGCCATAAACGAGAGATTTACACTATAGTGCCCGTTGACAGCCTGTCGGATGGTTTTGCCAGCAGAGAACGGCTGGCTATCCCGCCAATTCCGGTAATGAAAAGCGACCACGTTAGGTTCGAACCGAGGATAGGATTCCTTCAAAGCATAAGCCAGTTCCATGGCCAATTCTGAGTCGTCGCTGGGTTGTCCCGCCAGCGTGTCCCATACCACCCCGTCGCCCATATCTCGCAGTCCGTTCGGCCACTGAGCCAATATCGACTCGGGCGTTTGAGCCTCTACCATACATCCCAGGGCATCACCGGCTAGCTGGCCCAGCCAGCATCCGAGAGCCCGCTCCATTTGTTCTGGTTGCATTATCGTCTCCTCCAGGCTTTTCGCCTCAGCCAGTCCAACCCCATGCCCTAAAACCTCCACCCCTCGATCGAATCCAACGCAAAATCTCCCCCATCAATCACGGGAACGAAACCGCTGTTGCATACCACTAGGAATTTATAGAATTCGCCACGATGTTCCATCCTCCTCCTGTTCACGATAATATTTTTGGCAGGCTCTAGTGATGGAACCTTTTACCGCAGTCCCCATACATTACCGATAAGATTCTGATTCACGCATCTAGCCACGATCCTGAAAAACGGTCCGACGTCGGCATCTTAGTTGCGGTCCGCCAAGAAGGGAGAAACTTTCGTGCGCACTCAAAACACCTTAACCGGCCGCGTAGTCGCTCCCTGGAATCCTGCTTATGACGTCTCCCGGGTCGACTACAATGCCCGTTTCGCTCCGTTTTTCCCCGACTATATCGTCTATGCGGAAGCCATTGGCGATGTCGTGCGGGCACTGACATGGGCTTCCCACCATCACATCGAGTTTCGCATTCGTAGTGGTGGACACAGTTACGAGGCTTATTCGCTACTTAACCGCGGACTGGTTATCGATGTCAGCGCGCTCAATTCCATTCACCGCGAGGAGAGCACCGGGCTCTGGCATATGGGCCCTGGGGCCACGCTCCTCGACGTCTATCAAACCCTTTGGAATCAAGCCCATATGACCATCCCAGGCGGTTCCTGCCCCACTGTCGGCCTCTCTGGGCTCACATTGGGCGGGGGGTTTGGACTGATCTCCCGCCAATTTGGGCTCAGCATAGACGCCCTGGCACAAGTACAAATGGTCGACGCTCGCGGTCAAACCCTGTACGCTTCCCGCCAAGTCCATCCAGAACTCTTTTGGGCGCTCCGTGGGGCTGGGGCCAATAATTTTGGTGTCATTACAGAACTCACGTTTCAAGCATTCCCCGTGTCAACTGTCAGCATCTTCGCCATTCATTGGCAGTGGGCGCGTCTGCCCGGTGTGCTTCAGGCCTTTCAAGATTGGGCGGATCCGCAAGGGTTAAATCGAGGGCTGACCGCCATATTGACGCTTGCCTCCAAAGCGTCTGGGCGAGTCAGCTTAGTCGGACAATTTCTTGGTTTAAAGGACGCTTTGGGTCCGCTCCTGACCCCCCTGATGCAAATTCCCGGTCGCACCGATTACACGGTGCAAGAAATGAGTTATCTTGAAGCGGTACGGCACTTTGCGGGAGTCGCTTCTCGGCCCTCGTTCTGGTTAGCGCAAGGGGTAGCCGATCACGACGTCTTTAAGAATACCTCAGCTTATATCTATGAAAAATTTTCCGATCCGGCCATTCGCGCATTAGTCGCGGCACTTTCCGATACTCCCGGACCTGCCTGTCTGGTCCAGCTCGGCATCATGGGGGGGCGCATCGCCGACATTAGGCCGGACGCGACTGCCTTTTACCATCGCAGAGCCCGGTCCGACCTTCAATATCAAGCCTATTGGACGCAACCCCATCAAGCTCGGAGCCACATCCGCTGGGTAGAAAACTTTCGCCGGGCGATGCAACCATGGACCGTTGGCGCGTATGTCAATTACTGCGATGGATCCATCGCTGACTGGGCCGACGCCTATTATGGGAACAATCTGTCGCGGCTTCTCACCGTGAAACGTCAGTGGGATCCTGAAAACTTGTTTCGCTATCCCCAAGGATTAAGCGAGTTGACCGGGCCTGGTTTTTGCCTGCGACACTCACTAGCCGAATGCAGTCCCGTGACTTCGTCGCCTCCCTGTTCCCCCCACTCCTGGTCGGTGGATACCCTATGGTAATCCTCTTAAGCCCACCACACCCCCAAACCTGAGGCGCCCTGGCACAAGAACGCCTCGGGTTTGGGGCCACGCCGAGATCAGCTACCGACCGCTTGTAGTCGCCAAGCTCGCACAGAAAAATCCGACAGCGCACGGGTGTCTAGGCCTCGCATCATTAACTCATCGCCCCCCCGGACTTCGAGGTTCTGCCACCTCTCAGTCGGCGTCCAAGCCGAGAGCTGATAATTGCGGGCGCCATCCAGCCCTTTAAGTCGCAGCCAGCGGACGGGAGCCGAAGGCTCGGCCATGAGATTCACCCACACCACCAGTGCCTGGTCTTGGCCGTCATCGACAAACATCCAGGCCGCCTGGTTGCCCTGGTGAGGATCCCGCAGACGAAGAAATCTCCCGAATTGGATCAAAGGCCGCAACTCTTTGTAGCACAGAATCTGCTCGCCGATGGCCAGACGGTCCTCTGCTGTGAGTTGAGTAAAATCCAACTCATAGCCAAAATTGGCGGACATGGCTACCCACCCGCGAGTAGCCATGGGGGTCATTCTGCCGACTTGATGATTAGGCACTGCCGACACGTGAGCGGTCATAGCGATCGGAGGATAGACTAAACTCGTTCCATACTGAATGGTCAAACGCTCGATGGCGTCGGAATCGTCGCTGGTCCAAGTCTGAGGCATATAATACAGCATCCCGGGATCAAAACGGCCTCCGCCTCCCGAACAACCTTCGAACAATACCTCCGGGAAGGTAGCAGTCAGCGTTTCTAAGACGCGATACAGTCCCAGCATATATCGGTGCTGCACTTCTGTTTGTCGATTCTCAGGCCAGCGCTCGGAACCCACCTCGGTCATGTGGCGATTCATGTCCCATTTGATGTAGTCGATGGGGGCATGGCTTAAAAGATTGGTCATCCACCCAATCATCCAATCGCCCACATCCTCGCGGGAAAGATCTAGCACCAGTTGATGGCGCCCCTCGCTCGACGAACGGTCAGGCACATGAAGGCACCAGTCCGGGTGTTCTCGATATAGGTCACTGTTCGGAGAGACCATCTCGGGCTCCACCCAGAGTCCAAACTTGAGACCCAACCCCCGTATTTTTGCAGCCAATCCAGCAACTCCATGAGGAAGTTTTTCGGGATTCGCTGTCCAATCCCCCAGGGAACTGCGATCGTCATTGCGCTGACCAAACCAGCCGTCGTCAAGTACCAGAACTTCGACTCCCAAAGATTGGGCGGCATCGGCCAAATTTAGCAGTTTTTCTTCGTTGAACGCGAAATAGGTCGCCTCCCAGTTGTTCAAAACAATCGGACGTTCCTGACTTCGCCACGGTTCACGCATTAAATGGCGGCGATAGAGACGGTGAAAGCTATCCGACATCTTGCCCAATCCCTGATCCGAAAAGACAAGGACCGCCTCGGGCGTCTGAAAGGATTCGCCCGGCCCCAACGTCCATTGAAACTGAAAGGGATCGATACCAATTGCCATGCGCGTCACATCAAACTGATCCACCTCAGCGGCGGCGACGAAATTCCCACTGTAGACGAGGTTCATGGCGTACACCCAACCGTGCATCTCTCCGCCAGTGGCTTCGATGAGCGCCAAAAACGGATTGGCTTGGTGACTCGATGCCCCCCGCCGGCTTTGAATTGAACTCATGCCTGGTCCCAGCCGACTGCGCTCAATCTGCCGCTCACGTCCCCACGATCCGGTCAGCCGAATCCAGTCCCACCCTGATTCCGGTAGGTCCACGCTGGCTGAAAGCGCGCGTTCGATGGTCCATGGACGCTGACCGCGATTATACAGCGTTGTCGACCGCACAATGGCGTTCGTTTCTGCCATGGCAGTATAGGTGATTTCCGCCCGTACTCCGGCGAGCGCATCTTCCAGAACGACCACCACACTGTCAGCCTGGCTGGGATCATCGACGTAGATGTGAGGGAGTCCCTTGAGCCGAGGCTTGCCCGACACGATTTGATATTCCCGAAACCGAAGATCGGTCACCGCACTCCCGTTATCCAGCCGTATTTGGTAGGCCGGAGCCCGATAATCGCCTCGGCCCCACGTCGGATACTCTTGGGGCAGCACATCGAAGGAGAATTCCTCTTGGACCGGTATCGGATTAGGCGCAAAGGGCCGCGGAAGCAAAAGAGCGCGTCGATCCAAGGTGGATCCCGGACGAATCTGAGGTCCCCAATACCAATGGGCCAACGCCCCTTCGGCGGTCGCTTCAAAGACGTAGCTGGTATCTCCCGCGTTCAAATGAAACCGTCGCCCACGGTGATCTACGAAAATCCCCATAATCTCCTCCCATTTTTCGTTTCGTCAGTCCACCGGTTTCGCTGGACCAGTCCTCTTGGCGCTCCGTGCTAGGTTAGGTTGGCAGGCCTGGCGCGATCAACGGCATGGCCAAAGGACGCTCGGGACGGCTGACAATATTCTGGTGGCGCCCCTCAACCGACGACTTGAGCAACGATTCCATGATTTCGACCACGTGTAAGGCGATTGACCCGTCAGCCCGGGCCATCCGATTCTCCGCGATGGCATCGACCAAGTCAATGACCCCCAACCCCCGGGCGTTATCGTGGGGTTGAAAAAGTAACGGGACCTCGCTCCAGTCCGAGGCATCGTAGCGGCGAATCCCTATCGGTCCCCCAAACGTATTGGGGTCCGGCACCGCAAGGCTACCCTCGCTGCCATAGATTTCGATGCGCGGCAAATGCGCGTGCCAAACGTCAAAGGACATGATTAGGGTGGTCACTACGCCACTGACGAATTCCAGGCTCCCAGCCACATGGGTCGGAGTCTGAACCCGAATGTGCTCCCCTCGGTGAGGAGCACTGCGCACGATCCGTTCAGCGAACGATTGACTGGCGATGGCACTCACCCGAGCAACCGGACCCAACAGTTGAAACAACGCAGATAAATAGTAAGGGCCCATGTCAAACAAGGGACCTCCTCCAGGCTGATAATAAAAGGCGGGGTCGGGATGCCAGCTTTCATGGCCGTGACCCGTCATGAAGGCTGTGGCCGCGACCGGGCGCCCAATCCATCCCTCATCGATCAATTTGCGGGCGGTTTGGATGCCCCCGCCGAGCACGGTATCCGGGGCGGAGGCAATGCGCCGATTCACCGATTGGCTAAGGGCCAACAGCGATCGGGCCTCTTGGGTGGTCAGCGCCAAGGGCTTCTCACCATAGGCGTGCTTGCCCGCTGTCAAAATTTGTTCGGCTACGGCTTTGTGGGCCGCCGGGATGGTGAGGTTCAGCACCGCCACAATGTCTGGATCGGCCAGCAACGCGTCCACCGAACGGGCTTCGCAGGCGTATTGCTCCGCCTTGGCTTGAGCCCGTTCGGGCAGTTGATCGGCGACCGCCACGATCCGGCAATTTTCCGCTTGACTCAAGTTCTTTAAGTATATGTCGCTAATATTGCCACAGCCAATGATGCCGAGACCTGCTTTCATCGAATTCCCTCCTGAGCTGCCCGAGCCGCAAACACCATGCCTCGGCGCATCAAGGTTCGGACCTCGGGGCGTTCGACAATGTCAGGACTGTGCCCGAGGGAACAGTAGAAAATGCGGCCCTGGCCGAAGGTCTTGGTCCATGCCACCGGCATCGTCACGGCGCCAAATTGGGTGGTGGCCACGACGCGATTCGCCGGATCCACGTGCATATAGTATTGTTCCGTAGTTACCGTGAAATCGTTGATGCCGACGGTTAGAGGATCGGTGGGATCGACCATGTGCACGTCATAGGTGACCCCCCCATCGCCGGGATGGGCCACCCATTGCCCTCCCACCATCCACTGATAGGCGGGAGCGTCGCGAAAAGCGTCGCCCATCCCTCCATGCAGACCCGCCACCCCGGTGCCGGCTCGCACCGCTGCCAGCCAGGGGTTGAGCGCTTCGGCGGAAAT
>DAHXNH010000434.1 GCA_027365485.1 Clostridiales bacterium
CGTCGTCAAGACCAGACGTAAACAGGATTCGGCGAACCAAGGTGGTTAGCGAAGTCTAACCATCACGTCAAGTAACCAGAGACCTTCGGGCGACTGGATAGCGGGTGTTTGGCTCACCCTTTGCGAGTAAAGCTCACGTGAGTGGGTTCCTCGTAAGAATCCCCCGCCTTTAGGCGTGGGGAGTGTCAACCCTAGCCTCGATCTCCTGCTCCTGGGAGTCAAAATTGACATCGTCGTGAGTCGGTAAGACGCGGGTGATCGTTCCATCCCGCCCAAGATTCCAGATCTCTACGGCGGTTCGATGGGATCGTGATCGTCATTTCGGGGAAAGTCGCTCCCTTGCCTGCCCTCATCGCCTGGGTCACCGATTAGCAAGCGTATTGCTGATACCACGAAGAGTTAGCGCTTTTTGGAGAACTGAGCGAGCCCGCTCGCGCCAACATCCACTAAGTTAGGTCTGCCAGAGGGCGTCCCGTCTCTTCCTGTGGACAAGCGATCGCTTCGGCAAAGCGTGCACGGAAAGATTAGATGGCCGCGCCCGAATGGCTTTCAGCCAAGGCCAAGGCTCCCGTTTGGCCGGTTGGACCTTGTCCGAGAGCCATGAGACGACGATTTTTTTGCTGAGGATGGATCGGTGCTGACCAACGGCCCGGGATAATTCCTCATGGCGACAGGTTGCGCTTGGCCACCGAAAGACGCGATTAGTGTCAGTGCTTCATGTGAAATCGAACAATGAACGATCCCGAGGGCACAGCGAAGCGCGGCGGTCTACTCGGATGGCCGTCTGTCCGTTAGGGTTTCGCGCCCACGATTCGGCTCGAAACCTCTCCTCGGCCTTCTCCGGGGATTAGTGACGAACAATGAGCGCATTGCGATGTGGGCCCACTGACAGCAGACGAATCGGCACCCCGATCATACGCTCGATCGCCTCCACATATGCCCTAGCTTCTTTCGGCAAATCCTCATACTTTCGAATTTGAGAGAGGTCTTTCAGCCAACCAGGGAAAGTCTCCCATACCGGCGAGGCGGTCCACAAGTCGTGGGTGCAAGGAAATTCTTTGCTAAGCCTGCCGTGTTCTAATCGATAAGCTACCGTCACCGGAATCTCGCTACGGTAACTCAATACATCCAGGTTGGTCAAAGCCACTTCGGTCGCTCCTTGAACCAAGCATCCGTAGCGCGTAGCCACCGCATCAAACCATCCCACCCGACGCGGTCGGCCCGTCGTCGCCCCGTATTCTCCGCTTAAACCTCCCCGTTGCCTCAGTTCTTCTTCGGCTTGGCCGTGAATCTCGCTCACCATAGGCCCGGCGCCCACAGCCGACGAATACGCCTTGGTCACTGCGATGATCTTTGCAAAAGACTGGGGTGGCACGCCGGCGCCTACACACGCGTACCCAGCCAAAGTCGAAGACGACGTCGTATAAGGATAGATCCCATGATCCGGGTCGCGAAGCGCTCCCAACTGACCTTCTAACAAGACAGTCTGACCTTCCTTTAACGCATTGCCAAGCAGGGTGGTGGTCTCGGCCATCCAGGGACGAAGGCGCTGCCCCAAGGCGATAAGGTCATGATAGAGCGCTGTCGGGTCGATGGGCTTTTGGCGGTAGAGATGCTCGAACAGCAGATTCTTATGCACGGCAAATTCCTCGACCCAATTTTGTAAATAGGCACTCGTCAAGAGATCTCCGACTTGAAGACCGATCTTAGCCATCTTGTCGGCATACACCGGGGCCATGCCCGACCGCGTCGACCCAAATTGGCGAGCACCCAAGCGTTCTTCCTCATAGCCGTCCAAGCGCATGTGCGCATCCATGACCAGGTGTGCGCGCGGCGAAATCAGGACCTTGGGCCGTGGCACCCCGCGTTGAATCAAGGCTGCTATCTCTTGTAAAAACGCTTCAGCATTGAGGGCTACGCCAGGTCCCAAAATGTTGGTGACGTGAGGGTAAAAGACTCCCGACGGCAACAGATGCAACATAAACGTTCCCCAATCGTTGAGCACGGTGTGACCCGCATTATTTCCGCCTTGAAATCTAACCACGAAGTCAGCATCTTTAGCCAACCAATCGGTCACCTTACCTTTGCCTTCGTCTCCCCAATTAGCTCCCACAACGGCAATGCTCGGCATGAATACACGTCCTTTCTAAGTCGAGTATAGCCGTGCGCTTATCATACAAATAATGCATAATTGTTATAGAAGGTATAAAGGGAGTGTATATCATGACCCGTTATGATCGATATTCCGCCTTTTATCATGTGGCCAAGGCTGGCAGTTTTTCCAAGGCTGCCCAGGGCCTTTATATGACTCAACCGGCTTTAAGCCACGCCGTCAAGAAACTCGAAGAGGAATTGGGCTGCCGACTCTTCATCCGGCTTGCGCGGGGTGTGAGCTTGACCCCAGAGGGTCAAGCTCTGTTCGATCATGTCGGTCAAGCCTACGCCTGGATCGAGCGGGGCGAACGCATGGTTTCAGCAATGCAAACGCTCAGTCGAGGCGAAATACGAATTGGATCCAGCGAGACATTGTGTCGCCATTTCCTTCTTCCGCAACTCGCCCGCTTTCATCAAGAACACCCATTGATTGCCCTTCATGTCCTAAACGGCACCAGTCGCCAAACGCTCGAGTGGCTCCAGCAAGGTCGCATCGACTTTGGATTGGTGAACCTGCCTCTGCCCGACCGAGGAATACAAATCGACCCAGGTCCGAGCCTTCACGACTGTTTCGTGATT
Organism: Clostridiales bacterium; assembly: GCA_027365485.1. GTDB lineage: Bacteria > Bacillota > Sulfobacillia > Sulfobacillales > Sulfobacillaceae > JAMCVM01. The sequence goes on from DAHXNH010000434.1 coordinate 2,734, forward strand.
GGAGATTCGCAAAAGCTCTTAGTCGAGAGTCCTCTGTCCTTGGATCAGTTGTCTCAGCTTCCGATCATTTGTCTTGAGTCGGGGAGCGTCAGTCGCGATCACCTGGATAGTTTCTTTCGTGCCCACGGTCTATTGCTGACTCCCGAAATTGAATTGGGCGATCTCGATCTGGTCATAGAGTTTGCCAAAAGTGGGCTGGGCGTCGGTGTAGCCGCCCAAGAATTTTTGATGCCCGAACTGGCTCAAGGGAGCTTGCATCAACTTTTGACCGAGCCACCGATGCCTTCTCGGTCCATCGGCCTCATTCGCTCGCGGCACATGGACGCCTCCTTAGCCGCTCAAGCGTTCATCCATCAGTGGCATTGGGAGTCACCAGAAATCAGCCCACGGCATCTCGCTCCCGTGGGCATTGATAGTTAAACGACATCTGGTTTAGCGAGCCATGGCCTCAATCTCGCTGCCCAAGACCCACCGCGGGTCAGCCAGGCATCATTTGTCTGAATTTCCGCCAGTCAAATCACGCCAGGCTAATCCCGGATCCATTAGCCGGTCTTGTCCCTTGGGTCCATCTGAACCCGCAGGATACGGTTCTGGTTCAGAGTTCGCCCACGCTGTCAAAATTGGATCCATGATTCTCCAGGACTCCTCGACCTCATCAAATCTCGGGAACGCACTGTGATCGCCCCGAATGACATCTAGCAGCAATTGTTCATAGGCCGAATACTCGATTTCACCCACTTTTTTGTAGGGAGCGGTCAAGACCACCTCTTCCGTTTCCAGTCCCAGGCCCGGTTTCTTGGCCCACATGACTAAGTCAATGGCCTCATCGGGCTTCATTCGAAAGACCAACCAATCGGCTAGACCCGCGCCAAACATGTTTTCCGGCACCGGACGCATTTGAACCGCAATTTCTGCCCAATCATGAGCCATTCGCTTGCCGCTGCGAAGATAAAATGGCACGCCATGCCACCGCCAATTGTCCACATAAAGTTTTAGGCCAGCGTAGGTCTCAGTCATCGATTTGGAGGAAATCCCCTCTTCATCGCGATACCCAGAAACCGATTTGCCGTTCACCGTACCCTCGGTGTATTGACCAGCGACGGCAAATTTTTCCACGTCCTCAGGCAATACGCGCCGCACCGACCGCAGCACTTCGGCCTTATGGTTATGCAAATCGGTGGCGTCCCACTCGCCTGGGGGTTCCATGGCGACTAGAGAAAAGAGTTGCAGCAGATGATTTTGCATCATATCGCGGAGCGCCCCAGCCCGATCGTAATACTGCCAGCGGCCCTCGACGCCGAGGGTCTCGGCATAGGTGATCTGCACCTGTTGGATATGTTCCCGATTCCAAATCGACCCCAATATTCGATTGACGAAGCGAAATGTCAATACATTTTGCGCTGTATCTTTCCCCAAAAAATGATCGATGCGAAAGATTTGCTCTTCGTCCCACCACGGGGCGATGACTGCTCTTAAGGCCTCCGCCGAATCCAAATCCCAGCCAAAGGGCTTCTCGATGACGATGCGGCGCCAACCTGTTCCCCGGTTCAGCCCGGCTTCGCCAAGGGCTTGGGCCGCGGGGCCAAAAAGCTGCGGAGGCAATCCTAAATAGAAGACGGCGGATCCACCAATTCGAGGAGCGAGTTGGCCTAGGCTCGCTGACGTCAGGTCTCCTGACTGATAGCCAATCGCCGGCTTTAAGCGGTTCCAGGTGGCTTGGTTGAAGTCTTCGACAAATATCTTGAGATTATCTTCGATATGAGTGAGGAATTGTTCCTGAGTCCAGTCCTCTTTAGCAAACCCGATAATCTGTTTAGGATCCCATTTTCCTGCTGCATATAGCCGATAAATGGCGGGAAACAGTAGTCTTCGGGTCAGATCGCCGGTCGCTCCCAATAAGACGAGGGTCATTTCTTCGTGCTCCATGCTACCGCACTCCTTCCACGTTCATCGCTTCGTGCTCTCGTTAGCAAGCCCTATCGTTCCGTTATAGGCTACCATGTTTTTCGTGAAGAACGGCATCGAGCTGAGACCCGACGGGTCCATTCGCTGACTTAGCCCCCGACCTCGGTTCATCATCCCTCACTCCATGCCGCGCTAGCGTGCGCTGATTAGCCACCCTCCAAGCTAAAAAGATAGCCGTCGAAACCGATGGCCCAACCCTCGCGAGTTTGCCATCGCTCGCAGCCAGTAGATCCGCCTAGTCGACCATGCTTTCCTCATCCCACAAAACTCGCCAGGTCCACTGGATCCCAACCTTAGGGTCGCGATCCAGTGGCTGTCGCTCGTGGTCCTAACCTAGCGGGCCCAATCGCTCGATCCGTTAAAATACACGGCCGGATGTCGATTGGACTCCGGGCCAAATACTAGTTCTTATTCTTGTTTAGTGAAATCTAAGCGATTTGCGACTTATAGCCAACCCGCTTCGGTAATCTCTTCTACCAAATTCTTTGCCAAAAGGTAATGTCCAAACAGCCCAGGATGGACCCGGTCGGGACTCAAGTTCGGAGCCGGATGTTCTGCCATCCAATGATCGAACATTTTCTGCGTATCAAAAAACGGCAAGCTATACTCCCGAGCGATCGCATCCATGGCCTGCCGATACTCATCGACCATGGCCCGCATAGGATCCGAACCATCAAGTTCCAGAAAGAATGGCGAAACCAGAAGAAATCCTTTGACTTGGGTCAGCATACCAGCAACCAAATTCTCTACCAAGGTTCGATACTCCGCGAGCGGAACATGGAGTTCTGGGGCGTTTGGATGATCAAACTTCCGCCACACATCATTGACACCAATCATTAAAGACACCCAATTCGGTTTGAGATCGACCACATCACGCGCCCATCTCGCGCTGACGTCGCGACTGGTATCGCCACCGATTCCCATATTGATGATCGCTATGTTTAAATCGGCGTACTCTGCCGTCAGCATAGCATCAACCAATGCGGGATAGCCGTATCCTAACCCAAATGGGGCTCTACCGACAGGCCGCTCACGGCCCCCATCGGTAATCGAATCTCCCACCATGACGAAGCGATCGCCCATACTCATTTCCGCCATCCTCGTTCCCCCTATCCGTCTAGTCGGTCATCGATAGCATGCTTGCGGGACCACGATCTGGTACCACGCAGATTCACTATATCGGCTTGAGACCGTTCGGTCCATAGGGATCCCTAGATGCTCGGCGACGAATCAGAAGTAGCCTGCACCATGTTCCGAAAATCCGCGTCGCTTCAATTTCGCCTATTGTAAATCATATAATTATCGAATGCACCGTAAAACCCCTAGCTTTAGCTATGGGGATATAAGGCGCTCGCCGTCAGGCGAAATTTTGTCTGTGTAATACCATATCTTGGTCACTTCGTACTATACTCACGTTGTGTTCGCCCTTTAAAAATTGGATCCGTTGGCGGTTGTCTCCCGCAATCGTGGGAGACGTAAAATGTATCGCGTCGTCAAGACCAGACGTAAACAGGATTCGGCGAACCAAGGTGGTTAGCGAAGTCTAACCATCGCGTCAAGTAACCAGAGACCTTCGGGCGACTGGATAGCGGGTGTTTGGCTCACCCTTTGCGAGTAAAGCTCACGTGAGTGGGTTCCTCGTAAGAATCCCCCGGCTTTAGGCGCGGGGAGTGTCAATCCTTTAATTGATCGCCAGGAGACATCCTGGCTGCTCGAGCGCCGCTGGCTGGTGTCAACCGTGGGGTACTCATCCATTCGATGCCCTGGCAACGCCAAAATCGCGCCCGAACTTCTGGTTATCTATCTCCTGACGCCGGTGGTCCACGCCGCCACCATCGGCCCGACCGCCAATTCGAAAAGTAGTCCAATGGCTTTTCGTCACCGTGGCATCTAATGGTCTGGTCCACCACGATGTGCCTTAGATCTAAAACGCCCCCTAAGAAACCCGGGCTTGGAAGCTTAACGTTACCCATAAGTCTCTTTCAAGATAGGTTTGTTTTTAATTTGTATCATTCCACCATCTAGCGTTTTCCCGTTCGATAAGTGATCGTAGCCCA
>DAHXNH010000438.1 GCA_027365485.1 Clostridiales bacterium
ACTCGTCAAACCGTCCAGAGACGATAGATATGTTGTGCGTATTTCTCGAAGCGTCAGCAGTAGATAACAGGAACTACCCATAATATTCCTATTTAATCATTGTCTAGTCAATTAGTAATAACAGAAAGTGCGTAAGAGCCCCAAATGGAAGGTTAATATTTCAAGGCTCCTTGGCCGCGGAGCCGGGCGCTAAAGCAAATCGCCTCATACACCGTCAAATCCGCGAGCGCTAAAGGATGCTGAGGCAAATAGGCGATAGTTTCCTTAACCCAGCGCATTCCCGGAACCACTCTTTGTTGGTTAATCGAAATGGTTCCCGTGGTTGGGCGGGTGAGGCCAACCAATTGGCGCAACAAGGTCGTTTTTCCGGCCCCGTTAGGTCCCAATAGGCCGACAATGGATCCCGACGTAATGTGGAGAGTAATCTCTCGATTGGCCCAAACGCTCGCATAGCGTTTAGACAAACGATCAAATTCCAGAGCGAACATCAATTTTCGTCTCCATTTCGCAGTCTCTTGTCATCCCATTGCACGGGAACCCTCGGCCTTCCCTAGGACGACATCAAGGACACGGTCAGACCGGAGAAGGACTTCGGGATGCGAGAGGCCCCGCTCTCCCTGGTCACCCCAGCCTGAGCATCCTCAAGTTCTGCCCTTTAGGGCGGGGTAGTTGACTCCCAAATACTGAGCACCTCGATGCGACAAACACCAAAACAGTTTGCCTCAAGAAACGTCCGTCCTTCTTATCCGATTATATCAGCATCCTTGAACATCGACTGCGATCAGCCAACCCGGCATTCGTCCGGCTAGCTCTGGGCCCATTGGCGGGGATGATTATGGTCATTGGGCCCTACTCCATGGTATGGGGAAATGTCATGATCACGGTAGAAATTGCATGGGCGGATTCGTTGGCCATTTGCAATGGGTTCAATTATGAAGGGTGATTGCGTTGATAGGCCCCTTAATTGGCACTTTGGCCTGGCGCCATGGATATCAAGGACGAATGCTCCCATTGCTGCGAAGGCGGAGTTGACCATGGTCGTCTCTGGGATTATTGCCATGACGTTTATCCAGGTGCGCCGCAAAATTCCGCCGTTTAGGGCGGAGATACAAAGCGTTGCCCTCAGGCAAAACTTTTTCTAATAGACGTATGTTCGCTCTTTGACAACTGGATCCGTTGGTGCGGTTGTCTCTCGCAATCGTGGGAGATGTACACTGTATCGTGCCGTCACGACCAGACGATAAGCCAGGCGAATCCTCCTGGCCACTAAAAAAGACGGCACTAGAATCTGACTATCCGTCGACCCTGTTCGCCCTTGGCCCGGGAGGTATCAATGGGCTCGCTGGCGATGACCTGGTCACCGGTATTTTCGTCTTAATTGGGGGGCTCATTGCATTGTCGGGCTTTTTATTCCGCAGCCAAGGGGTGCCCCCTGCCAGCTATCGAGTTCGGTTGGCGACCGCCGTCGCGTTCATTTTAAGCGTCGTGACCGTGGTGGGCGCTGGATACTCGATCGAGCTCCGAGAAACCTACTTCGGGATGGGCAATCCCAAAGCGGCAGGAGCGACGCGGGATCCGGTGTTCACCTTCTGGCACCAAGATTTTGCCTTCTTCATGATCCCGGCGCTGATAGCCGTGCTCTACTTGGCGGACCGATATCTTCTTCCTCGGATTGCCGAGCGATTCGCCAACACCATCCTGGTCGGATTACCGGTGGCGTTTTTGGGGGGCCTGATCTACGTGTTTTGGAGTCCAGCCCGCTACGGCGTCGGTTAACTGGTAATCGCCCTTGGATTCTTGACCATCGCTTACGCTATCATACGCCTCTGGTGGAGCGCCTTACACAGTCATCCGAAGGATTCCAATGAGGGGTTGTCCGAGCCAACCACGCCTCTAAAGACATCCGCGTAGGTAGATTGGAGATTCAGCAAGAGAACGGGCCTGGTGGGCCGCTGGCGCTCGTCCTTTTGCTCTTTCACACAGGCTCTGACCGCGGGGCTACCATGCAGGCACTCGTTTCAGTAATGGTCGAATGCCCGCTTCAGGCAGTCTGGCCACCGATCGTACTCTAGACCTTAGAGAAATCCACCCAAGCACCACAGCCAAAGCGGCTCAGGCGGACATGACCTCATCCGCGGCGACACGGCGCTATCGCCCCTTCACCGACGAAAGGATGGCAATGATGCGATACGACTTAGTCCTGTTACATGCTCCGAGCGTGTATGATTTTCGTCGGACGGTGCAACTCACCGGCCCTGTCGCGGATGTAATTCCGTCCACTTCGGTCTTTGAAATGTACCCGGTCGGCTTTACTAGCATGGCCGGGTATCTGGAACGGTATGGCTATACCGTCCGCATCGTCAATCTCGCCAATCGCATGGTGGTGGACCCGCATTTCGATGTCGAGAAAAAAATCCGTAAACTAGAGGCCCGAGCTTTTGGGATTGACTTGCACTGGATGCCCCATGCCCACGGCAGTATTGAAATCGCGAGACTGGTCAAACGCTATCATCCACACACGCCGATTATATTTGGCGGGCTTTCAGCAACCTACTTTGCCGAAGATCTCTTGCGCGGGTATCCCGAGATCGATTTTGTGCTCCGCGGCGATTCGACCGAGCCTCCGTTGGCGCAATTAATTGAGACCCTCCGTCAAGGCCGAACGGACTTCGCCGGCATTCCGAATTTGGCCTGGCGCCGAGGTCAAGACGTGATCCTCAACCCCATGTCTTATGTTCCAGAGACCCTCGATATCGTCGACGTTCCCGATTATCGCTACACCATGCGTTCGGTCTTCAAATACGGACACTTTCGTGACGCCTTACCTTATCGCGACTGGGTCCAGTACCCTAATACCATGTTGTTGACAGTGCGCGGATGCACGCAGTCTTGTCTTCTCTGTGGGGGCTCGCGAGCCGCCTATCGCCTAACCTCGGGGCGTCAACATGTGGCGCTCCGCTCGCCTGCCACCCTCTCGCGCGACATCCGCTTTATTCAACGTTTCAGCCGAGCTCCCATTTTCCTTATTGGGGATATCCGTCAAGGCGGCGCCGACTATGTCCACGCCTTATTTGCTCAACTAGAGACGATGTCGCTTCGTAATGATTTGGTGTTCGAGCTCTTTCAGGCTGCCGACGACGAGTTTTTTCACCGCTTGCAGGATGCCGTCCCACGATACAGCCTAGAAATTACGTTAGAAAGTTCCAATCCCAAGACGCGTCAACTGAATGGCAAATTCGTCGCCTCCAACGAAAAGTTGCTGGAAACCTTGCACGCTGCCTTGACCCACGGCTGCAAGAAAATCGATCTATTTTTCATGGTGGGCCTGCCCCACCAAACCTATGACGATGCGATGGCCAACGTCGCCTTTTGCGAGGAGATCTACCAAACCCTAGACCACGATGCACGGATCAGCTACTTCATCGCTCCCCTCGCTCCGTTTTTGGACCCGGGCAGTGCCGCTTTTGAAGAACCGGAGCGTTATGGTTATCGGAAGTTGTTTACCACGATCGAAGCGTATCGGCAGGCACTGCTTGAACCGTCGTGGAAGTACACGTTGAACTATGAGACCGATGCCATGACTCGAGATCAAATTGTTCAGGCAACCTACGATAGTGCGCGACAGTTGAATGCGTTCAAGTTTCGTTGCGGCCTGATTAGTGCCTCGGTCTACCAGGGAGTCGATACCAAAATTGATCAGGCAGTACAGTATATGCTTGCGGTTGACGCCATCAAAAAAGCGCCCCAGGAAGAACAACCGCGTCTTTTGGCCGCCATCAAAGAACGCATCGACGCCGCCAACGCAGCAGAGATTTGCGGTGCCCAGGAACTCCGCTGGCAGGTTCGCCGAAACTATGCCGGACCATGGTCCTTGCTGTGGGTAGGATTTACGCTATTGGTCGAAGAATTGGTGCGCGATGGGCACCACTTGGGACAAAGTCGCGGCCATCGCGAAGAAGCCATTGCCCGCGACATCGTGGCAGGTCGAGCGGCCTTGGGTCCTAGGCGCACTCAAGACCGGATCGAAGCGACTGGGCGCTAAGACAGGGACCAGAAGTGAGCGGGCTCTCACTTCTCAGCGCGTTCGGAGGTTCGAGTCAAAATTTGGAGACGAAAGAAGGGAATCCACCATGGCGGAAACGCCAGAGCTCTTTAATACCATTGCCTCACGCTACGATCGTTTAAGCAATTTACTTTCGGCCGACGGAATTCGCGCTTGGCGCTCAGCGGCGATGGATCATATGGACTTGCATCCCGGTTTGCAGGTGCTCGATGTGGGATGTGGCACGGGCACCGCCACTGTGCATATGGCAAAAAGGGTCATGCCCCAAGGTACCGTCACCGGCCTCGACCCGTCCCGAGATATGCTTGCGCAGGCTCAGCACGAAGCCCAAACGGGTCGATTGCCCAATACCGAGTGGGTTCTGGCTGGTGCCGAAGCCTTGCCCTTTGACGATCAGCAGTTTGATCGCATCAGCGCATTTTTTTCCTTGCGCAATATGCACGATTGGCGGATAGGACTGAACGAAATGCGCCGCGTCTTGAGACCTGAGGGCCGCGTCGTGCTGCTGGATATGCTGCAACCAACCACCACCCTAGGCAGTCTGGCCATGCATGGGCTCAAAACCATTACGACACCGATGTCCGGAGAAGAACTCGAACCCTTTCGTTGGCTGCCCCGGTCATTGCTCCATGCGCCCACCTCTGACGAGCTCACCACACGGATGGAAGCGCAAGGGTTTCGCGTGCAATCGACGCATCACTGGCTCGGTGATCTGGTGACCATGGTGGTCGCCACCTATGCCGAGGAAGCCCTGGTTCTGAGCCCGATCCCGTCGTTGGGCACTACCATCGTCTGGGCCACCGATGGTTCCGAAGCCAGCCACCGTGCAGGACGCTGGCTCGTCCGCCATGCGCTGAAGCCATCGAGCACCGTCCATGCCATCACCGTCTGTCCCCCCTTTGACGGATCGGTCAGCGAGGCATTAAAAGCGACCGACCTGGTCAGTTGGGAGCACGCCCTCGAACAGTCGCGTCAGTTGCTGGAGCCTGGCTGTTGCGCTGGTGTAGTCTCGCGTTTGCTGTTTGGACCCACTGCGGCCACCATCGCCAACTATACCCGAGAGGTGCAAGCCGATTGGCTGGTGATGGGCCAAAAACACCGCAGTGGGGGTTCGCGACGCATGATGGGCCGCACCGAGGAACAGGTATCCGCCGCGGTTTCCATTCCGGTGCTAGTGATTCGAGACGAGCCCGAAAAGAAGCATCCCGAGCGCCAACCCATGAGTCGTCCGGAGTAATCTTGGCCAAGAGATTGTCGCCAGGTCGAAGGTCCTTTAAATGCCGAGACGACCGATGCGATCGGCCTCGATTACCGATCGTACGAGTCGTCCCGGCTGGTCGCTCCTGAACGTTCCATTCGACGATGCGCGCTAAGCACGTCTTTAAAGCCATGGCCATATGATCTCCTGGATGTACGGCACTGACGCCCTCTCGCTGACAAGGATGCTCGCTCTCGCACGCGGTCGGACCATTGTCATCCAAAAAACCTGGTTAGATTTTATAATAAAGGCTGGTATGCATCGACTCTTCGAAGAAAATATCGCGAGCCCTAGCCGCCAACGCGCGATACGTTGAATCAGTGCGCATTGCATGCGAAACTTTTTCAAAGTCTGCCAACGCACCAAAATCCATCACCCCTTGAAATGTTCCTGGGGTACCGATCGCTTGATAAAACACGTCCAAGGTCGATTGATGGCTGGCCTGAAAGTAGGCCTTCATCTCTTGCAACAGTTTGACGGCGGCTTCTCCCTGGCCTGCCTTGGTCCGAAACTCTAACACGTAGCGTATCATTCTTCTCACCCTTTCTGGACTCAAGAGCCTACCTATCTATCGTTCTGATGTCATCCAGCCCCCGTCGCACGTCCAAATCGTGGTCTTTGGCGATGATTCGGGACAATGACAGTACTTCGCTATCTCGGGCTCGATTCCTGCTGGCCTCAGCCACGCCCTAGGAGGACACGGGGACTTTTCGAGGACATTCTCTATTCTCTGCCCGTTCGAACCCAACCACGAGGTCAGTGCTGGCACACATCGTATGCCAAATCAGACGCTCAAGATGACGATTTCGCCGAATCCGAAGCGAACCGGAGTCTTCCCCAACGCCGCCCCCCTCGAAATATGGAGGATTATCCTCGAGACGCCATCGTCTCAGAACCGGTCGCGCTCAATGAAAGTCGACCTGCCCGTCCGATTGCGGACCGGGACCAACGCTCTAGGCTTCGTGCATGAGCCTCGACCTCAAGAGACATCCTAGCCATCATGA
>DAHXNH010000440.1 GCA_027365485.1 Clostridiales bacterium
GGTGAGTAAACTGACACGACTCGGCGAACACACCGGGGCCGCGGCATAGGCCTGCGTAAAACGCACTCCGTCTCGGGCCATTTGATCCAAACAAGGGGTTTCGTAAAACGTGCTCCCATAACAGCCTAGATCCATCCATCCCAGATCGTCAGCCACCATCAAAATAATGTTTGGGGATCCCATTACGTGACTCCTCACCGTCGGTCTCAGGGCTTGTTCACTTAGTCAACCAGTCCGACGACTCCCTGGATGTCGTTGAACCATTTCACCCGCGACAAACAATGAACGGATGGTGGCCCTACCCCGCTCATCTTCGTCCCCATCCGGTTCGACGTTCCCAACCACTCTCGAAAAGCGGTAGAAAATTGGCGGGATGATAGGGGTGTTTCACCACTTCTTCAAGATTCAAGTCGACGCCCAGCCCGGGCCCCTCCGGAATTACGAGAACCCCGCCCTCTTGCTTCGCGGTCGCGGTTAAGAGGTCGTGCTCCCACGGCGCGTTAAACTCGTCGAAAAACTCATGAATAAAGAAGTTGGGGCTCGATAAATTGAGATGCGCTGCCACCAGGGAACAAATGGGGCCCTGGGCACTATGGGGAGCCGTCACGCCGTGATGGGCGTGCACCATGCCAATGACGTCTTTGGCCGCCGTAATGCCCAGATATTGCGGTTCTAACTGAATAATGTGGACCACGTCGGCTGCCAGCAAGTCCGCAAATTGTTCCCGACAATAGTAATCCTCTCCACAAGCAATCGGGACGGGCGATCGCCGCGCCACCTCGATCATGGATCCGACTCGGTGCGGAGGCACCGGGGTTTCGAACCAGGTGGGTTCATATACCGCCATCGCATCCGCAAAGGCCAGGGCGGTATGGACGGCAAACCGGTTATGCCCTTCAATGAGGAGATCAATCTCGGGTCCGACCGCCGCCCGGACCGCGGCAATACAAGCCAGGGCATGATGAAAGTCCTCACGCCCGACCGTGCGCCAGGCACTGCCAAAGGGGTCAAACTTCAGCGCGGTATACCCCCGGCGCACCGTTTCCCGGGCCTGGTCGGCAAACGATTCCGGGGTCCGACCTTGGTCGCCACGATACCAACCATTGGCATACACCCGGAGGGCGGGGCGTACGCGTCCCCCTAAGAGTTGATAGAGGGGGACCCCGAGCGCCTTGCCCTTAATGTCCCAGAGTGCGGTCTCAATAGCACTCAGCGCAGCCCCGTGAATCTGGCCACCATCCGAATAGACATCCCGCGCCAACCCGCGACTGATGCGTTCGGTGTCAAATGGATCTAACCCGACAATCAGGGGAAACAACTCGTGAATGGCTGCTTCCACCGTTTTGGCGAAACCATTCAACGTCCCCTCCCCAATCCCATCCAATCCTTCGTCCGTTCGGACGCGACAAAACACCCAGTTCTTCCACGGATTGCCGACCACGTAGGTCTCAATCTGGGTAATTTTCATGACGATCCCCTTTCCGTCTGAGATGAGCGCAACGGGACCCGCGGCTCCCCATACTCGGCAAATTCGGTACCAAACCGGTCGACCATGGCGGGATCGCTCGCATCCAGGCGCTAGCGATCCCCCCGACAATAGGCTGAGTTTATGAGCCCCGGCCGATACAAGTTCGCCGTTTCCACGGCTCCAGGCGATTTATTGCTGTCATCGACCATGGCCAAGGTCAATAAGCCCATCATAGGATAGTCTTATGGGGCACAACAAGGTTCACTTCCCATGATTCCAATGCCGATAATGCCTATCCGAACCATCCTTTAGCCTTCTTTCCGCGATAATAAGGGCGTCGCCGACCGGCGCCATGCTGGTGGCGTCCGTCTTGCAACGATGGAACGCCATCGGGTATCGGGGAAACTGGCAGCCGGAGGGCCGGTGCAAGAGATCGGAGGAATTCGAATGGCCACCTCACCCGCCCCCTCGGTGTAAGGGTGTACGGGTGATGGCAGTGTTCACGGGTCCGCGAATGAGCGATCTCCCCCAGGTTGCGACACCTCCGAGAACGCACTCCCTACCATAATCCGAATGACAGGCTCCCTTTCGCCGTCACCGTGCGATCCATTCTGGCCGGATATTTCTCCCTATGCGTAAAGATTAGACGACAACCAGGGGCGACATCGGTGCGTTTCTCCCACCTCGGCTATAGGACCTGATTTTCTTGCATCCAAGCAATTAACGTCTCGCCGCTCTCACGTGGGGTTTGAGCGTGCAACAATTGCAGTCGGGCGTTTACCTTCTTCTGCAACCGGGCTGCCAACTCACAGTCGTGAGCTTCGTTGGCCCGAATCAAATCGCGGACCAATGCGGGAAACGCGCATGACAATCCTGAAACGATTCCCTTGGCCCCAACGCAGTACCCGTAGGTCGCCAATCGCTCGTTACCCACCAGCACACTTACCGCACGCGGCTCCGCCCATTCGATGAACGCGTTCAATTCCTCGATCTGGCCGCTGCTGTCCTTAATCCCATCGACGCCCACCACCTTGTCTATCGCCGTTAGGAGCGACGCATTCCAGCGGTTCCGAGTAACGCTGGGAATATTGTATAGATACACTTGGGCGGTCTTTGAAATCTTGCCAAATCCAGCATACGCCCATTCTTGAATTTCGCTATCGGAAAACGTCCCATAAAAAGGCGGGGTGATTGCCACACCTCGGACACCCACATCAAACGCGTGGACGGTCAACTGGTGAACATCCGGTGCGGGATTTGCCGACACCCCAACTATTACTTGCCCTGGATCGGTAAGTGTGACCAGCGTTTCCAGGAAAGCCTTTCGTTCGTCTACGCAAAAATCCGGACCACGCCCTGTCGTACCGAGCACCAAAAACCCGTTGACTCCTTGCTGAATCAAAGATTCCAAGGCGTGTTGGATCGTCTCGCGAGAAAATCGCTCATAGATATGGGGCAAGGCGGCCCATAGTCCAGAAATCATGGTTTCTTCTCCCTTCCACAAACGGAGTAAGCAGGCGCATCGAGCCCGATGCCACCCATCCCTCTCCTAACCCCAAACGTGTGAGCCGTGTCACCAGGTAGCCCTATCATGAGAAAGTTTCCACGCAATCCGTCAAACCCACTAGCATTACGGACGCACTGATTCACGATACTTCCCGACAATTGCCTTTATCTGCGTCGCAGGGTCACCAGCGTCAAACGCGTTTTGTTCGATATCTAAATCATCGTGTTCTCCGGTCACTCGTATGCCACAGTCCTGATTGCCCACAATTCTGTTACCCATGAAATGATTTCGGTGTGCCCCGTTTCGCCAACGCTCGGGACGAAATCCAACCCCCCCGGATGCGTTTTTCGTGATGCCGTTGTCTTCAAACCGATTGTCCGTGTCCTTATGGCCAAGACTGATTCCGTATCCCCCGTTCTCCCGGAAGGTGTTTCGGACAAAATGGCCTCCTTGTACGCGCCAACAAAGGTAAAGACCGTCACTCCCATTTGCATACACGTCACAATCTTGGACCACAGTTTCCCAGGCTCCGGTACCCGGGTGCAACCCATAGTGGGTACACTGATGCACATCGCAGTGAGTCACGCGCACGCCCTGGGTAATTTGCCAACTTAACCCGTCGCCCGAAAAGTGATGAACCACCACGGAGTCTATCTCAATGGACTGGGAATTATAAATATAGAGCCCCCCTCCCCGGCAGCCATCGAGCAAGGCGTGCCCGCCGCTTCCATCCAGCACCAGGCCAGCCACGTGCACGTCCTCGGCCCCAACTATTTCAATGAGCGAGGTGCCCGACGATACCCTTCCGCCGCGATGCGCATGGTAATCGTAGACCAGAGGTCGATCGAGCCAAAGGGTCGAACCGTCTTTGTCAACCACACAAGCCGTGCTCACAAGCCATCCTTCGGAATCGTCGTCACAAACCTGCAAGGCCATGCCCACCTCTACTAACTCCGGGTTCACCACGGTGATCCTCCGTTCGCCATAGTCTGCATCATCGACCAGCGCGCTTTCGTAGACCACACCTTTTTTCAGAATCACGCTTTCCGAAAACCCGGGCGCGGCAGCCAGGTTGATGTGGGACGTCAACCGAAGAGGAGCATTTAACGTATAGACGCCAGGCAACAGTTGAACCGTGCCTCCACCCGGACCACCACTCAGGGAGTCAATCGCCATTTGTACGTGAACCCCGTCGGCTCCCCGGATGTCCCCGCAGTTCTGTCCTACGGTGAGCGTCCGGTGAGTTGGTCGGCCGTTCGCAATAGACCCCAAGCCAATCCCCTCCGAAAAAAGAGTATAGTAATTCAGTTGCCCATGCACTACATCCGGCGAGTGGACGTCCTCCCCATGGCTAAAGCCAGGGCCTCCACTCAAAAGTCGCTTGCGGCTCACGCCGCAAGTGCCACTGGCCCCCATAGCTAAAGCTAGGGGTCCGTCGTAAACGGCACCGTTTGATCGATATACCCAGCCGCGATCGAAATTTTTCTACCTGGGGTTATTGTTTCCCCAAATCCTCTTTGACGGTTGCATTCACGTTGTCAATAATCCGCATAGGGTTCCCCCTGTTTCTATCGTTAGCCTTTATTTTACACTTATTTTATCCATCGTTGGTACGAGTACTCTGGCACGCCCACACGAAATCCTACCCGGATTCCAGTATGGCACGTCCGCTATCCTGCCGCTGGAGATGACCCGGGATGACGGAAACATGGGCACCTCTGTCGAGACTATGGGCAAACGTGTACGGCCACGCCGCGCCAACAGATGATGCGCTGCCTGGACGGTCGGGATCGGGGTCCGGGCGCAACAAAGACGTTGGTGGCCCTCCGATTAGAAAAAAGGAATCTGGGGGTCAACGTCGAACACTTCCGACGAAACATATCGGAGATTCAACACTTGATCAAGCAAGGCAAAGCCGGTGGCATCGTCAATGATCCCAATCAATGGTCTGAGGATCCTCGATATATCGTGGAGTTGATTAAGCGGGTAGTGCGGGTCAGCATGGAGACAGTAGAGATCGTAGCCGGCTTGCCGAGAGTGTTTGCGGCGGAGACAACCGAGGACATCTCGTCGGGCGTTCGTCATGAAGAATGAGTTAAGAGCCTGTCCATTTATTGGAGTCTTGTCAGCGTCTTCCACAACATCTATGTTTATGATTTGTTCACAATACGTATATGTTGTGTTGATCCGGGAGGAACCTGGAATTAATGGACAGGCTCCTATGCGATTCCAAGAGGACGCCCC